>CAZIUJ010000029.1:0-15596 GCA_964542345.1 uncultured Alistipes sp.
TCTGGGCGGCAAGGGCATTCCCGACGTCAACGGCTACGGCCGCGGCGACGAGCTGGTGGTGGTCGACATCACCGTCCCCTCGAAGCTCAATGCCGAGGAGAAGAAACTCGTGGAGCAGCTGGCCGGACAGCCCGCTTTCCAGAAAGCCGAGTCGGTCCGGAATCAGAATATTTTCGAACGGATGAAGAGCTTCTTCCGTTAAAGTGAAAAGTGAAGAAATGCTGGGTTTCACACCATTCAAGAAACACGCCAACAAGTTCAACTACATCCCGCGCTACTACGACCCCGAAAAGGAGGCGCGCGAGCAGCGCCGGGCCGAACTGCGAGGCGAACGGGCGGAAGAGGCCGGCCGCGAATACCGCCCCGGGCAATACATCCGCACGCAACGCGAGGCGCGGGCCGCGCGCCGCAGCCGCGAAGAGGCGACGGGGCGCGTACGCATCTGGAAGATGGCGGCGGGCGCCGTGCTGGTGCTGCTGTTCATCTATATTCTCTACCCGCGGCTGGCCGACCTGGTGCTGCGGAGCCGGACGGCGCCGGCGCGCATCGAAGCGGCGGCCGACGAGGGAGCCGCCCCGCGCGATGCGTTCGACCAGTCGCACGTGAGCGATGTCGAGTGGCAGGAGCAGCGGATCGTCATAGTACCCAACGATTACGAAGAATAGATGGCCGACCGGATCAGACTCTTACCCGAAGTCGTTGCCAACCAGATCGCGGCGGGCGAAGTCGTCAACCGTCCCGCCTCGGTGGTGAAGGAGATGATGGAGAACGCCATCGATGCCGGGGCGCGGCGCGTGCAGGTCAACTTCCGCGACGGCGGCAAGGACCTCATCCAGGTGGTCGACGACGGCTGCGGCATGTCGCCCATCGACGCCCGCATGGCTTTCGACCGCCATGCGACGAGCAAGATCGCCTCGGTCGACGACATCTACGCCCTCTCGACGTTCGGATTTCGCGGAGAGGCGCTCGCCTCGATCGCCGCCGTGGCGCAAGTCGAGCTGCGGACGCGGCAGGAAGGCGACGAAATAGGCACCTCGACGGAGATCAACGGCGGCGAGTTCGTCTCGCAGAAGCCGGTCATGTGCCCCGTCGGGTCGCAGTTCTTCGTGCGCAACCTTTTTTACAACGTGCCGGCGCGGCGCCGTTTCTTAGACAAGAGCACCGTTTCGGCGACCCAGATCCGCACTGAGTTCCAGCGGGTCGCCCTGTGCAATCCGCAGATCGCTTTCGAGCTCTATTCGAACGATGCGCCGGTCCATTCGCTGGCCGCCACGTCGCTGGCCGGGCGCATCGTCGACGTCATGGGCCGCGCGATCAAGCAGAATCTGCTGGAAGTCGAAGCCGACACCTCGATCGCCCGCGTCGAGGGCTTCGTCGGGCGTCCGGCCGCCGCCAAGCGGCAGCACAATCCGGAGTATCTTTTCGTCAACGGTCGCTATTTCCGGAGCAGTTACCTGTCCGGAGCCATTCTGAAGGCCTACGAGAAGCTGATTCCCGACAACTGCAAACCCTCCTATTTCCTCTACCTGACGGTCGACCCCGCGCGTGTCGACGTCAACGTCCATCCGCAAAAAACCGAAGTGCGCTTCGCCGACGAAGAAGCCGTGTGGCAGATCGTCCATGCCGCCGTGCGCGAGACGCTGGCCCGTACGGGTGCCGTGCCGCTCATGGATTTCGACCGCGAGGGCGGGGTGGAGATCCCTGTGCTGGAACGCGGAGCGGTCTATGCCGAGCCGCGCGCCATGTCGGACGAGAGCTACAACCCGTTCCGCGAGGAATATATCGACCCCTCGGCGCCCGATCCCGATGTCGACTTCACGGGCTTCGACGTCCCTTACCGCGGTTCGGTGGCGTCGGACAACGTGGCGCCCGCTTTCGGGCCGGGCCGCCCGTCGGGAAGCGGCGGATTCGCGCGGCCGGCCTCCGGCGAGACGTTCGAGGAGTTCGTATCGGGCTTTTCGGAGCCGGAAGAAAGCGAGCTGGAGTTCATCCCCTCGGCCGAAGATGCCGGGCAGCAGACGCTGGCGATCGACGCGGCGCCCGGATTCTCCGATCCGCTGCCGCTGGCCGGCGGGTATGTGGCGGCGTCGTTGGGCGGCCGTTTGGTTGTGGTCGACGTGCGGCGTGCCCGTGAACGGATTCTCTATGAGGAGTATCTGCGTCTTCTGTCGACGGGGTCGGCGGCGAGCCAGCAGCTGCTGTTCCCCGAGCGGCTGGTGCTGGCCGAGGAAGAATATGCCCTGCTGGAAGAACATGCCGTGGAAGTTGCGGCATTGGGTTTCGACCTCGACCTGCTGGAGGAAAACGCCGTCGAAGTGAAAGGCGCGCCGGCCGAGCTGCCGGCCGAAGCCCTCGATCGGCTGCTCTACGATTTGCTGCAGGATTTCGCGCTGCCGGTCGCGGCGGGCGACCTGCGGCGGGAACGGATTGCGGCGACGATGGCCCGCGGAGCGGCCCGCGGGGCCGTGCGGATGCTTACGCACGAAGAAGCCGCGGCGCTGCTGGCGCAACTGACGGCGACGGGCAACATCAGCTTCTCGCCCTCGGGCAAGGCCATTCTTGCCGAGATTTCGCCGGAAGATATTCGCGCCCGCTTAGGATAATCCGCCAAAAAACCTACCTTTGTACCCATGAACGGAAACATGAACCGCTATTTTCAGACCCCGCCGGTCGTCAAGAACCTGATAGTCATCAACCTGCTGGTATTCATGGCGACGGCCCTGCTGCCCGCGGGCGGCGCGATCGAACGATACGGCGCCCTGTGGGTGGGGTGGCCCCTGTTCCGGACCTACCAGTTCGTTACCTACATGTTCCTGCATGCGAACTTCGAGCACCTCTTTTTCAACATGTTCGCCCTGTGGATGTTCGGCCGCACGCTGGAATACGAACTGGGATCGAAGCGCTTTCTGGTCTACTACATGGTGTGCGGCGTGGGAGCGGCGCTGATTCAGGCCGGCATCGCCTGGGCCCTGCACGACCCCATGACGCTGGTCGGCGCCTCGGGGGCCGTGATGGGGCTGCTGCTGGCTTTCGGCGTGCTGCACCCCAATGCGGTCATCATGCTGATCTTCCCGCCGATCCCGATGAAAGCCAAATGGTTCGTTGTCATCTACGGCGTGATCGAACTCTTTCTGGGCTGGCGCGGCGGCGGCAACGTGGCCCACTTCGCCCACGTGGGCGGCATGCTGTGGGGCCTGCTGCTGCTTGGGTGGTGGCGCCGCCGCGGCATAATCCGCTTCTGAGATGGAAGAAGAGAAATATATCGAATACAAGGGCGGTTCGCTGCGGCCGCGGCGCAGTCCGTGGATGTGGTTCGCCGACGGGCTGCTCTCGCTTTGCACGCTGCTCCTGGGGCTGACGATGCCGCTGGTTTACGCGGTGCCCTATGTCGACCCGGCGCGCATGTGGATCTTCCCGGTGCTGGCGCTCGCCGTGCCGGCGCTCTACGTCATCACCGTGCTGCTGGCCTGCTACTGGATCGTGCGCTGGCGCCTGCTGCGGGCCGGGTGGATGGTTGCGCTGGTCGTCGCGGGGCTTTTCGAGGTGCCGCTGTTCTGGAAGCCGCAGCTCGGCCGCACGTACGGCGACGGCATCTCCGAGCGAGGGTCGTTCCGGGTGATGAGCTACAATGTCCGCTATTTTTATGATGCGGAGGGCGAAAGCAGCATCGACCGCATTGCGGACCTGGTCGACAGCCTCAAGCCCGACGTGGTCTGTTTCCAAGAGTTCAACGCCCGGTTAGCGGCCCGGAGCGAACGCTTCGCGGAGCTTGGGACGCGCTACGAAAGCGCCCGCTTCGACCTTGCGGAAGATGCCGAGACGGAGCTGGCCGTGCTGAGCCGCTACCGCATCGTGCGCTCGGGCGTGGTGCTGGCGCCCGAATCCTCGGTCTGGGCCGACGTGGCGATCGGCGACGACACGGTGCGCATCTTCAACAACCACCTGCACTCCACGGCGATCAAAGCCGCCGACAACGACTATATTGTGCACCACGGCTTCATCGGCGACACGGCCCGCGAAACGCGCTTCCGCAGCATCGCCGGCCGCCTCCGCCGCAACGGACTGCGACGTGCGGCGCAAGTCGACTCGATCGTCGGAGCGATGGAGCCGGCGCCGCTGCGGATCGTCTGCGGCGACTTCAACGACACGCCCCTCTCGTACGTCTACCGCACGATGTCCCGCGGGCTGAACGACGCCTTCTCCGAATGCGGGTCGGGCTATTCGCATACCTACCGCGGATTTTTCAACATGCTGCGCATCGACTACATCCTGGGGTCGCCCTCCCTGAAGACGATCTCCTACGAAGTGCCCGAGGAGATCGACTGCTCGGATCACTATCCGGTGGTCGTGCGCTACAAATCCCTCACCGGCAGAAACTAAAGAAACCAAACCCCAAATAAAGCCATGATTTTCGATTCTCTGAAAAACAGCGCGCGGTACGAACAGGTACACCCGCGCATGAAGCGGGCTTTCGAGCTGCTCGCTTCGACCGACTGGAGCCGCATGGAGCCGGGCATCCACGAACTGGAGGGCCGCGACATCTATGTCAACGTACAGGAACGCGAGCTCAAGAAGAAAGGCGACGCCAAGTTAGAAGTCCACAACGACTACATCGACATCCAGCTGCTGGTCAGCGGCAGCGAGGAGTCTTTCGGCTGGAGCGAACGCAAAGACCTGAAGCAGCCGCAAGGCCCGTTCAACCCCGAGAAAGACATCCAGCTTTTCGAGGACGAGCCGCAGACCTACTACACGATGCGGCCCGGGCAGTTCTCGATCCTCTTCCCGGAAGACGGCCACGCCCCGATGGTCGGCGAGGGCAAGGTGCGCAAAGTGATCGTCAAGGTCCGCATCTGACGTTTCGGAACCGGCATGGAAAATCCCGAAGCTGCGCTGCAGCTCCGGGATTTTTTCGTAGGAGGGTAGGGGTGTCCCCGGCTTCGGTTTCGGGACGCTGCCCCGGCGTTTTCGGCTTCGGGACGCAACCCCGGCATTCGGGAGGCTCCGCGCGGTTTATTTTTGGGACATGCGGGCGGCGAGCCGCTGTGCCAGCGAGCGGCAGGCGGCGTCCGCATCGTCGGTGAAGCCCTGCTTCATCTCCACGGGGTCGCAGACCGGCTCCCACTTCATCTGCCGGGCGAAGTCGCCGATCTGCCGGACGGCGCAGCCGGCCCAGCAGAACGAGCCGAAGCAGGCGAAATGACGCTGGGGAATGCACCGCGCGGCGACCATTTCCAAAAGCTGCGCGACGGGCGGAAAGAGGGCACCGTTGTAAGTCGGGCTGCCGACGACGAGCGTGTCGTAGCGGAAGATGTCGCGCAAGACGTACGACGGATCGGCGTAGGAGAGGTTGTGGACGACGATCTTCTTGACGCCCGCCTCGGCCAGGTGCCGCGCGATGCGCTCGGCCATCTGCTCGGTGTTGCCGTACATCGAGCCGTAGGCGATCACGGCGCCCGGCTCGCCCGCGTAGCGGCTCATGCGGTCGTAGAGCCCCAGCACCTGCGGAATCTGCTGCTGCCAGACGGGTCCGTGCGTCGGGCAGATCGTCCCGAGGTCGAGGCTGCGGACCTTCTGCAAGGCTTTCTGCACGGGCGCGCCATATTTGCCGACGATCGAGGCGTAGTAGCGGCGCATCTCGTCCCAGTACTGTGCGGGGTCGATCTGCGTATCGGCGATGCCGCCGTTCAGGGCGCCGAACGTGCCGAACGCATCGCCCGAGAAGAGCGTGCGCCGCTCGGGGCACCACGTAACCATCGTCTCGGGCCAATGGACCATCGGCACCATGTGGAACGAGAGCGTCGGGCCGCCCAGGTCGAGCGTGTCGCCCTCCTGAACTTCGAGCGTGGCGACGTTGAGGCCGTAGAACCCCTCGACCATCTGCAGAGCTTTGGCGTTGCCGACGATGCGGACGCCGGGGTAGCGCAGGCACAGCGCCTCGATCGACGACGAGTGGTCGGGCTCCATGTGGTTGATGACCAGGTAGTCGATCTTGCGGTCGCCGATCTCGCGGCGGATATTTTCGAAAAGGCGGCCGCCGAAGTGCGACTCGACGGTGTCGATGAGCGCCACCCGTTCGCCGACGACCAGGTAGGCGTTGTACGAAACGCCCGCCGGCAGCGGCCAAAGCCCCTCGAAGCGGGTCGTGGTGCGGTCGTTGACGCCGACGTAGCGGATGCCGGGCTGGATTTCCGAAACATTCATGGCAGGTAGTTTTGTAGGGGTTTCTCGTTTCATCGGCTAAATTACAAAAAAAATCGGAGTTTCCCCACCTTTGCAGCTTTTGTGCCGGAGACGAAAAAAGAGCTTCCCCGAAAGGGAAGCTCTCGAAAAATTGCGAATCCGAAAAACTACATGGGATTCTGGTCGGAAGCGGGAATCATCTTGTTGTTCTCGATCTCGGAAAGCGGCAGCTGATAGCGCAGCGTGGTATTTTCCTGCTCGACGCACAGCTTGCCGGCATCGAGGTGGTTGTTGTTAGCCTTGCCCCACGTAGCATCCGAACGATCGACGGGGATGTTGAGACGACGGTTGTCGAGATACTCTATACCCTCGCCCCAGAACTCCACGCGCTTTTGGAAGTTGATCTCCTCCAACAGATCGGCCTTGGCCGAAACAGGGCAGGTATAGCCCGGCTGGCGGGTCTGCATGAAACTTTCGAGCTCCGTAACGGCCGAAGCATCGCCTTTGTGGGCCAGCGCCTCGATCTTCATCAGGTAGGCCTCCTCCGAACGCAGGTAGATGTAGTCGCCCAGTTCCCAACCGTCGAAGACTTCGGCAAGAATGTTGTCGCGGCCGGTGCCGATGAATTTCACGGATTGGTATTCCACATTCGCAGGATACTTAGTATCGCGCAGCAGCGTTACACGTTCGGTCTCACCCGTCTTTTCATCCGTATAATCGATACCTGTCGAACGATCGCAGCAGAACCACTGCAAACGAATATCATCGTCGGCGATGCGGTCGACCAGCGGTTTGAACCCGGCGCGCCATACGCCGATACCAGCATAACCGTCGCCGTATACGTCCATCTGCGAGAACCACGAAGCATAGATACCCGTGTTGTCGGAAGTAATGTCGCAGCCGAAAACCACATCAGGTAACGTCAAGTTGCTGAAACCTTGGAGAATTTCGGCCTCGGTCGTCAGTACGGGATAGTTGTCGATAACGACCTGCGCATACTTGATGGCCTCGTCCCAATGGTGCATGATCATGTGGGCGCGAGCCAGGTAGAGTGCAGCTACACAGCCATCGAAATCGGTAGGTGCAGCGGTCTTGACCATGCGGATCGACTCGAAGATATCGTACGACGTTTCGAGGTCGCCCATCAACTGCTCGTGAACCTGAGCCACCGTGCTGCGGGGCTGCTGGCCCGTGATGGTCTCGGTAACGATCGGTACGCAGAGCTCCTGCGACCAGTCGTATTTGGCGCCTTTGCCCCACTTCGTATCGTCGGCACCTACGTAGTAGGAGAACTGATAAAGATAGGTGAGCTGCAGGTAAGCATAACCGCGCAGGCCGAGAGCGATGGCCTTGTATTTCAACACGGCCGGATCGCTCGCATCTTCGTCGATGGAAGCAAGAATCTGGTTGCAGTTATCGATAACGCGATAGTACTCCGACCAGCGGTTGTTCGTCGGGGTGTAATTTTCGGCACCGTAATCGAGCAGATAGTGGTACATACTCATGGCAAACATGCCGGTCATGATCATGTCGTTGCCCATGAGCGAGGTCAGGTAGTCGAAGCTCTTTTGGCCAAAGTAGTTGTGGGTGACATTCGTGCGATAATAGCTTTGCAGGTCGTTGTACATGCCGTTGACCTGGGCCGCAAAGACTTTGTCGGGATTTTCGGCCGCGATTTCGTTTTTCTGACCCTCCGTCAGGTAAGCCGTTACTTCGGCATCCTCGCTGCACGCAGAGAAAACCGCAGCGAAAGAGACCGTCAGGAGACTCCAAATTATCTTTTTCATATTGATTTGCTGTTTTTCGGATTAGAACGTAAGGTTGACACCACCGGAAATGACGCGGAGGGGCGAGTAACCGCCGTAGTTGTCGTTGCTGCCCGATACCGAGACACGGGGATCGAAGCCTTGGCGTGCGGAACAGAGAGCCACGTTGTCGGCCGTTACGAAGACGCGGATGCCGCCGATGCCGAGCTTGTTCATCCACTGCTTGGGGAACGAGTAGCCCAGCGTTACGTTACGCAGGCTGAAGTAGGAAGCCTTGACGAGGTGGACGTCCGAACGCTGCGTATAGGAGTTCGACGTGGTGTTGACGTTCCAAATGGGGAGCTCGCCCTTGCCCGTCGCGGGATCGAACGTCTTCCACATGTCCTTGTGGTGACCTACATAGAACGAAGCCGACATGCCGTCGAGATAGCTGTAGTCGTAGGCCCAGCCGCCGATCTGGAAGGCCGTGGCGATCGACAGGTCGATGCCCTTGTAGCTCAGCGACAAGTTCAGACCGCCCGTGAAGTCGGGCAGCGCCGATTTTCCGAGGTAATACTTCGTAGCATTGGCATAGGTCTCGGTCGTCTCCTGACCGATGACGTTGCCCTCGTCGTCGAGCGTATCCGTATACCACATGGGAGCACCGTTCTCGGTCATGCCGGCATACTTGTAGGTGTAGTATTCATAGCGGCTCTTGCCCTCCATGAGTTTGAAATTGCCCGAAACGATACCCTCCTCGCGGTTTTCCTCCGGCAGGGTCAGAATCTTGTTCTTGTAGTGCGAACCTACGAGCGAAACCGTCCACTTGAAATCCTTGCGGTTCATGATGTCGACGTTGATCTCGAACTCGACGCCCTGGTTGCTCATCGCACCGAGGTTTTCCCAGTTATAGGGGCGGCCGGCCGAGGTGCTCAGCGTCTTCTTGAACAACATGTCGTCGGTCTTGCGGTAGAAGTACTCCACCGAACCGTAGACGCGGTTCCCGAGACGGAAGTCGAGACCTACGTCCCAGGTCTTCTGCTTTTCCCACGTCAGATCGGGGTTGCCGTAGAAGATGGGGGCATAACCCAGCGAGGAACCGTCCCAGGTGATCTCGTACTGATCCTGATAAGGCGTGTAGCCGTAGGCATAGCCCGGCAGGATCGATTCGTTACCCTGCGTACCGTAGGATGCGCGGATTTTCAGGTCGTTGAGCCAGTTCGAAGCACCCTGCATGAAACTCTCCTGCGAGAGACGCCATGCCACGCCGACGGACCAAAAATTGCCCCACTTGTCGAGGAAGCGCGAGGTGCCGTCGCGTCGGAATGCGGCCGATACGTAGTACTTGTGCGCATAATCGTAGTCGGCCATGGCGAAATAGCCCTCGATATTGTGGTCAACTTTGAAACTTTCGATATACTGCAGGTTACCGCCGTTGCTCAGTTCGGGGTTCAGCGGGTTGAAGAAGTTGGTCTTCTGGCCCTCGAATATCGTACCTTTGTATTTGAAATATTCATGGCCGATTTTGGCAGCGATGTTATGTTCGCCTACCGCTTTCGAATAGGAGAGAATCTGGTTGAAGTTGCTCGTCATGTCGTTGGCGCTCTCTTTCGTACCGCGACCACCGAACGATTGACCGTCGCCGATGGTCGGCGTGTAGTAGATCGTACCGTTCATATTGGTGTAATCGTAGCTGTAGTTGGCTGTGAAGGTGAAGTCTTTGAGGAACTTGACCTCTACATAGGCCCGCGACGTCAGGTTGTGGTACTCCGACTTGCGGATATCCTCCTGGAGGTTGGCGATGACGTTCTGGTTTGTGGCGGTCGGGCGTTTGGAGGTGCCGTCCGTCTCGCCGTTACCGCCGTCCCACATGGGCTGACCGTTGTCGTAGTATTTCAGATTGCCCTCGGCATCGTAAGCATGCACCGGGTAGATGGGAGCCCAGCTGCGCGCTACCTCGAAAGGATTCGAAGCGCGGCCCGTTACGTCGTTCAGACCTTTCTGCGTAGCTTTCGAGTAGGCGATGTTCATGCCGACTTTCAGCCACGGCTTCAGCTGCGAGTTGACGTTCACGCGCGATGAGAAACGCTCGTAGGACGACCCCAGCACATACGAATCGTTGTCGAGATAACCCAGCGACATGTAGTAGTTCGTGCGGGCGGTACCACCCGACGCCGAAGCGTTGTACTCTTGGCGGAACGAGTTCTTGAACATGGCATCGGCGAACGTGTCGTCGTAGCGCAGGCGGGCATTGGCGTTGAGCTGACCGTCGGGACCTACCAGATATTCGCCGTCGGGAATGATGAACGCATTGTAATTGCCCACCTCGCCGAGCAGTTTCTGCGAAGCGTAGAGCGAAGCGCTTTCGATGTCCATAGGGGCTACACCGCCGGCAGGATTGCCTACGCAAGCCGAGTTGCGGATACCGTACCATGTCATGCGGTAGAACTCGCCCGGATCGGTTACCATGTCATAGTCCTTGTAGGCACGCTGGCTGACGCCCCACGTTCCCTGGAACTGTACGGTCATGCGGTCGCGCTGGCCCGTTTTGGTCGTTACCATTACCACACCGTTGGCCGCACGCGAACCGTAGAGCGAGTTCGACACGGCGTCTTTCGATACGGAGATCGACTGGATGTCAGCAGGATTGATGTCGGACAGCTTACCGTTGAAAGGTACGCCGTCGACAACGATCAGTGCACTGTTCGAGGCCGAAAGCGAGCCGATACCGCGAATCAAAATCGAAGCATCGCTGCCGGGCTGGCCCGTGCTGTTGAAGATCTGAAGACCGGCTACGGCACCTTCCAGTGCGTTGGAAATCGAAGCTACCTGCGAGTTCTTGATGATATCGGTCTTTACGTTGCTGACCGAGCCTACCAAGTCCTGCTTGCGCTTGGTACCGAAAGCTACGATCGTTACTTCGTCGATGGCCTGCGAATCCTCCGTAAGGACGATGCTGAGCTGCGTTTTGCCGGCGACGGCGACCTGCTGCGTCTCATAGCCGATGAAAGAGACCGTCAATGTGGCGTCGGCCGGAGCCTGCAAGGCGAAGGTGCCGTTGGCTGCGGTCGTCGTACCGGTCGAAGTGCCCTCGACGATGACCGACGCGCCGACGATCGGCTGACCGTCGGGATTGGCAACCGTACCGGATATTTGCCGGTTCTGCGCCTGAACGAAGATCGCTCCGACCGTCAGAACCGCAATTAACGATAGTACAAGTTTTCTTACCATAAACGTTAATTTTAGTTAGTTTTTTAGAATAAAAAACGAAGTGCGGTCGCCGGTCGGCCGAATCGACAGATACTTAAGAAGTTGCATGTTCGGGGAGGAGAACGGGAACGAAATAATCCAATATGTTGGGAATCAACGGAAAACGGACTTTGGTAGCCCGGTGCGGCAGTCGGACAGGAAGCCAGAAAGTAACCGTGCGCGGCGGCTCAAGAGCCGGAAAATAAGCCGTTTGGGCCGCTCCGTATAGCAAAAGGAAGTCGCTTTATCGTTACCTTTAGCACGAAATATCGAAGTTGAACCAGGCAGAAGCAGATGAGAAACACCTTCAGAATATTATTCTACCTCAAGAAGAATGCGCCGCTCCGCAACGGTCTTGTGCCGGTGATGGCCCGCATTACGATCTGCGGCCAGCGGGCGCAGCTCTCCACGCATCTTTCGGTGGACCCGACCCGCTGGTGCTCCGCGACCGGACAGCTTGCGGGCCGCGACCGGAGCGCCTGCGAAGTCAACCGCCAGCTGCTGGAAATCCGTTTCCGCATCGAGCAGTGCTATCGGACGCTTTTTCTCTCCGGAAGAACCGTTACGCCCCTGCAGGTCCGGGAAGCCTATTTCGGCGATGCGCACGGCCGGCACCGGCTCCTCGACTTTTTCCGGCAGCACAACGACGAATTCGGCCGCATGGTGGGAGTCAGCCGAAGTCGGGCTACCTATAGTAAATATAGGTGCGTCTGCCGGCATCTGGAACACTACGTCGAGACGGCCTACCGGCGCCCCGACCTCGCGTTCGACGAACTGGACAAGAAGTTCCTGACCGGCTTCCATGCCTACATCATCCAACAATGCGGCCGCAAGAAGAATACGGCCTGGGTCTATATGATCGCCCTGAAGCACATCCTGATGCTGGCCCGCAGCAAGGGCTACCTCCGGCAAGACCTCTTCGCCGGCTACAAGCTGCACAGCGAATTTGTCAGCCGCAGCTACCTGACCCTCCCGGAAATCGACCGGCTTGTGGCCCTCGACCTGCCGGCCGGGACCCTGCGGCTTGTGCGCGACGCCTTTCTTTTCAGCTGTTTTACGGGATTGTCCTACGTCGATCTCTGCGGCCTGGTCCCGCACCACATCCAGCAGAGCTGCGGCCATGCGTGGCTCGACCTCACGCGCCGCAAGACCGGCACCGAGGTGAGCGTGCGCCTGTTCGCCCTGCCGCAGGCGATCCTGAAGCGCTATCTTTCCGCTGCCGGCGACGGCCCCATTTTCCCCCTGCCGGCCAACGGGTGGTGCAACAAATGCCTGGAACAGATCGCATTGGCGGCCGGCATCGCCAAACGCATGACGTTCCATGTCGCGCGCCACACCTTTGCGACGACGATCACCCTGTCGCAGGGCGTCGCCATCGAGACGATCAGCAAGCTGCTGGGACACAAGAATATCCGCACCACGCAAATCTATGCGGTCATCACCCATTCGACGCTCGACGGCGAGATGAGCCGCCTCTCCCGCCGCATCGATACGCGCTATCCGCAGCCGGCCGTCGCCGAACGCTGCGAATAACGGCTTTTTTCGACGGAATGTAACCTTTTCGCATCCGCGCCGCACCCGTTTGTCGGGCGGATTTTTCGAAAACGGGCAGGAAATGCCCCGAACGGAGCATTACGATTCGAAACCGCATCCTTAAATTCTTTAACAATATGTAAGCGTAAATTTACTTTTTGCGGAGCGATCGTCATATTACTAAATTTTCTTATAAATATTCTTGTTTTTTAGTGCTTTATCGCGTATCTTTGTCCTGAACTTTTTATTCTAAAAACCTACTAAAATTAACGTTTATGGTAAGAAAACTTGTACTATCGTTAATTGCGATTCTGAGCGTCGGAGCGATCTTCGTTCAGGCTCAGAACCGGCAGGTGTCCGGTACTGTCTCGGGCCCCGACGGAGCGCCCGTGGCCGGTGCGACCGTCATGGTCGATGGTACACTTGTCGGTACGACCTCGAATGCTGACGGCAGCTACGTCCTGCAGGCTCCGGCCGACGGGTCGCTGACCGTATCCTTTATCGGCTATCAGACCAAGACGGTCGCCATTGCCGGCAAGACGCGCGTCGACATCGCCCTGGCCGAAGATTCGCAGGCTATCGACGACGTGATCGTCGTGGCGTTCGGTACGGCCAAGAAGGAGGCCTTCACCGGATCGGCTTCCGTCATGAAATCCGAAGACATCGGCAAACGCCAGGTGTCCAACGTCTCGAACGCCCTGGCAGGCGCCGTATCGGGCGTGCAGGCCGTATCGAGCAACGGCCAGCCCGGCAGCTCGTCGTCGATCCGCATCCGTGGCGTCGGCTCCATGTCGGCCAGCAGCGCTCCGCTTTACATTGTGGACGGCGCGCCCTACGACGGTTCGCTCTCGTTCATCAACTCGGCCGACATCGAGTCGATCTCGGTGCTCAAGGACGCTTCGGCTTCGGCCATCTACGGTGCCCGCGGTGCCAACGGCGTGGTGGTCATCACCACCAAGAAAGGCAAATCGCGCGACGCCGTCATCAACTTCGATGCCAAATGGGGTACCAACTCGCGCGGCGTGGCCAACTACGACGTGATCGACAATCCCGGTCAGTACTATGAGCTGGCCTACAAGTCGTTGTACAACAACCGCCGCTACGCCGGCAGTTCGGCGGCCGACGCTCGCGCCTATGCCAACTCCATGCTCTTCGACCCCACGAACGGCGGTACGGGTTACAACGTCTACACCGTTCCCGAGGGCGAAACGCTCATCGGCGCCAACGGCAAGCTCAACCCCAATGCCAAACTCGGCTACTCAGACGGACAATATTACTATACGCCCGACGACTGGTACGACGAGCTGTTCGGCAACGGCAACCTGCGCCAGGAGTACAACGTCTCCATCGCCGGTTCGTCGGATCGCCTCAACTACTACATGTCGGCCGGCTATCTGGACGACGCGGGTATCGTCAAGAACTCGAACTTCACGCGCTATTCGACCCGTCTGAAAGCCGACTACCAGGCTAAGAAGTGGCTCAAGGTGGGCGGCAACGTAGGCTTCTCGCACTCGATCACCGATTCGCCCTCGGGTCAGACCACGTGGGGCTCGTCGGCCAACCTCTTCTATCTGGCCAACCTCATCGCCCCGATCTACCCGATGTACGTCCGCGACACCGACGGCAAGATCATGCGCGACGAGCACGGCAACAAGATCTACGACTCGGGTGCCAACACCAATCAGACCCGTGCGTTCTCCGGCGGCGCCAACCCCATGATTTCGCTGGAGCTGGATACGCACCGCACGCTCACCGACGCGTTCAACGGTACGTGGTACGCCACCGTGACGCCCGTCGAGGGGCTGAACCTCACGGCCAACATCAACACCAACCTGACGAACCAGCGCGCCAACACCGCCTATAACCCCTACTACGGTTCCTACGTGGGCGAGGGTTATGTGAGCGTGGCTTCGCAGCGCGTTTTCAGCGTCAACCAGCAGTATCTGGCCTCCTACACCAAGACCTTCGCCGAGAAACACAACCTCGACATTCTGGCCGGTTTCGAGTCCTACAAGCTGAAAATCCAGTATCTGGGCGGTTCGAACACCAACATGTTCAACCCCTCGATTCCTGAGTTGGACAACACCATTTACGAGACCCCGCGGGTATCCTCGAATACGGATTCGTATTTCACGATGGGTATTCTCTCGCGTCTGCAGTACAACTACGACGAGAAATATTTCGTTTCGGCTTCGTATCGCCGCGATGCTTCGTCGCGCTTCCACAAGGACCACCGCTGGGGCAACTTCGGCTCGGTCGGCGCGGCATGGCTCCTCTCGAAAGAGAACTTCCTCGACAGCGCGAACTGGATCGACCTGTTGAAGCTCAAGGTTTCCTACGGTATTCAGGGTAACGACGACCTGCTCGACCAGAGCGGCTACAGCAACTATTACCCCTACCTCGATCAGTATGCCCTCGGTCGTGTCGACGGCGACTTCTCGCTGGCCCTCGACTACAAGGGTAACAAGGACATCACGTGGGAGTCGTCGCACTCGTTCAACGTGGGTGTCGAATTCGGGTTCTGGAACGGCCGCCTGAACGGTAGCATCGAGTACTTCTCGCGCAAGACTTCGGACATGCTTTACTACATGCCTGTTCCGCCGTCGCTGGGTTACTCCAACCTGCCGGTCAACGTGGGTTCGATCCGCAACTCGGGCGTTGAAATCGAGCTGAGCGCCGACGTCCTGCGTTACAAGAACTTCACGTGGAATGTCAACCTCAACATGCTGCACTACAAGAACAAGATTCTCTCCTTGAGCGACAACGTCGCCGAGAAGGGCATCCGCGGTTCGATGTACATCCGCGAAGTGGGCGGTTCAATCTACGACTCCTACCTGCCGACCTACGCCGGCGTCGATCCCTCGACCGGTAAGTCGCTGTGGTACGTCG
>CAZIUJ010000030.1:0-15364 GCA_964542345.1 uncultured Alistipes sp.
ACATGGCCGCGCAGCCGTGGATCGACCCCGACCGCATCGGCATCTACGGCTGGTCCTACGGCGGCTTCATGGCCCTGAGCTGCGCGCTGAAGGGCGGCGGGCTCTTCAGAATGGCGATCGCCGTGGCGCCGGTAACGTCGTGGCGCTTTTACGACACGATCTATACCGAGATCTACAACAACCTCCCGCAGTACAACGCCGCCGGCTACGACGACCACTCGCCGATCCGCTTCGCACGGCTGCTCGACGACCGCCGCACGCGCCTGCTGCTCATCCACGGCACGGCCGACGACAACGTGCACTTCCAGAATACGGTCGAAATGGCGCGGGCGCTCAACCGGGCCGGCAAGCGCTACGACATGATGGTCTATCCCGACCAGAACCACTCAATGATGCCCGACGATACGTTCAACGTCCGGCAAAAGATGATCGACTACACGCTGGAGCACCTTTGAGCATGGAGCATTCCGTTACTTTGCGAACGCCGGTCGGGCCGATGCGGCTCACGGCGACCGACGGGGCGATCACGGCGCTGCACTTCGTCGGCGCCGGGGATGCCGGGCCGCTCGACGGCTGCGAGGCGCCGACGCCTCTGCTGCGACGGGCCGTGCAGGAGCTGCAGGCGTATTTCGCCGGGGAGCGGCGGACGTTCGATTGGCCGCTGGCACCGGCCGGCACGCCGTTTCAGCAGGCGGTGTGGGCCGCCTTGCGGGAGATTCCCTACGGCGAAACCCGGACCTATGGGCAGATCGCAGCCCGCATCGGCCGCCCGAAAGCCTGCCGCGCCGTCGGCATGGCCAACAATCGCAATCCCATTGCGATCATCGTTCCGTGCCACCGCGTCGTCGGGGCTTCCGGGGCTTTGGTCGGCTACGCCGCCGGCCTTTCGGTCAAGGAGCAGCTGTTGAGGTTGGAAGCTCTTTCTTTGAAGTGAAAATTGAAAAGTGAAAAGTTTTTGCAGCATACGCCGCCTTTCACCTTTCACTTTGTACTTTTCACCTTTTTAAGCCGAAACTCCGAAGTCGCGCAGGGCGTCGTTGAGCGACGTCTTCTTGTCGGTCGACTCCTTGCGGCGGCCGATGAGGAGGGCGCAGCTGACGCTGTATTCGCCTGCCGGGAACTGCTTGCGGTAGCTGCCCGGCACGACCACCGCGCGGGGCGGCACGTAGCCTTTGTAGGTTACGGGGTCGGGTCCCGTTACGTCGATGATGTGCGTCGAGCCGGTGATGACCGTATTCGAGCCCAAGACCGCTTCGCGGCAGACATGGGCCCCCTCCACGACGATCGAGCGCGAGCCGATGAAGCAGTTGTCTTCGATGATGACCGGCGCCGCCTGCACGGGTTCCAGCACACCGCCGATGCCTACGCCGCCCGAAAGGTGGACATGCTTGCCGATCTGCGCGCACGAGCCCACCGTGGCCCACGTGTCGACCATCGTCCCCGTGTCGACGTAGGCCCCGATGTTGACGTACGAGGGCATCAGAATCGCCCCCGGGGCGATGTAGGCCCCGTAGCGCGCCACGGCATGGGGCACGGCCCGCACGCCCAGCGCCTCGTAGCCATGCTTGAGCTCCATCTTGTCGAACCACTCCAGTTCGCCCGCCTGCATCTTGCGCATGGGCTGGATCGGGAAGTAGAGGATCACCGCTTTCTTGACCCATTCGTTCACGCGCCACTCGCTCTTTTCCGCGTCGATGGGTTCGGCACAGCGCAAAAGGCCCTTGTCCACCAGCTCCACCGTGCGGCGCACGGCCTGCCGCGCCTCTTCGCCGTCGAGCAGCGCGCGGTCTTCCCAGATTCGGTCTATGATTTGCCGGAGTTCTTCGTACATGGTCGTCTCGTTTTTGTTCGCAGAGACCAAAGTTACGCATTTTTTTCTAACTTTGTCGCAACGTAAGCAAATACCCTTTTTCAAAATGAACAGACCGGTACGGGCGGCGCTGCTTCTGGCAGGCGCCGCGATGATGGCAGCAAGTTGTACGCAGCAGATGAAACAGATCGATCTTCCTCCCTATCCCGCCACTGAGCGCGGCACGACGGTCGACGACTACTTCGGCACCTCCGTGCCCGACCCCTACCGTTGGCTGGAGGACGACAACTCCGAAGCCACGGCCGCCTGGGTGCGGGCCGAGAACGCCGTAACGGATCGTTACCTCGCGCAGATTCCTTTCCGCAAGGCTATCCGCAAGCGCCTGACCGAGCTGTGGAACTACTCCAAGCAGGGCATTCCCTCGCGGCACGGCGAGGCGTGGTACTGGTTCTACAACGACGGCCTGCAGAACCAGTCGGTGCTTTACCGCGCCGATGCGCCCGACGGCGAGGGCGAAGTTTTCCTCGATCCCAACTCCCTGTCGGACGACGGGACGGTCGCCCTCTCGGCCGTGTCGTTCTCCGAGGACGGCAACTATTGCGCCTACTCCGTGGCCGCGTCGGGTTCGGACTGGGTGAAGATTCTGGTGCTGGACGTCGCGACGGGTGCCCTGACCGACGACCGCATCGAGTGGGTGAAGTTCTCGGGCGCCACGTGGGCTCCCGATTCCAAAGGTTTCTATTACAGCGCCTACGACGCTCCGAAGGAGGGCGTCTACTCCTCGCAGAACCAGTTCCAGAAGGTCTACTACCACGCCCTCGGCACCCCGCAGTCGGCCGACGTGCTGGTCTACAGCGATGCGGCCCACCCGCTGCGTTACTTCTCGGCATGGCCCAGCGACGACGGCAAGTGGCTCTTCGTCGTGGCTTCGGAGGGTACGTCGGGCACCGAAATCCTCTACAAGCGCGTGGGCGATCGGAAGTTCCGGACGCTGCTCAAGGGCTTCGACGCCGATTACGACATCGTGGAGTGCCGCGACGATGCGCTCTACTACGCCACCAACCGCGGGGCTTCGAACCGTCGGCTGGTCAAGGTCGACCTGAACGATCCCTCGAAGTCGACGGTGGTGATCCCCGAGCGGGAACATTTCCTGGAGGAGGTCTCGACGGCCGGCGACTGCCTTTTCGCCATCTACCTGCAGGATGCGCAGCACAAGATCGCCCAGTACGGCTTCGACGGCACGCTCGTCCGCGAAGTCTCCCTGCCCGCGATCGGAACCGTCGGCGGCTTCGGCGGCAAGAAGGAGGATGCCGATTTCTACTACGCGCTGTCGAACTACACGTCGCCCTCGACGATCTATCGTTACGACCTCGCGTCGGGCGAGTCGACCCTCTTCAAGGCGCCCGAGGTTCGGTTCGATCCCGAGTTGTTCATCACCGAGCAGGTCTTCTACTCGTCGAAGGACGGCACGCGCGTGCCGATGTTCATCACTCATCGCCGCGACATGCAGCTCGACGGCTCGAATCCCTGTCTGCTCTACGCCTACGGGGGCTTCCAGATCAACCTTACGCCCGGCTTCAACCCCTCGGCGCTGATGTTCGTCGAGCAGGGCGGCATCTACTGCGTCGCCAATCTGCGCGGCGGCTCGGAGTACGGCGAGGCATGGCATAAGGCCGGCATGCTCGAAAACAAGCAGAACGTCTTCGACGACTTCATCGCCGCAGCCGAATACCTCATTGCCGAGAAATATACGTCGTCCGACAAACTGGCCATCAGCGGCGGTTCGAACGGCGGCCTGCTGGTCGGTGCCTGCGAGGTGCAGCGCCCCGACTTGTACGCCGTCTGCCTGCCGGCTGTGGGCGTCATGGACATGCTGCGCTACCACAAGTTCACCATCGGCTGGGGCTGGGCCGTGGAGTACGGCTCGTCAGACAACGAGGAGCAGTTCGCCTACATCTATAAGTACTCGCCGCTGCACAACATCAAGGAGGGCACGGCCTATCCCGCGACGCTCGTCATGACGGCCGACCACGACGATCGCGTCGTGCCGGCCCATTCGTTCAAGTTCGCCGCCCAGATGCAGTATTGCCAGGCAGGCGAGGCTCCCATCCTGATCCGCATCGAGTCGAACGCCGGCCACGGCGCGGGCAAACCCACCTCGAAGCGCATCGACGAGGCGGCCGACATGTATGCTTTCCTCTTTCAGAACATCGGCGTGCCTTACCGGCCGGTCGACAAGTAGCGTCCGATGAAGGTCTATAAGTTCGGAGGAGCTTCGGTCCGCCATGCCGACGGCGTGCGCAACCTGCTGAAGATCATCGGCGACGAACGCGACCTGTTCATCGTCGTCTCGGCGATGGGCAAGACGACCAACGCGCTGGAGCGGGTCTTCGCCGGCCTGCAGCGCGACGATCGCAAGGCTGCGCTGGCCGAGGTCGCTGCCCTGCGCGACTACCATGCCGGAATCGTCGACGACCTGTGGCATGCCCCCACGCGGCTCGACCGCGTCGAGGCGTTTTTCGCCGAACTCGAAAAGACGGCCGCCGAGGGCGCCTACCGCCCAGAGGAGGCCGAATTGTGGTACGACCGCATTGTGGCCTACGGCGAGCTGATCTCGACGACCATCATTTCGGAGTATCTGACCTATGCCGGCATCGCCAACCGCTGGATCGACATGCGGCAGGCGCTCGTTACGGAGCCGCGGCACAAGGATGCCGAGGTCGACCTCACGGCTTCGGTGCCGCGCCTGCGGGCTGCGGTCGAGGGGCGGACTGAACGTATCTTCGTCGGGCAGGGCTTCATCGGCGGGGCCCCCGACGGCACGACCACGACGCTTGGCCGCGAGGGTTCGGACTACTCGGCGGCCGTCGTGGCCCACATCCTCGGGGCCGAGTCGATGTCGGTGTGGAAGGATGTCGACGGCGTGCTGAACGCCGATCCCAAGATTTTCCCCGACGCCGTGCAGATCGCCGAGCTCAACTACCTGGACACCATCGAACTGGCCTACAGCGGTGCGCAGATCATCCACCCGCGGACGATCAAGCCCCTGCAGAACAGGAACATTCCGCTCTACGTGCGGCCGTTCGGCGACAAGCGCAAGCCCGGCACCGTCATTCGCGCCGTGTCGGCGCCCGTGGAGGTGCCGATCCTGATTCTCAAGAAGGACCAGGTGTTGCTGACGATCCGCTCGCGCGACTTCTCGTTCGTCCTGGAGGAGAAGTTCGCGGCGATCTTCTCGCTCCTGGAGCGCTTCCGCATCAAGGCCAACCTGATCCACAACTCGGCCGTCAACCTGAGCCTCTGCGTCGACGATTCGTGGCATATCGAGCAGGCGGTCGCCGCGCTGCGCAGCGAGGGTTTCGACGTCATGAAGATCGACGGCATGGAGCTGCTGACCGTGCGCGGCTATACCGACGAGCTGTGGCAGCGTCACGCCTGCGGCCCGCAGGTCTTCATCCGCCAGGCCACGCAGTCGACGGTGCGGATCGTAAGAAAAGGTGAAAGGTGAAAAGTAAAAGGTGAGGGGTGAAAAGTTGAAAGGTGAGGGTTGCGTTTGGTAGGCCCTCACCTTTCGTTTTCCCGGAGCTTCCGCAGGATCGTCCAGTAGGAGTCGTCGCGGATTTCGCCGCGGCGTTTCATGTCGATGATCGTGCGGACGATATACTTCCGGATGTCGCGCTGGAGCCTCTTGTAGAGGGGGCAGCCGGTGTAGTTCTCGTTGTCTAAAAGCACGTCGCGAATCGAGCGCAGCGAATTGGTGTAGTTCGACATCTCGTTGCGCAGAGCGATGCCCTCCTTTTTCGACGACGCGATCTTGGCGACGGAGAGTTGCCGCAGCTTCTCACACACGGTCTCGAGAAGCACCATCACCACGTGGTCCATCAGGGTGTGGCCGTGCATGAAAAGGTAGGTCGTCTCGGGTGTCAGGCCCCGGCTGCGGAGCTGCTCCTCGAACGCCCGTATCGGTTCGATCATCTGCGGGTGACGCTCGCAGAGCAGGCGGCGGCGTTTCTCGACGTTGCGGGCCAGCCATTCGAGCGTTCGGGCGCCGTTGTCGGCGATCTCCGCGTAACCCAATCGCACGGCCGCTCGGAAGTCGGCGAGCGGAAAGAGATGTTCCGTGGCCGACTGGGCCGAATAGGCATACCATACGAAAAGCGGGTAGATCGTGCACGAGTAGTCGCGCATGAACGCCACGAAATCGAAGATGCGCGTGTCGTTCTTCGTCGCCTTGACACAGACGTTGTGCAACGAGGGGGCGTAGCAGAGGTAGTTTTCGGTGGCGTAGGTGTAGGTGTGGAACATGTAGCGCGCCGCAGCCACCGAGGCCGACTGCTCCGTGCGCCCGGCGAAGAGGAAGTCGAAATCGGAGTCGACGCACAGCAGCAGGTCGTCGCCCGACCGGGGGATCATGTTGAGGAGCACTTTCTTGCCCTTGGGCAGGTCGTCGCGGTTGGGCACCGAGATTTCGAAGCGCAGGTAGGGGTTGCGGAAGTGGTCGAAGATGCCGCGCCAGAAAGCCACGTCCTCGTAGCCCTCGACGAAGACGCGCACCAGCCGCTGGTCGGGGTCGGCCGGCAGGGGCTGCGGCAGCTGCTCGGGCGACGGCGTGCGGCAGGGGAGGTTTATTTTGCGTTTCCGGGGGTTCATGCAACGCGAAGTTAAATATTTTCGTATTTTTGTACAAAAATACGGACAGAAAACGAAGGGCGGCTTCGCCGGCGGACGGTTCCCGGCCGGGATTTACCTTTCAATTTTCACCTTTCACCTGAACGAACGTGGCAGACAACGACTGGAAAGCACGCTTGGGGATGGTCTACTCGACCGACCCCGACTTCAAGTATACGACCGCCGAGGCCGGGGAGCCTGCGGCCCTCGCACCCGCCGCGCAGGATTTGCGCGTGTGGCTCGACCGCAGGCACCGGGGCGGCAAGGTCGCTACCCTCGTGCGGGGCTTCGTGGGGCGCGACGACGACCTGCAGGAGCTGGCCCGTCTGCTCAAAACCCGCTGCGGCGTGGGCGGCGCGGCCAAAGAGGGCGAAATCATCATTCAGGGCGACCACCGCGACCGCGTGGTCGAACTGCTCACCCGCAGCGGCTACCGCTGCAAGAAAGCCGGCAGCTGACCGTGAAACGACGTCTCTGCCTCCTCCTCGCCGCGTGCCTCCTGGCCGGCCTGCAGACTCTGCGGGCGCAGTACTACACGTGGGGCTCCGACCCGGCGAACCTGCGGTGGTCGACGATCCGCACGCCCGACGTGCGGATGATCTACCCCGACACAGTCGCCGACGTCGCGCAGCGCACGTTGTTCTTCATCCGCACCGTGCAGCCCGACATCGCCTACGGATTCCGCCACGGGCCGATGCGCATTCCGTTCGTCATGCACCCCGAGAACTTCCAGTCGAACGGACTGGTCATGTACCTGCCCAAGCGCGTGGAGTTCCTCACCTCGCCCGCGATCGAGAGTTACTCGATGCCGTGGTACAAGCAGCTGGTGGCCCACGAATACCGCCACGCCGTGCAGTACAACAATCTCGACCGGGGCGTCATCCGCGTGCTGAGCTGGTTCCTCGGGCAGCAGGGTTCGACGATCGGTCTGCTGTGCATGCCGATCTGGGCGATGGAGGGCGACGCCGTCATGTCGGAGACCGCCATGTCGTCGTTCGGGCGCGGCCGGCAGCCGTCGTTCTCGCTGGTGTTCCGCGCGATGGGCAACATCGGCCGCGACCGCCGCAACCTCGACCGCTGGTTCTGCGGCTCCTACCGCAGCCATATCCCCGACCACTACGAACTGGGTTATCAGATTTGCTCCTACGCCTACGAGAAGTACGGCGAGAACGTCTGGGACAAGGTCGCCTGGTACGGCTCGCGCAATCCCTATGTCTTGGCAACCACCCATGTGGCGCTGAAGAAGTTCTATAAAACGGGTGTCTCGAAGCTCTTCCGCGAGACGTTCGACGACCTGCATGCCTGCTGGGATTCGCTGCCGGCCGTTCCGGATTCGGCAGAAGCGCTCTGCGAGCTGCCCGAAAAGAACTATACAACCTACCGGTGGCCGCTGACGCTGCCCGACGGGCGGGTGCTGGCCCTCAAGACCGACTACGACCGCCCGAGCCGTTTCGTCGAGTTCGACCGCACGACGGGCCGGGAGCGGACGGTCGCTTATGTGGGCAACGTCTCGACGCGCCCGGCGCTCGGGGCCGACGGCCGCGTGTGGTGGACGGAATACCGGCGCTCGAAGCTCTTCGAGCAGCGGGTCAATTCGCAGCTCTGCCGCATGGACCTCGCCGACGAACGTCCCCGGAGCGTGGCGGGCGAGCGGCGGGTGCTCTATCCTACGCCCTCGGACGACGGCGTGGGGTGGGTCGAATACCATTATGACGGCAGCTACTCGGTCGTGGTAACGCGGGCCGACGGCAGCCGCCAGCGCTTCGCGACGCCCCGCCGCTCGGAGGTCCACGGCCTGGCGTGGGACGACGTTACGGTGGCGTGGTACGTCCTGATGACCGACGACAGCGGCATGTGGCTCGGCCGCATCGACAGCGAGGGGGTGCATCCCCTGACCGAGGGGGCCTACATCACGCTCTCGAACCTGCGGGCCGCCGACGGCCGCCTCTACTACGGCTCGATCGCCTCGGGCAAGGACGAAATCCACTGCTACGACCTCATGGCGCGGCGCGAATACCGCATCACGACGTCGCACTACGGCTCGTTCGACCCCTCGGCGACGGCGGACGAGGTGCTGGCCACGACCTACGACTGCCGGGGCTACCGGCTGGCGGCGCAGCCGCTTTCCGACAGCACGCTGATCTCCGTCGAGCCGGCCCGTCTGCCGCGCGACGCGGTGAACCCGCCGCGCCGCCGCTGGCCCGTCGTCAACCTCGACACGGTGCGCTTCTCGTCGGCCGACTCGCTCCGGCAGGAGGGGGAGTTCCGCCGGAAGCGTTACCGCAAGCTGCCCAATCTGGTGAATGTCCACAGCTGGATGCCCGTGGCGTTCGATCCTTTCGAGGTGGTCGACGAGCATATCATCGACCTCAACGTGGGGGCCACGTTCATCTCGCAGAACCTGCTGTCGAACACCGAGGCTTTCGCCTCCTACGGCTGGAACCGCCGCGAGGGTTCGATCTTCCGTCTGGGGGCCCGTTACTTCGGATTGGGCGTGCACTTCAGCCTGGACGCCACCTACGGCGGCAATCAGGTCTTCTATTCGCTCGGGCAGTACAACGCCGAGACCGGCAAGTACGAATATCAAAAACGGCCGGCGCCCGACAAATACTACTCCGTGGGGCTTTCGGCCTCGCTGCCCCTCTATTTCCCGTGCGGCTATCATACGCGGCAGCTCACGCTCTCGGCCGGCTGGAACTACTCCAACGGCATGGTCGCCAACATGGGCCGCATCGAGTGGAAGGACCACAACATCACCAATCTGGAACATATCGGCTTCCACGAGGGACTGCATAAACTCTCGTTCAGCGCCGGATTCTCCGACCAGGTGCGCCTTGCCCACCGCGACTTCGCGCCCCGCTGGGGCTATACGCTTTCGGCGGGCTACACGTTCAACCCCTCCGACCGCAACTTCTCCGATCTGATTTCGACCTACGCCCGCTTCTACCTGCCCGGCTTCGTGCGGCACCACTCGCTGAAGATCGCGGCGAGCTACCAGACCTCGATCGGCGGCTATAAGTTCCCGTCAGGCTATGCGCCGCTGAGCTACCGCTCCACGCGCCTCATCCCGCGGGGCTTCTCTTCGGGCGACATCCTTGCGAACAACTACCTGGCCGCCTCGCTCGACTACCAGCTGCCCGTGTGGTACCCCGAGGGAGGCATTCCCTCGGTGCTCTACTTCAAGCGCATCCGGCTCTCCGTGGGCGGCGACTACGCGCAGTTCCGCGACCTCGGGGGCGGCGGCATGATCCGGCGCCGCATCTGGTCCGCGGGCGGCGACCTGGTCTTCGACGTCAACATCTTCCGCCAGCCGGCATCGGCCACGTCGAGCATCACGCTCTCGTGCTACCGGCCCTCCCACGGCGGTGTCTGGGTCGGTGCCTCGGTGGGACTGCCGTTTTAGAAAATGAAAAATGAAGAATTAAGAATTAAAAATCACAATTTCAGGTTGCGAACAACCGTTTATGAAAGACTGCGATTCCGTTCGGGACATGACAGCGGATTTTTTGCGATGGCTTCCGGTCGGAAATCGCATTTTTAATTCTTCATTTTTAATTCTTCATTTCAGAATTTGTATCTTCGCACCAAATTACACTTCATGGCACCGCGTAGAAAAAAGGGCATCGACCCGAAAACCATCAGGTGGATCTGGGTGGCGGCGTTCGCGCCGTTCGCGCTGGTCTTCGTGCTGCTGATTCTCACCGCCTGCGGCGTCTTCGGCCGCATGCCCTCGTTCGAGGAGCTGGAGAACCCGCGCAGCAACCTCGCCACGGAGGTCTTCTCGGAGGACGGCAAGGTCATCGGCTCGTTCTTCGTGCAGAACCGCTCCTATGTGCAGTATGCCGACCTCTTTCCGGTCGACCCCGCGAATCATCTTCGGCTGGAGGAGCACGACGTGCCGCCGATCGTCGCGGCCCTCATCGCTACCGAGGACGTCCGCTTCCGCACCCATTCGGGCATCGACATCCCGTCGCTGGCCCGCGTGGCGGTGAAGACCGTGGGCATGTTCAACACCTCGCAGGGCGGCGGCTCGACCATCACGCAGCAGCTGGCCAAGAACCTCTTTCCGCGCGACACGGTCCGTAACCGCGGCAAGATCGTCCGCACGGCCAAGCTCATCTCGTCGAAGTTCAAGGAGTGGATCACGGCCCTGAAGCTCGAATACAACTACACCAAAGAGGAGATCGCCGCCATGTACCTCAATACCGTGGAGTACGGCTCGAACGCTTTCGGCATCAAGTCGGCGGCCCACACCTTCTTCAACAAGGAGCCCCACGAGCTGAGCGTGCAGGAGGCGGCCATGCTCGTCGGCGTGGTCAACGCCCCGACCTACTACTCGCCCGTGCGGAATCCTGAGCGGGCCCTTGCGCGCCGCAACCTGGTGCTTTCGCGCATGCGGGCCGCCGGGGCCCTGAGCCGCCGGCAGTACGACTCGATCGCCGCGCTGCCCATCGTGCTGAACTACAAACCCGTCTCCCACAACGAGGGTACGGCGACCTACTTCCGCGAGATGCTGCGGCTGGTGATGACCGCCGAGCGGCCGCGCCGCAACCAGTTCTACACCGAGTGGGACTACGAGCAGGCCGTGCGGGAGTACGACGAAAATCCCCTCTACGGCTGGTGCCGCAAGAACCGCAAGGCCGACGGCACGCCCTACAACATCTACCGCGACGGCCTGAAGATCTACACCACGATCAACTCCACGATGCAGCGCTACGCCGAGCAGTCGGTGCTCAAGCAGCTGACGGAGGTGATCCAGCCGCAGATGGACGAGCAGTACCGGCGGACGCGGACGCTCTTTCAGGATGCCACGCGCGCCGAGCGCGAGCGCATCATGCGCCATGCCGTCCGCTACTCGGACCGTTACCGCGAGATGAAGCAGGCCGGCTTCAGCGAGAAGGAGATCGAAGCCTCGTTCGACCGTCCCTGCTCGATGAAGGTCTTCACGTTCCGCGGCGAGCGCGACACGCTGCTGTCGCCGCGCGACTCGATCCGCCACCACAAACGCATCATGCGCGCCGCGTTCCTGGCCCTCGATCCCCGCACGGGCTTCGTCAAGGCCTACGTCGGAGGTCCCAACTTCCGCTACTTCAAGTACGACATGGCCAAGCAGGGCAAGCGTCAGATCGGCTCGACGATCAAGCCTTTCATCTATACTTTCGCGATCGACCACCTGGGGCTCTCGCCTTGTACGCCGGTGCCGAACCTGCCCGTAACGATCGAAACTTCGAACGGTGCCGCCTGGTCGCCCAAAGAGGCCGGCCAGGTGGAGCAGGCGGGCGAGCTGCATCCCCTGTCGTGGGGACTGGCGCTGAGCCGCAACAACTACTCGGCGTGGATCATGAAGCAGGCGAAAGAACCGGCCGCCGTCGCCGACTTCATCCACAACATGGGCATCCGCAGCTACATCGATCCCGTGCCGGCGCTCTGCCTGGGCACCTCGGAGTCGAACGTCTACGAGCTGGTGAGCGCCTTTTCGACTTTCGCCAATCAGGGCGTGCACACCGATGCGATCTTCGTAACGCGCATCGAGGACCGGCAGGGCAACGTCATCGCTTCGTTCATCCCGCAGTCGCAGGATGCCGTGAGCGAGCGGACGGCTTACACGATGCTCTCCATGTTGCGGGGCGTCGTCTCGGGCGGCACGGCCGTGCGCCTGAAGTGGCAGTTCGGCATGGGCGACGTGGAGATCGGCGGCAAGACCGGCACTTCGAACAAGAACCGCGATGCGTGGTTCGTGGGCGTAACGCCCCGTCTGGTCGCCGGAGCGTGGGTCGGCGGCGAAGACCAGCAGGTGCACCTCCTCGCGCGCGGCGAGGGCAGCGTGATCGCCCTGCCGATCGTGGGCGACTTTCTCCAGCGGGTGTATGACGACGGCTCGTTGGGCGTCTCGCGGATCGACAAGTTCATCCGCCCCGCGTCGATGCCCCGCTACGACTGCAGCTGGGTGAAGGAGAGCAACGAAGAAGAGGGCGAATTTTTCGACGACCCGATCGACGAAGGCGAACCTTTCTTCGACTGACCCGGGGGCCTCTCAGGGGGGCCGGGGCTTTTTAACGCCGGTGCCTTTCCGGGTCGAACCGGTGGGGAAGCCGGTCGGCCTTTTCGGGGCGGGCCTTTTCGGGTTCAGAGGGGCCAGCGCCGCGGGATCGGAAGATGTGTCAGACAAGAGAAAAATGATATAGTAAAGATGAAAATCGCAATCGTAGGGGCCAGCGGAGCCGTTGGTCAGGAGTTCCTGAAGATTCTTGAAACCCGGGCGCTGCCGATCGACGAACTGCTGCTGTTCGGTTCGGAGCGCAGTGCGGGCCGGAAATATACGTTCCGCGGCCGGGAGATCGCCGTGCGGCTGCTGCAGCACAACGACGATTTCCGGGGCGTCGACTTCGCGCTGGTCTCGGCCGGGGCGTCGACATCGCGCGAATATGCGGAGACGATCACGAAGCACGGTGCGGTGATGATCGACAATTCAAGCGCGTTCCGCATGGAGACCGACGTGCCGCTGGTCGTGCCCGAAGTCAATCCCGAAGATGCGAAGAACGCGCCGCGCCGCATCATCGCCAACCCGAACTGCACGACGATCCAGATGGTCGTGGCGCTGCAGGCGATCGAGCGGCTGTCGCACATCCGCCGGGTCCATGTCTCGACCTACCAGTCGGCCAGCGGTGCCGGTGCCGCGGCGATGGCCGAACTTGAGAAGCAGCATGCCGAGCTGGGAGCCGGCCAGGCGCCGACGGTCGAGAAATTCGCGTTCCAGCTGGCCTACAACGTCATTCCGCACATCGACGTCTTCACCGACAACGACTACACGAAAGAGGAGATGAAGATGTTCCACGAGACGCGCAAGATCATGCACTCCGACGTGCGTGTCTCGGCGACGTGCGTGCGCGTTCCCGTCATGCGGGCCCACTCCGAGAGCGTGTGGGTCGAAACCGAGCGTCCCGTGTCGGTCGGGGAGGCGCGGGCGGCCTTTGCCGCGGCGCCGGGCGTGGTGCTGATGGACGCTCCGGCCGAGAAAGTCTATCCCATGCCGCTCTTCGTGGCGGATCACGATCCGGTCTACGTGGGCCGCATCCGCAAGGACCTGGCCTGCGACAACGGCCTGACGTTCTGGTGCGTGAGCGACCAGATCCGCAAGGGCGCCGCACTCAATGCGGTGCAGATTCTGGAGACGCTGCTGTAAGGGCCGTCGGGGGGCGGTCAGGAAAAGGACGGGCTGCATGCCGAAAGGGCGTGCGGCCCGTTTCGTCTTTTCGGCACTCTATTTGCGGGGTAGCGGGCAAACCTTAACTTTTTTTCGCCATGAAAAAATACCGCTGTACCGTCTGCGAGTACATTTACGATCCCGAGGTCGGCGATCCCGAAAACGGCATCGCCCCCGGTACGCCTTTCGAGGAGCTGCCCGACGGCTGGATATGCCCTGTCTGCGGAGAGCCCAAAGAGGTCTTCGATCCGATCGACTAAGCTCCCGGAGCGGGTTCGACTTGCTTTCGGCTTAGATGGGCGGCGCCTCGGCAGTGCTCGAACAAGTTCGGCATTGCACTCGGCTTGCACTATCTTCTGCTCACGTTCGGCAAAGCCCGCAAGCGGTCTCTGCTCTCGCTTACCCGCAAAGTTCACCTTTTACTTTTCACCTTTCACCCTGTGAAGTTTTTACCCCTTATCATCTTCTTCTGTATGCAACAGACCGATACCGCCACGGCCACGCGCTTCGAGGTGCGGGAACTTCCCTATGCCTACGATGCCCTGGCACCGCAGTTCTCCGAGGAGACGCTGCATTACCATCATGACAAACATTATGCAGGCTACGTCAGCAAGCTCAACGAGCTGGTCGTCGACACGCCCTATGCGGGACATTCGCTCGAAGAGATCGTCCTGACGGCCGACGGGGCCCTCTACAACAACGCCGCGCAGGCGTGGAACCACGAATTTTACTTCGGGCAGCTCTCGCCCAAGCCGCAGAGCGCTCCGCAGGGTACATTGCTGGAGGCGATCGACCGCAGCTTCGGGTCGTTCGAGCGGATGAAAAACCAACTGGCGACGGCTGCCGTCGGGCTTTTCGGCTCGGGCTGGGTATGGCTCGCGGCCGGTCCGTCGAACGAGCTGGTCGTGGTGAGCACGCCCAATGCGGGCAATCCTCTGCGCGAGGGACTGCGGCCGCTGCTGTGCATCGACGTCTGGGAACACGCTTACTATATCGACTTCCGCAACCGCCGGGCCGACGCCGTGGCGGCTTTGTGGGAGCGCATCGACTGGAAAACCGTCGGCGACCGTTACGAAAAACGGTAGTTCGCCGCGGCTCTCTCTTTTCTCTGCCATTTTTCCGCGTCCGCTCCGTTCGTATCGGGGCGGGCGTTTTTCGTCGCTTTCGGCCGCATCGTGTGCCGGGCGGGCTTTTCGGGAGTTCGGCCCTGCGCGGCGAAAGGTTTGGCACAGGCTTTGCAACTTCTTCTGTCAACTGCGGGTCAGCAACCGCAGTGAGGTTTCTTCATTTATTTAAGTTTGGGTTAGTAGTTTTAGGAGGGCAACCTCCGGGGGCAGCAGGCAATCGTGAGATTCCCTGCTGTTTTTGTTTTTCGACACTGTTTGGGTGGCCCTCCTCAAAACTCCTTTCGGCCGGTTCACGCAATAAGCCTGCGGTCGAGGCCGGTAGCATCGTGAAGAACCAGGCTGGCGGTTTTGCTTCGGAGTATTTTACTCGGATTTTCCGATTGATTGTAAAGTTCATCGACACCGGGGTTTCAACAAAAATTTGAAAAATCCGCCGGCAAATCGTGCCGAAAATAGCATCGGTTCCCTGGTTTCATCGGCTTAAACGTCGTGTCAGAGCGCTCACGTGATCCGATCAAATAATCTGTGGTAATTTCGCCGAGATTTGCGCAACAA
>CAZIUJ010000031.1:0-15242 GCA_964542345.1 uncultured Alistipes sp.
ACTACGAGGAGGACATCTACGTGGGCTACCGCTATTTCGACACGTTCGGCAAGGAGGTCTCCTATCCGTTCGGTTACGGCCTTTCCTACACAACGTTCGGCTACGCTTCGCCCGAGGTGAAAGAGGCGGACAACGCCTATGTCGTTACGGTGCAGGTAACCAACACGGGTTCGCGGGCCGGCCGGGAGGTCGTACAGCTCTATGCCGCGGCTCCCGACAGGGCCGAGGCCAACAAACCGGAAAAAGAGCTGAAAGCCTTCGCCAAAACCCGCGAGCTGCAGCCGGGCGAGACGCAGACCGTCGAGCTGCAGCTGCCGAAAGCGGAGCTGGCATCGTTCGATGCTTCCGCCTCGGCGTGGGTCGTAACGCCGGGCCGCTACGAGCTGCTTCTCGGAGCTTCGTCGCGCGACATCCGCGCCGCTCTGACGGTCGAGGCCGCTGCGGCCCGAACGGCCGTGGGCGATTTGCTCAGGCCGGCGGCAGGACTTCGCCTGCTCGAACGTTCCGGCCGGTAATCCGATCGTTTTTCCTCGTCGCGCCGGGTATCCGTTTTCTGCGGGTACCCGGCGCCGGGGCAAAAAAATGTGGAAGACCCGATGCCGGTATCGAAAAAAAACGTATTTTTATCCTGCACAATAAATAAACCCAATCCGAAACTTCAAACCATGAAAAGAACGCTGTTATTATGCTGCGCCGTCGGAGCTCTGCTGGTTCCGACCGCTCTTTCCGCGGTCGAGCCCTCGATCCCGCGCAACGAGAAGATCGAACGGCAGATCGAGAAACGGCTTCGCCGAATGACGCTCGACGAGAAAGTCGGTCAGATGTGCGAGCTCTCCATCGACCTGCTCCAGAAACGCACCAACCCTTTTGCGGGTCTCAATCCCGCGACTACGACGAAAGCCGACATCGAACGGATTCTCGAAAAATACGGCATCGAAAAGGAATTCGACCTCTCCGGGGGTCTTTCGCAGGAGACGATGATGGCGATCTACATGCGTGTCATGGCGATCGAAAACGCCAGCGGTTTCCAGCTGGACGAAGCGATGCTCGACACGGTGATCGGCACTTACAAGGTCGGGTCGATCCTCAACGTGCCGGCCGGCGTGGCCCAGACGCCCGAAAAGTGGCAGGAGATCATCGGCCGCATCCAGGAGAAATCGATGGAGGCGATCGGCATCCCCTGCATCTACGGCGTCGACCAGATTCATGGCACGACCTACACGCAGGGCGGCACTTTCTTCCCGCAGGGCGTCAATATGGCTGCGACCTTCAACCGGGAGCTCGTCCGCGAGGGTGCCCGGATTTCGGCCTATGAAACCAAAGCCGGGAGTATTCCGTGGACCTATGCGCCCGTTACCGACCTGGGCCGCGACCCGCGGTGGCCGCGCATGTGGGAGAACTACGGCGAGGACTGCTACCTGAATGCCGAAATGGGCCGCGAGGCCGTGTTGGGTTTCCAGGGCGGCGATCCCAACCGCATCGACGACCGCCATGTCGCCGCCTGCATGAAGCACTACATGGGCTACGGCGTGCCGGTCAGCGGCAAGGACCGCACACCGGCGTCGATCACCGTGCAGGACCTGCGCGAAAAGCACTTCGCACCCTATCTCGAAATGGTCAAGGCCGGGGCCCTCTCGGTGATGGTCAACTCGTCGATGAACAACGGCCTGCCCATGCACGCCAACTATGAACTGCTGACCCGCTGGCTCAAGGAGGACCTGAACTGGGACGGCATGATCGTAACCGACTGGGCCGACATCGACAACCTCTACAAGCGCGACCGCATCGCCAAAGACAAAAAGGAGGCGATTAAACTGGCGATCAACGCGGGCATCGACATGTCGATGGACCCCTACGACTGGAAGTTCTGCACCCTGCTGAAGGAGCTGGTCGAGGAGGGCGAGGTGCCCATGAGCCGCATCGACGACGCCGTGCGCCGCATCCTGCGCCTGAAATATCGGCTGAACCTCTTCGAAAAACCCTGCTACGACGTCAAGGATTTCCCGCTTTTCGGCAGTGCTGAACATGCTGCCGCCGCTCTGCAGGCCGCCGAGGAGTCGATGGTGCTGCTGAAGAACGCCGACGGCCTGCTGCCGCTCGCGCAGGGCGTCAAACTGCTCGTTACGGGCCCCAATGCCAACTCCATGCGCACGCTCAACGGCGGCTGGTCCTACTCGTGGCAGGGCGACAAGGCCGACGCATGCGCCGGGGAGTACAACACCATTCTTGAAGCCCTCACCGCCAAATTCGGGGCCGACAACATCCTCTACGAAGCCGGCGTAACCTACAAGCAGGGCGGCAGCTGGTGGGAGGAGAACGAACCCGCGATTGACAAGGCGGTGGCGCTGGCCGACCAGGCGGACTGTATTGTGGCCTGCATCGGCGAGAACTCCTATTGCGAAACGCCGGGCAACCTCACCGACCTCACGCTGTCGCAGCATCAGCGCGAGCTGGTCAAGCGGCTTGCGGCGACCGGCAAGCCCGTGATCCTGATCCTCAATGAGGGACGTCCACGCCTGATCGCCGAGATCGAGCCGCTGGCGAAAGCCGTGGTCGACATCATGCTGCCCGGCAACTACGGCGGCGATGCGCTGGCCGAACTGCTGGCCGGCGACGCCAACTTCAGCGGAAAGCTGCCGTTCACCTATCCCAAAGAGATCAATTCACTGATTACCTACGACTACAAGCCCTGCGAGCATATCGGCCGTCAGATGGAGGGCGCCTATAACTACGACGCACAGGTGGCCGTGCAGTGGGCGTTCGGCTATGGCCGAAGCTATACCAGTTTCGCTTACAGCAATCTGCAGCTCGACAAGACGGACTTCACAGCCGACGACGAGCTGACTTTCACCGTCGACGTTACCAATACGGGCGAGCGTGCGGGCAAGGAGAGCGTGCTGCTCTTCAGCAGCGATCTGGTGGCTTCGCTGTCGCCGGACAACCGCCGCCTGCGGGCTTTCGGGAAGATCGAGCTGCAGCCCGGCGAGACAAAGAGCGTGGAGCTGCGCCTGAAGGGTTCGGACCTTGCGTTCGTCGGCTACGACGGCAAGTGGGTGCTCGAACAGGGCGACTTCCGCTTCCAGATCGGCGACCGGACCGTGAACGCCGTCTGCACCGAAACCCGGAAGTGGGAGACCCCGAACAGATAGCCGCTCGCGACTTGTTCCGGAGATAGAAAAAATCGCTGACAGAATCGTCAGCGATTTTTTTTACATTTGCAGCCCCGAAAAGGGCTGCCGATTTCTGTGGTGCGGAGAGGTGGTGCTCCGCACGGTTATTTCTCGCTCTTGCCTTTGAACTTGTCCAACTGGCGCTTCAGGGCGTCGATCGCCTCGTCGACCGCCTCCTCGAACGTTTTTGCCTGCCGCTCGGCCAGGAGCTCCTCGCCCGGCATGCGGAGCGTGATGGTCGCGATCTTGTTCCCTTTTTCGGAATCTTTGTCGAGCTTCAGAATGACGTCGGCGCCTGTCGCACGCTCCGCAAAGCGCTCCAGTTTCGCCATCTTGGCCTGCACGAATTCGACCAGCCGCTTGTCGGCGTCGAATTTCACGGATTGAATCTGCACGTTCATAACCTTGTGTTTTAAGGGTTTCCGTTCCCCTCTCTTTTCGCGGGGGTGGGCTTTGGCGTAGATCTCCTTGAGGCGGGCGATGCTGTTGTGCGTGTAGACCTGCGTGGCCTGCAGCGAGGCGTGTCCCAGCAGCTCCTGAATTTCGCGCATGTCGGCACCGCCGTTCATCAGGTGTGTGGCGAACGTGTGCCGCAGCACGTGGGGGCTCTTTTTGCCCTGCACGCCCGCTCGGGTCAGCTCGTCCTGCACCAGCCGGTAGACCGTTATGCGGGAGATGCGTTTGCCTTTGCTGGTTAAAAATAACGCTTTTTCTTCGGAATTGCAAATTTGTTGCCGTTCGATCACCTCTAAGTAGTGCAGAATTTTTTCGCGGATTTCGTCCAGGATGGGTACGATCCGCTGCTTGTCGCCTTTGCCGCGCACGCGCAGCGAGCGGCAGTCGGCCGAGAGGTGGTCGCGGTCGATGCCCACCAGCTCGGCGAGCCGCAGGCCGCAGGTGTAGAAGAGCAGGATGATGAGCGAGTTGCGTTCGGTTTCGAATTCGTCGCTGTCGTGTTCGCATTCGCGGACGATCGTCGACATGCGGCTTTCGGGCACGAAAGCCGGCAGTCGGTGCGCCATTTTCAGCGAGGCGAGCGGCCGCAGGATGTCTTTTTCGACGGCCCCCGTGCGGTGGAGCCAGCGGAAGAGCGCCCGCAGCGACGAGATTTCGCGGTTCATCGTTCCGGCGCCGATGCGCCCTTCCTCGGTGCGGTGGATGATCCACTCGCGGATCTGTCCGGTGGTTACCTGTCGCGGGTTGAAACGGGCGTCGTCGGTGCCTAACCATGCGAGGAACTGTTCCACATCGCGGCGGTAGTTGCGCACCGTGAGAGGCGAGTAGCGTCGCTCGGCCTCCAAATAGCGGATGAATTCGGGCAGCATAGGGAGCAAATATAGAAAAAAATCATTACCTTTACTTGGCGAATTGTTTTTTTATGAAAGAATCCTGGAAACCCGGCACGGTGCTTTATCCGCTGCCAGCCGTCTTAGTGAGCTGCGGCGCGGCTCCCGGGGAGTATAACTTGCTGACCGTCGCATGGACCGGCACGGTCTGCTCCGATCCGCCGATGTGCTACGTCTCGGTGCGGCCCGAGCGCCACTCCTACGGGCTGATCCGAAGCACGGGGGAGTTCGTCATCAACCTCACCACCGAAAAGCTGGCCCGCGCGACCGACTGGTGCGGCGTGCGCTCGGGGCGCGACTTCGACAAGTTCCGCGAAATGGGCCTCACGCCCGGCAAGGCGCTGCACGTCGCCGCGCCGATCGTCGAGGAGGCGCCCGTCAACATCGAGTGCCGCGTGCGGCAGGTGCTGCCGCTGGGGTCGCACGACATGTTCCTCGCCGAGGTCGTCGGCGTGCAGGTCGATGCCGAGTATGTCGATCCTGCGACGGGGAAGTTCTGCCTGGAGCGCGCCTGCCCGATCGTCTATTCCCACGGCGAATATTTCGCGCTGGGCAAGGCCCTCGGCCATTTCGGTTGGTCGGTGCGCAAAAAGCCTGCCGCAAAAAAATAGCCCTGCAGCCCGCAGCGGCCGAGCCCCGAAAAAATTTTCGGGGCTTTTTCTTGACAACGGGGGTGCGACTGTATTATATTTGTGCGGGCATTCGCCCGAAAAGCCGGAGTTCTTCCGGCGCACGCATCTTTTTTTCAGCATTTTTTCCATGTCGATACCGACCTCGTCCGAGGCCCGCCGGGGCTTTTCGCCGCGCCGCGAGCGGCTGCAGAAACGCAATCGGGTGGTTGCCGCCCGCTATTATTATTGGACCGAGCTGCACAGGCGGCGCGAGGACGACGTGCGCAAGCTCTTGTGCGACAACGAGTTTTTCGTCGAGGAGCGCACCGTGGCCAATGCGCTGGCCGACCAGTGCGACTACCTCGGCGAGCTGATCCGCGGTTGCGTGTCGTGCCGGCAGCTGCGGCAGCTCTATCCCGGCTTCGACTGGCGGTAGCATATCGCGGTTTCTCTCAAATTTTTTTTCTTATGAACGATTTTTCTTGGTTGGGCGACCTCTTTGCGTTCGCTCTGCCGAGCGGTTTTCTGGGAGCGGTCGTCTCCTGGATCGTCGGCCGGCGCAAACGGAACAACGATTTTCTGACCGAAATGCAGCGGTCGATCGACCTGCTGAGCGAGAAGTACAACGCCGTGCTGCAGGAGAACGTCGCTCTGCGGCAGGAGAAGGCCGAGTGGCTCGTTCTGCAGCAGACCTTGCTGACGAAAGTCGACTATTTGACGCGCGAGGTCGAGGGCCTGCGCCGACATTTTCATCTTAACATCTTAAATAGGAAAAAGCTATGAATCTTCGTTTTTGGTTTCGGGCGCTTTGCGCCGGGTGGGCCTTGTCGGCCGTTTCGTGTGCGGCTTCGCACGGTCTGCAGCAGCAGGAATCGGCGGTCTCCTCGCAGCGGATCGCCGGGCAGCAGGAGGTGGTTGCGACGGCGCAGCACGCATGCGGAGAGTTCGTGCGTCAGGAGACGATCGTCCGGCAGGAGCCGGTCGCGTCGCAGCGGGTCGTTCTGGCTCTGCCGCTCGCGGCGGTGCAGGACTTGCCCGAGGGGTTGGGGTTCTCTGCACGGCGGGGACCGTTGACGGTCGGGGTTCGGCCGTGCAGCGATTCGCTGGTGATCGAGGCCCGCAGCGACAGCTTGCCGCGCACGGTCGTGCGGGTCGAACGGACGGAATTGCGGCAGCAGCGCGATTCTTCGGCGAGTCGGCTCGCGGCCGGCCGCATGGAGCAGCGGAGCGATACGCTTCGGCATGCGCTCCGCACGGAGAACATAAGGTCCCCTTCTCGCTTCAGGTGCGGTGGGCGGTGGTTCGTCGCCGGGGCGGCGGTCGCTTCTCTTGTGTTTCTGTGGCTCCGCTTTCAGCTGAAATGAGAAAGAGCCGCTGCATGCACGCAGCGGCTCCTTGTAGGTGCAGGCCCTGTAAGCCGGGTTCTGTTCCCGGGCCGGAGCCCGGGTCCCTGTCATTTATCTACGGCGGCAGTCTCCTGCCGTCTGAAGCAACCTACCCCCCGACATCGGACGAGCAGCCCTTCGTTGTCGGTATACATGGTCTTGCAACCCGCGGGACGTACGGCCGGGCGGCATCGCTGCCCCCGCGGTGGGCTCTTACCCCGCCTTTTCACCCTTACCCGCCGGCCGGAGCCGGGCGGGCGGTCGTTCTCTGTTACGCTGACATACCCTCACGGGTATCAAGTCGTTAGCTTGCGCGGTGCTCTGTGTTGCCCGGACTTTCCTCCCCCGGTTTCCCGGCGGCGACAGAGCGGGCCTGCCCTGCAAAATTAAGAATTAAAAATGAAGAATTAAAAATTCGGAAAGCGGTTTTTTGCAAACGATTGCTGTTGGCGGAATCGCAAATGATTTTTCATTCTTAATTTTTCATTTTTCATTAAAAATATTGAACCTTGCCAGTAGCGGATTGCGGCGGTCGAGCAGCAGAAATTCGACGAGCAGCAGCACGAGGGCGGCGGCCAAAAGGTATGGATACTGCTCGTTGTACTCCTCGAAGCGGACGGTCGACAGCTCGGTTTGCTCCAGGTCGTTGATGCTCTTGACGATCTCTTCCAGTCCGATCGACTGCTTCGACGCACGGACGTAGGCGCCGCCCGTCAGGTCGGCGATCTGCGAAAGCATCTCCTCGTCGAGCTTCGAGACCACCATGTCGCCCTTTTCGTCCTGCAGGTATTCGCCGCCGATGCGGATCGGGGCCCCCTCGGGCGTGCCGATGCCCACGGTGTAGATGCGGATGCCCATTTCGGCGGCACGGCGCGCGACGCTCAGGGCATCGTCCTCGTGGTTCTCTCCGTCGGTAATGAGGATGATCGCACGGCTGCGGGCCTCCTCCGTCTCGCTCGAAAAGGAGAGCAGCGCCTGCTCCAGCGCCTTGCCCACGGCCGTGCCCTGCACCGAGATGAGCGAGGGGTCGATGCGCCGTGCGAAGGCTTTGGCCATGCGGTAGTCCGAGGTGATGGGCAGCTGGACTTTCGGCTCGCCGGCGAAGACGACGAGCCCCACGCGGTCCTGCCGTAGCCCCTCAAAGAGCTTGTTGATGGCGTATTTCGTGCGTTCCAGGCGGTTGGGTTCGAAATCTTCGGCCAGCATCGAGTTCGAAACGTCGACGGCCAGCATCATTTCGATGCCCTGCGCCTTTTCTTCACGGAGCTTCGAGCCGAGCTGGGGCCGGGCCGCGGCCAGCGCAAGCAGGGCGAAAGCCGCACAGAAAAGGATGAATTTCAGCCTCGTGCGGCCGGTCGAGACGTCGGGCATCAGCTCGCGGAGGGTCTCCTCGCAGCCGAAGCGGGCCAGGCGGCGCCGGCGGCTGCGGGCCGCAAGCGCATGGAGCAGCAGAAAAGCCGGCAGGGCCGTCAGCAGCCAAAGGTATTGGGGTTCGGCGAATCGGAACATGGCGTTTCGGGGTTTACGGAATGCGTTTGAAAAGGAGCGTGGCGAGCAGGAATTCGGCGATCAGCAGGCCGATGCCCCCCAACAGCCAGGCGACGAACCGTTCGTGGTAGGCGACATGTTCGGTAACTTCGACCTTGCTCTTTTCCAGCTGGTTGATCTCGTCGTAAATGGCTTGGAGCTTCGCTTTGTCCGTGGCGCGGAAGTAGCGGCCGCCCGTCAGGTCGGCGATCTCGCCGAGGGTCTTTTCGTCGATCTCGACGGGTGCCAGGACCGTGCCGCCGGTCGGGTTGCCGTAGATGTCGACGGCCGGGTAGGGAGCTCGGCCCTGCGTCCCCACGCCGATGGTGTAGACGCGGATGCCTTGCGCCCGAGCGATCTCGGCCGCCATGAGGGGGGCGATCTCGCCGCGGTTGTTCACGCCGTCGGTCAGCAGGATGACGACTTTCGAGCGGGCGTCGCTCTCGCGCAGGCGGTTGATCGCCGTGGCCAGTCCGTTGCCGATGGCCGTGCCGTCCTCGATCACGCCGCTGCGGATGCGGCTCAGGAGGGTTTGCAGCGTGCCCTGATCGGTGGTCAGGGGGCTCTGCGTGAAGGCTTCGCCGGCGAAGGCGACCAGTCCGATGCGGTCGCCGTAGCGGTCGGCGATGAACGAGCCGGCGACCTCTTTGGCAGCCGTGATGCGGTCGGGGCGGAAGTCGCGGGCCAGCATCGACCCCGAGATGTCGATCGCCAGCATGATGTCGATGCCCTCGGTCGAGGTGTGCTGCAGCCGCTCGGCATCCTGCGGACGCGCCAGCGCCACGATCAGGAGCGCGAACGCTCCCGTGCGGAGTGCGAAAGGCAGGTGGCGCAGGTAGTAGCGCAGGCTTTTCGGGGCTCCCTGCAGCCCCTCGGTCGTCGAGAGGCGGATCGCCGCGCCGCCCTGCCACGTCCGCCAGACATAATAGCCGACAAGCGGCACCAGCAGCAGCAACAGCCAAAGAATGTACGGATTATGGAATAACATTTTCACCTTTCACTTTTCAAATTTCACCTTTAGGGAATTACCAGTTCTTCCGGCTGCGGACCACGCGGCCCTGCTGTTCCTTGAGTTTGTCCTGCGTTTTGTCTTCCTGCGCCTGAATGGCGTCGAGCATCTGCTCCTGTTCCTGCTCGGAGATGCCGGCCGGAACCTGCCGAGGCTGCGAGGGCGATTGCGAATCTTCCTGCGGGTCTTGGTCCTCCCCGTTCTCTCCTTGCCGTTCCGGATCGTCTCCCTGCTGTTGATCCTGCTGATTTTGTTGATCCTGCGGGTCTTGTTCTTGGTTTTGGTCTTGCTGGTCGTCGTTTTCGCCGTTCCCTTCGTTGTTCTGTTCTTCGTTCTGTTCCAGCAGCTTCTTGGTGTAGGCGTAGTTGTACTTGGCTTCCATGTCCGCCGGGTTGAGCAGCAGCGAGCGGCGGTAGCTTTCGAGCGCTTCCTTGTATTTCTGCTGCAGGAACTGCGCGTTGCCGAGGTTATAGAACGCTTCGGCCCGCTCCTCGTCCGTGCGCAGCGAGTCGGCCGCGGCCCGGGCCATCGTCTGCTCGGCCTTGTCGTACATTTCGGCCTTGCAGAGGGCGTTGCCCAGGTCGTAGGTTGCCTCGAACGAGCCGGGGTCGTAGGTCAGCGCCCGCGTGTAGCGTTCAATCGCCGTTTTGTAGTCGCTCTTGTGGTAGGCGCGGTTGCCTTTGCGCACTTCGCGGCGTTCGGGCATCTGCTGGGCCGAGGCCGTCAGCGCGGCGAAAAGGAATAATAGTATGGCTGAAAGTCGGTGCATGGTGCGTCATTCGTTTTCGGGGCTCTCCGCAGCCTGCTCGGTCGCGGGCTTCGTCTCCTCGACGAAGTAGTAGGCCTTCAGGTAGGCGTTTTCGTTCTCGTCGGCGTCGGGCGTCGCTTTGGCGAACTTCACCAGGTCGCCTTCGCGCAGCAGGGCCGTGAGGTCCATGCGCGCCTTGTCGGGCAGCTCCACGGAGCGCATCGCCGTAAGAATCTCGTCCGAAGTCATCTCCATCGCCCCCACCTCCCAGCGGCGGGCGATGTAGGTGCGCAGAATCTCCGTAAGGCCCGAGTAGTATTGTTTGTGGCGGTTGTTCTGCCACAGCTTCTGGTGATGGAGGGCCTCCAGCGCCCGGATCGCCTCGACGTGGGGCGGCAGCGCCGGTGCCGGGGCGAAGAGACCGCCGAGCGTCGTGCCGCGTTTCCTGAGGTAGCGGAGCAGCCCGTAGAGCGCGGCCGCCAGCACGAGCAGGCCGAGCATTCCCCAGCCGACGTAGCCGCCGATCTCGCCGAAGCGGAACGGCAGCGTGCGCTGGAGCTTCAGGTCGTAGATCGAGTGCGACGTCGAGTCGATTTCGAACGTCGTTACCTCCAAAAAGAGGTGTTCTTCCGTGCGCAGCGTGTCGACGATGTTTTTGTCGGCATAAAGCACCTGGGCCGCCCCCAGGTCGTGGCGCCCCTCCTCGAAGACGGCCAGCCGGTAGCGCTTGCGCAGCTTCAGGCGGCGGCCGTCGCGCAGCAGCGTGTCGACCGGGGATTCTTCGATCAGGGCGAGGCCGCGGTTCTTCGCGTCAGCTTCGAAGACGGGAAACTGTATCGCCTGCACGAGGTCTTTCTCCACTTCGATGATGTAGTCGAAGCGGTCGCCGATCATCACGCTGTCGGGTTCGACGCGCGCCGTGATGAGGGGTCTCTTTTCGGCCCGGACAGTGCCGGCGCACAGCAGCAGGGCGAGGGCCCAAAGTCGTTTCATCGTTGTCGGAATAGTTTGATCAGTTCGGCCACGTAGTCTCCGCCGGTCGAGACCGTCGCCGTGTCGATGCGGTGGCGGCGCAGCAGGTCGTCGATTTCGTCGCTGCGGCGTCTCCACGCCCGGGCATAGTGGTCGCGCAGGGCCCGCGAGGAGGTGTCGACCCAGACCTTGCGGCCCGTCTCGGCGTCCTGCAGCTCGACGATTCCCACGTCGGGCATCTCCGCTTCGCGGGGGTCGCAGACGCGGATGCCCACCAGGTCGTGTTTGCTGCCGGCGATCTTCAGGGCGTCGTCGAGCGCTGTGCGGTCCTGCGGCGGGTCGAGGAAGTCCGAGAGGATGAAGGCCGTGCAGCGTTTCTTGTTGACGTTGGTCAGCAGACGCACCGCCTCCGAAAGGCGCGTGCCCCACGACTCGGGACGGAAGCCCACCAGTTCGCGGATGATCGTCAGGATGTGGCTGCGTCCTTTCTTCGGGGGAATGAACTTCTCGACCCGGTCCGAGAAGAAGATGCAGCCCACCTTGTCGTTGTTCTGCGACGCCGAGAATGCCAGTACGGCCGCGATTTCGGCGATGACTTGCTGCTTGAGACGCTCCGTCGTGCCGAACGTCCGCGAGGCCGAGACGTCGACCAGGAGCATCATCGTCAGCTCGCGTTCCTCTTCGTAAATCTTGATGTGGGGTTTGCACGAGCGGGCCGTAACGTTCCAGTCGATGTCGCGCACGTCGTCGCCGGCGCGGTATTCGCGCACTTCGGAGAACGACATGCCGCGGCCTCGGAACGCCGTGTGGTACTTGCCGGCGAAGATTTCGTCGGAGAGGCCGCGGGTCTTGATCTCGATCTTGCGGACGCGCCGCAGCAGGTCGTTGGCCTGCCCGCCGCTCCGTTCTTCCCGGCCCGCTTCTTCCGGCCCCCGTTTTCCGATCCCTTTTTCGTTCGGCCGCATCGCCTTAGGGCACGATTACGTTGTTGAGGATCTCGGTGATGATCTCCTCGGAGGTGATGTTTTCGGCTTCGGCTTCGTACGTCAGGCCGATGCGGTGGCGCAGCACGTCGTGGCAGACGGCCCGCACATCTTCGGGGATCACGTAGCCGCGGCGGCGGATGAAAGCGTAGGCGCGGGCCGCTTTGGCCAGCGAGATCGAGGCGCGGGGCGAGCCTCCGCAGGCGATCAGGTTCTGCAGCTTGCCGAGGTTGTATTCGCCCGGCTCGCGCGTGGCGAAGATGATGTCGATGATGTATTTCTCGATCTTCTCGTCCATGTAGACATCTTCGACCACCTTGCGGGCCTTGACGATGTCGGCGGGCGAAATCACCCGGTTCACTTCGGGCATGCCCGTGCCCGCGAGGTTCATGCGCACGATGTCGCGCTCCTCCTGCTTGTTGGGGTAGGAGATTTTGGCTTTGAGCATGAAACGGTCGACCTGCGCTTCGGGCAGCGGGTAGGTGCCTTCCTGTTCCAGCGGGTTCTGCGTCGCCAGCACCAAGAAGGGCTGCGGCAGAGCGTAGGTCTCCTCGCCGATCGTTACCTGCCGCTCCTGCATCGCTTCCAGGAGGGCCGACTGCACTTTGGCCGGCGAGCGGTTGATCTCGTCGGCCAGCACGAAGTTGGCGAAGATCGGGCCTTTGCGGACGACGAAATCTTCGTTTTTCTGCGAGTAGATCAGCGTGCCGATCAGGTCGGCCGGCAGCAGGTCGGGCGTGAACTGAATGCGTGCGAAAGCGGCGTCGACGGCTTTGGCCAGCGTGGTGATGGCCAGCGTCTTGGCCAGCCCCGGCACCCCTTCCAGGAGGATGTGGCCGTTGGACAGCAGACCGATCAGCAGCGTGTCGACCAGATGTCCCTGCCCGACAATGACCTTGCCCATCTCCGTGCGCAGCGTGTCCACGAAGACCGATTCGCGCTCGATGCGTTCGTTGAGTTCCTTGATGTTGATGACTTCGCTCATGGTATCTCTGTTTTTTATCGTTTGCGGCGGTATCTCTTAACGTTCGAAATACAAAGATATTGCAAAAATCCGGAAAATAAATGCGCAATTTTCGTCGGGGCCGCGATTTTTTCCTACCTTTGACCGTATGATCGCATTTCGCAGAGTTCTTTTCTTCCTCGCCGCCGTTGCGGCGTGCGGCGCCTGCAGCCGTCCGCTTGCCGGGGACGAGGCCTGTTTCACCCGTTTTTCGTACAGTGGTCATGACGCCCGCTTCGAGCGGACGATCGACCCGCAGAGCGAGTATTTCAACCCCGTGCTGGCCGGCTTCCATCCCGACCCGAGCATCTGCCGCCGCGGCGACGACTACTTTCTGGTCTGCTCGTCGTTCACGTTCTGGCCCTCGATTCCGATCTTCCACAGCCGCGACCTGGTCCACTGGCGGCAGATTGGCTTCGTGCTCGACCGTCCGGAGCAGTTGCCGCTCGATTCGCTGCGCTTCAACCGCGCCGTCTACGCCCCCGACATCAGCTACAACCCGCATAACGACACGTTCTACGTCGTCAACACCTGCGTCGACGGCCTTGAAAACTTCTTCGTCAAGTGCCGCGATCCCTTTGCGGGCGGGTGGTCCGATCCGATTCCCCTGTCCGAGGTCGAGGGCATCGACCCGTCGTTCTTCTTCGACGACGACGGTAGGGCCTACCTCCTGCACAACGGCATGCCTCCGGGCCCGCGGCAGTGGAACAGCCACCGGGCGCTGTGGCTGCGGGAGTTCGACACCGCGGCCGACTGCGTCGTAGGCGACCCGGTGCTGCTGCTCGACGGCGGCATCGACTTCGCCGCGCAGCCCGAGTGGCTCGAAGGGCCCCACATCTACAAACACGACGGCGAGTACGTCCTCCTCGCGGCCGAGGGCGGCACCTACGAGGCCCATTCGCAGGTGGCGCTCAAGTCCGCGTCGGTGAAAGGTCCCTACGTGCCTTATCCCCGCAATCCGGTCCTCACGCAGCGCGACCTGCCCGCCGACCGCCCCGACAAGGTTTCCAGTACGGGCCATGCCGATCTGGTGCGGACACCCGGCGGCGCGTGGTACTGCGTCTTCTTGGGATGCCGGCCCTATGCCGATGACTTCTACAACACGGGACGCGAAACGTTCCTGCTGCCCGTCTCGTGGGACGACGGCTTTCCGGTCATCTTGCCCCCGGGCGAGGCCGTGCCGACCGTCGTGCGCAAGCCGGGGCTGGTGCCCGACGATGCACTCAGCCCCACGACCGGCAATTTCGCGTGGAGCACCGACTTCTCCGGGGGGCTCGACGACCGCTGGCTGACGATCCGCACGCCGCGCGGCGCATGGTGGCGCACCGACCGCCGCGGGCTGGTGCTGCGGAACAACGGCCGCCGCATCGACGAGGTTGCCAATCCGGCGTTCTGGGGCTGCCGCCAGCAGCATGCCGATTTCGAGACCGCGACCGAGTTGCTATGCCGCCCCTCGGAGGGGCAGTTCGCCGGGCTGGCGCTTTTCCAGAACGACCGCCACTACCTGCTTTTCGGCAAGGCGCGCCGCGAGGGTGCCGACGGCGTGATCGTCGTCCGGGCCGAAGGAAAAGCCGTTCCGTGCGTCGAGACGCTCGCTTTCGTGCCGCTGCAGCCCGCCGATGCGAAAAAGGCCCTGCAGCTGCGGGTGCGGGGCACGGGCGGGAGCTGCGACCTCGAATTTGCGGTGGGCGACGGGCCTTTCGTCATGGCGGTGCAGGGCGTCGACACGCGGAATCTGAGTACCCATACGGCTCGGGGTTTCAACGGCGTGATCCTCGGGCTCCACACCGGGCCGCTTCCGGCCGGGGCGTTTGCACGGGGCGAATAAAAATCGTACTTTTGCAGCCGTATGATTGCAAGCGAAAATTCCGCGTCGGATATTTTGAAGGGGCTCAACCCCGCGCAGCGCGAGGCGGTCGTCCACTACGACGTGCCCTCGCTCATCATCGCGGGTGCCGGTTCGGGCAAAACGCGCGTGCTCACCTCGCGCATCGCCTACATGATCGGGCAGGGCGTGAAGCCGCGCAACATCCTGGCTCTCACCTTCACCAACAAAGCCGCCGAGCAGATGCGCACGCGCATCGCGCAGATGTTGCCCGGCAACTGCAGCCGCTTCATCCGCATGGGTACGTTCCACTCCGTCTTTTCGCGGATTCTGCGTGAGAATGCCGAGCGGATCGGCTTTCCCGAGTCGTTTACGATCTACGAACCCTCGGACAGCAAGAACCTGCTGAAGACCATCGTCCGCGAGCTGAATCTCGACGACGACAAGTATAAGCCTGCGCGCCTCGCGTCGCGCATCTCCTTCGCCAAGAACGGGTTGATAACGCCCGGCGCCTATTTGGCCAACGGCTCGCTGGCCGCCGAGGACCGCCATGCGCAGATTCCCGAGTTCGGCAACATCTACAACATCTACTGCCAGCGCTGCAAACGCAACGGCGCGATGGATTTCGACGACCTGCTGCTGCAGACCAACATCCTGCTGCGC
>CAZIUJ010000032.1:0-15027 GCA_964542345.1 uncultured Alistipes sp.
TGGAGCACTACCCCGTTGCGGCGTACATCACTCCCGAAAAATTCGAATGGTACCGGACCCGGGCGCTGGAGATGGGCTTCAGCTACTGTGCGAGTGCGCCGCTGGTGCGCTCCTCCTATCGGGCCGAAGAAGCGCTCCGCAGTGTGAAAAACCGCTAAAGATGAAAGCCCTCTGCCGCGACCTCGGAACGATGGACTACGCCACCTGCTGGGAGCTGCAGCGGACCCTGTTCGAAGCGCTGGCAGCCGACAAGCGAGGGGGCATGAATGAGGAGGCCGAACGAGGGGGCCGGAACGAGGGGGCCGGAACAAGGCAGGCGAACGAAGAAACGGGGATGAAGAGGCTGGACGAGGAAGCCGGGACGATCCTGCTGGTCGAACACCCTCCGGTCTACACCCTCGGCAAAAGCGGCCACGCGGAGAACCTGCTGGTCGACCGAGCCGCGCTGGAACGACTCGGAGCGCAGTTCTTTCACATAGACCGTGGCGGAGACATCACGTTCCACGGACCGGGGCAGCTGGTCTGCTACCCGATCCTCGACCTGGAACGGATCGGTATCGGCCTGCGGGAATACATCGGGCGGCTCGAAGAAGCCGTGATCCGCGCCGTAGCGAACTACGGCATTGCGGCGGGCCGCATTCCGGGCGCTTCGGGCGTCTGGATCGAGGGCTCCGGGAACGCCGGAGCAAGCAGCGGAGCCGAAGTGCCGGAAAAAAATGCGCCTCCGCGCAAAATTTGCGCAATAGGAGTCCGCTCTTCGCGTTATGTAACGATGCACGGCTTCGCGCTCAACGTTACGACCGACCTCGGGTGGTTCTCGCGAATCAACCCCTGCGGATTCCACGACCGCGGCGTAACGTCGATCGCCCGCGAAACGGGTCGCGACGTCGCGATGGAAGAAGTAAAACGGCTGGTGCTCCGCGAATTGGAGCAACAACTTAATATAAAGGTGAAACTTGAAAAGTGAAAGGTGAATTTCGCAAGTAAGCGAGGAAAGAACGAAAGGCAAGGTTTCGAACCGGACAGGTTCGGTAATCAAAACCTTTCACGTTTAACCTTTCAACTTTCACCCGACAAAAGAGAATTAAATGTTAAAATATATAAAAAATAGTTCGTATGCCCATAGAAAAACGTTGGGTAGTGAAGCCGCAGGGCGATGCCGCAGCGGTGGCCGCATTGTCGACCGCGCTGAAGCTCTCGCCCGTACTGGCCAACCTACTTGTACAGAGAGGCATAGACACCGTAGAAAAAGCGGATAGGTTCTTCAGGCCCAGCCTCGCCGACCTCCACGATCCGTTCCTGATGAAGGACATGGACAAGGCGGTCGAGCGGGTCGAGCGCGCCGTAGCGAACCAGGAGAAGATCATGGTTTACGGCGACTACGACGTCGACGGTTGTACGGCCGTCGCCCTGGTCTACAAGTTCCTCCGCCAGATCGGGCATAAAAACCTGACCTTCTACATTCCCGACCGCTACACCGAGGGTTACGGCATCTCGGTCAAGGGCATCGACCACGCAGCCCGCAAGGGCGTGGGTCTGATCATCGCCCTCGACTGCGGCATCAAAGCCACGGAAAAGGTCGTCTATGCGAAAGAGAAAGGCGTGGATTTCATCATCTGCGACCACCACCTCCCGGCCGAGGAGATTCCCCGGGCCGTCGCCGTGCTGGACCCCAAGCGGGTCGACTGCTCCTACCCGTTCGATGAGCTGTCGGGCTGCGGCGTGGGCTTCAAGCTCGTGCAGGCCTATGCCCAGAAAAACGGCATTCCTTTCGAGCAGATCCTCGATCTGCTCGACCTGCTGGTCGTGAGCATCGCCTCGGACATCGTGCCGCTGGTCGACGAAAATCGCATTCTGGCCTACTTCGGCCTGAAGAACCTCAACCGCGAGCCCTCGAAAGGCCTGCTGTCGATCATCAAGATTTGCGGACTGGACAAGCACAGCATCACGATCGACGACATCGTTTTCAAGATCGGACCACGCATCAACGCCGCCGGGCGCATGCGCATGGACGAGACCGACGAGAACGCCTCGCCCTCGGGGGGCCATGCCGCCGTGGAGCTGCTGATCGAGGGCAACGAGAGCGTTGCCGAGGAGTTCGGCAACGTCATCGACGCCTACAACCGCGACCGCAAGTCGATCGACCGCTCCGTTACGCAGGAGGCCCACGACTACATCGAGAACCACCCCGAGCTCAAGAGCCGCAAGAGCACCGTGATCTACAATCCCAAGTGGATGAAGGGCATCGTCGGCATCGTCGCCTCGCGCCTGATCGAGACCTACTACCGCCCGACGGTCGTGCTGACGATGAGCAACGGCTTCGTTACCGGTTCGGCCCGTTCGGTCCCCGGCTTCGACCTCTACCAGGCCGTCGAATCGTGCTCCGACCTTCTGGAAAACTTCGGCGGACACATGTACGCTGCCGGCCTGACGATGAAACCCGAGAACGTCGAGGAGTTCACGCGGCGCTTCAACGACTTCGTCGAGCAGCACATCGATCCCCGGATGCTCGTGCCACAGGTCGACATCGACAGCGAACTGCTCTTCTCCGACATCACGGCCAAGTTCCGCGACCATCTCAACCGCTTCCAGCCCTTCGGGCCCGGCAATGCGGCGCCGGTCTTCGTTACCTACGGCGTCAGCAACCACGGCGAAGCGCGGTTGGTGGGCATGGAGTGCGAGCACCTGCGCATGGACCTCATGCAGCGGCAGAAGCCCAACACGAAGATCCAGTCGATCGCTTTCCAGCAGCCCACGCACTACGAGTGGGTACGCGCCGGACGGCCGATCGATGTCTGCTACCAAATCGTCGAGAACCACTACCGCGGCTCCGTTACCACGCAGCTGCGCGTCAAGGATATCAAACCGGTGGTCAAGTAAAGTGAAAGTCAGAAAGTGAAAGGTGAAAGGGGCAGAAGTCTCTTTCACCTTTTTTTACATTCAACTTTTCACCTTAAATAAATAACCCTTGCCGCATCATCCGCCGGGGGCAGGGGCGCCGGCACGAAGTCGGAGTAGCCCATCGCAATGACACAGAGGGGCTCGCACCCCTCGGGCAGGGGCAGGAACGTGCGCAGAAAGTCGGAGGCTTTTTCACCGTCGGGCGCCTCCTTGAGGCGCGGGCGGCCGTCGACATGCACCCAGCACGACGCCAGCCCCTCGTCCACGCAGGCAAGCTGCAGCAGCGTCGCGGCAATGGCACAGTTTTCGCGCCACAGGTCGGTCGCCGAGGTGTCGCCTAACACCACGAGAGCCAGCGGCGCCCCTTTCAGAAATCCGGCACCGTAGTCGCGCATGTCGGCCATGCGGGCCACGGCGGCGGGGTCGTCGACCACCAGAAAGCGCGTCGAGCGGCTGTTGCGCGACGAGGGGGCTGCGAGGGCCGCCGCCAGCACGCGGTCGACCGTTTCGCGGGGCATGGGCCGCCCGTCGAACTTGCGGACCGAGCGGCGTTTGGCGATGATCTCCTTGAAATCCATACGAATCGTTTTTATGCGTTTCTTGCAAAGATACGATCAAGCCGAGCGCAAAATGCAAAAAAATTTGCATTTTTGCCGAGGCGAAGTATCTTCGGCGCCCCGCTAAAAGCAGGGTTTCGTGAGATTGTTGCTGCAAAAACAGTTCGGCGAAGCCAAAGATAATGAAAAAAAGCGTATTTTTGAATAATCAAAAATCATCCCCCATGCAGAACGACGACCGCAAAAAATTCCGCTTCACCATCGCCCTGATCTACGACTTCGACGGCACGCTGGCTCCGGGCAACATGCAGGAGTACGATTTCATCCCCGCCGTGGGCAAGAGCAACAAGGAGTTCTGGACCGAGGCCAACTCGCTGGCCGAGGAGCAGGACGCCGACATGGTCCTCACCTACATGGCCCGCATGATTCAGGGTGCGCGCTCGAAAGGGCTTTCGCTGCGGCGCGAAGCGTTTCAGGAGTCGGGCCGCAAGGTCGCGCTCTTCCGCGGCGTCAAGGAGTGGTTCTCCCGCATCAACCGCTACGGCGCGCAGAAAGGCATCCGCATCCTCCACTACATCAACTCCTCGGGGCTGAAAGAGATCATCGAGGGCACCGAAATCGCTCACGAATTCCGCAAGATCTACGCCTGCTCATTCCTCTACGACGTCGACGGCATCGCTTACTGGCCCGCCGTCGCGGTCAACTACACCAACAAGACACAGTTCATCTTCAAGATCAACAAGGGCGTCGAGTCGGTCTCGGATTCGAAGCTCGTCAACCGCTACATCCCCGAAAGCGAGCGACCCGTGCCTTTCAGCCGCATGATCTACGTCGGCGACGGCACGACCGACATCCCCTGCATGCGCCTGGTGAAGAACTACGGCGGCCACTCCATCGCTGTTTACAATCCTGAGCAGGAGGAGGTTCAGAAAGAGAGCATGGCCGCGCTCATTCAGGACAACCGCGTCAACCACGTCTGCCCGGCCGACTACTCCGAAGGGTCGGACATCGACAGCATCGTGAAGATGATCATCGACAAAATCGACCTCGACGAGCGGCTCGCCCGACGCGAAGCGATGCGCTGAGCCCGCCGCCAACCTGCCGAAACCCGCCAAAACCCGAAATGCCATGAAGAAACTGCTGTTCCTGCTCCTCCTGCCGGTGCTGCTGCCGTCCGCCCTCTCCGCTCAGGAGGAGACGCCCGTCCGCAAACGGGAACCGTTCGTCCGGCAGCACGAGCTGCGTCTGACCGCTGGCGCCTACCCTGTTCTGCCTTTTTGGATCGACCTCGGCTGCGAGGACTATCGTCCGGTGTTCGACCGCACCCACCGCGGCCCGGTCTACACGGCCGGGGCTTGGTCGCTCTCCTACGACTACCGGTTCCGCAAGTGGTTCGATCTGGGTCTGACGCTCGGCTACTACGGCGAATACAGCCGTTCGTACAGCAACATGAACGCCTCGCCCGTCGGCCGCAACCGCGCCCATGCCATCACCGTCATGCCCGCCGTGCGTTTCACGTGGCTGAATCGCAGGTGGGTGCGCATGTATTCGTCGCTCGGACTGGGCGCAACCTTCGTATTCGGACACAGAGACCATAACACAGACTCTTTCCGGGAGCGGCATGTCGCCTTTCAGTTCACGCCCGTCGGCATCTCCGTCGGCCGCTCGCTGTTCGGGTTCGCCGAGATCGGTGCCGGCGCGCAAGGTTGTCTTATGATGGGTGTCGGCTACAAGTTCAAACCCAAAAACACATCGACGAAATGAAACGGATATTGACCCTCTTGGCAACTCTCGTCGTCTCGGCGGGCTGCGAAATCGAAGAAGCCGAATACTACGACCCCACCGAGAGCGGGCTCTTCATGTTCCGGGTCGCGAACCAACATCTTTCGGGTGAGGCGGCCGTCGCGGCGCGCGTGATGCTTTTCGATCTCTACTACTCGGCTCCCGAAGAGGAGCGCGAAGCCATCCACGACCGTTATTTCTACTCCTCGCGCATCGTCGGAAAGGGCAATGAGTGGCATATTATCGACAGCAGCCGCGAGCTGGTGATTTACACCGACGGGCAGCCGCTCTCGACGATCGGCGCTGCTTGGCGTTATGTCGATTCGTTCCAGCAATATGCGGGCGGCGACCTGCCCGCAATCGTCTGCCGGGCCGATGATTCCGAAACTTCCTACGATCTCCGTCTGCCGAACGGCAGCGGCGAACTGTCATTTGCGGCCATCTATTACAGCCAGCCGCAGGCCGGCGGCACAACGCGTTACTGGTGCGAACTGGCGCTCTCCGGATCGGGCGTATGTTCCACAGTCGAGTACTATTACGGATTCGAGACCGTCGCCTACGAAATCGTCGGGCCGCTCCGCTACGTATCGGACAAGCCGTGGGGATTCGACGCCGGGGAACTGAACCTGACGACAGAAACCGACGAGGGGCTGCTCGAAGTACGAGCCGAATGCCTCGACGACCATTGCGTACGGATTCGTCGCGGCGCCTGTGAAAATACTTATCGTTATTGATCGCATGGAAATAGTCTTCGCCACCAACAACGCCCATAAGCTCAGCGAAGTGCAAGCCGTCCTGGGCGACGGCTTCCGCCTCCTGACACCGCGCGACTGCGGCCTCACGGAGGAGATTCCCGAAACGCAGCCCACCATCGAGGGCAACGCCCTGCAAAAGGCGCGCTACCTCCACGACCGCACGGGCCGCGACTGCTTCGCCGACGACACAGGGCTCGAAGTCGAGGCGCTGGGCGGGGCACCGGGCGTCCGCTCGGCCCGCTACGCCACCGACGGCCACGACTTCGCGGCCAACAACCGCCTGCTGCTGCAGAATCTCGCCGGCGAGCAAAACCGACGAGCCCGCTTCCGCACGGTCATCGCACTGATCATCAACGGTGAGTACCATCTTTTCGAGGGTATCGTCAAGGGCCGCATCATCGAGGCCGAGCGCGGCGCCGAGGGCTTCGGCTACGACCCGCTCTTCATCCCCGAGGGCGGCGACAAGACTTTCGCCGAGATGGGTCCCGAGGAGAAAAACGCCGTCTCGCACCGCGGGCGCGCCGTCCGCAAACTCGCGGAATACTTGCACAACATCGAGAAATAGGCTATCTTCGCACCCCTATGGAGACGAAAAACTACGAAAAGGAGGAACGTTTCGACCCCGCGACCGTCGAGGCGCTGCAGCATCACTACGGCGAGATTCTGCGCCTCTTGGGCGAGGACCCCGCGCGCGAAGGGCTCGTCAAGACCCCCGAACGGGTCGCCAAAGCGATGTCGTTCCTCACGAAAGGCTACGACGAAGACCCGCTGGCCATCGTCCGCTCAGCGATGTTCCGCGAGGAGTACAAGCAGATGGTCTTAGTCAAGGACATCGAGCTTTACTCGCTCTGCGAACACCACCTGCTGCCTTTCTACGGCAAGGCCCACGTGGCCTACATCCCCGACGGCTACATCACGGGACTCTCGAAGGTGGCCCGCGTCGTCGAGTGCTTCGCCCGGCGCCTGCAGGTGCAGGAGCGTCTCACGGTACAGATCCGCGACTGCCTGCAGGAGGCGCTGCACCCGATGGGCGTGGCCGTCGTCATCGAGGCGAGCCACATGTGCATGCAGATGCGCGGCATCGAGAAGCAGCAGTCGGCCACGACGACTTCGGCTTTCACGGGCATCTTCCTCTCCGACAACCGCACGCGCGAGGAGTTCATGACGCTCATTTCGCACCGCTACCGGTAGTCCGCTCCGCAGATTGCTTTTTCCGTACGACGCTTTCCTTGCCGGGAAGCGTCTTTTTTGTCGTCCGTTCGGATTTTCGGCCCGCGAACCCCGCCTGCGGAACGGTATTTGAATCCCGCACCCCCGACAGCAAACCAAAAATCGGAAAAACCATGACCGTCAAAACCATCCAATTCCTTGCGATCGCACTGCTCGCGGCTGCGGTCTGCTCCTGCCAGAAAGAGCCCTCGACGTCGGACCTGCACCGCGAATACATGGTCTACACGGACCACGACACCACGGCCGACTTCTCTGCCTTCGAGACGTTCTACCTCCCCGACAGCATCCTGATCATCGGCAGCAACAAACAAACCGAATACTGGAAAGACGACGATGCCCAGGAGATCGTCGCCCTCGTTGCCAGCAATCTGGAGAGCGCCGGCTTCTCGCGCACCGACGACAAGACGAGCGCCGAACTGGGCGTGCAGCTCAGCTACGTCGAGCATGAAACCTACTTCGTCGGCTACGACAATCCCTACTGGTGGTGGTACTATCCCTACTACTGGACGCCCGGCTACTGGGGCGACTGGCTCGGCTGGCACTACCCCTACCGCGTCTACTACGGCTACACGGCCGGGTCGCTGCTGATCGAAATGGTCGATCTGACCGGTACCGAGAGCTCGGCCAAGCGGCTGCCCGTCGTCTGGGACAGCTTCATCGGCGGCCTGCTCACCTCGAACGCCGGCCTCAACCAGCAGCGCACGTTGGATGCCGTCGACCAGGCATTCGAACAGTCGCCCTATCTCTACCAATCGTTCAAATAATCACGCGCAACCACCATGAAAACAACGAAATACTTCCGGATTCTCGCACTCTGCACGCTGCTGCTGGCCGTCGCACGGCCCGGTCAGGCCCAGATTTTCCCCAACACCTACCTCAACGTCGACTGGCAGATGAACGTGCCTTTGGGCAACAGCTTCGCCGACAAGGCTTCGGGCTGGGGCATGAACTTCGAGGGCGGCTACCGCATCACGCCCGCCGTGGCCGTGGGTCCCTTCATCTCGTTCCAGACCAACCTCAAGAGCATCGACCGGCAGACGCTGGAGCTCAACAACGGCTCGGCGCTCACCACCAACCAAAAACACGCTCTATTCCAGCTGCCGTTCGGCGTTACGGGCCGTTACAGCTGGCTCAACTACAGCGTCTTCCAGCCTTACGTAGGCATGAAGATGGGCGCCTGCTGGGCGGAGCTTTCGTCCTACTATTACCTCATCAAGCAGTACTCCGACACGTGGGGGTTCTACCTCTCGCCCGAGGTGGGTTTCTCGATCTTCCCCAACCCCTCCTACCGCTTCGGCTTCCACGTGGCGGTCTACTACAGCTACGCCACCAACAACGGCAGCGTGCTGACCTACAAGGTCGACAACCTCAACAACTTCGGCATCCGCGTAGGTCTTTCTTTCTAAGTAAACTTTGCGAGTAAGCGAGAGCAAAGACTGCTTGCAGGCTATGCCGAGCATGAGCAAAGTCAAGCCTCCGCAGGAGGGTTAAAGGTGAAAAACAAGAGGGTCCCGATGATTCGGGACCCTCTTGTTTGCATGTCGGGCGACTGCTTATTTGGCAGCTTCGCACTTCTCGCACTTCTCGCAGCAGGTCGAGTCGCACTTCTCCTCGCCCTCGCACTTGCCGCAGCAGCAGGTTTCACCCTCGGCGACAGCCTCGATCGAGGTCTCGGCAGCTTCGGCCTCAGCGGCCTTCTTCGTGGTGTTGCCGCAGCAGCTTACCATAGCGACGGCAGCCAGGGCAATGGCGAACGAAAAAATCTTTTTCATAGCTTCAAACGTTTGAAATTAGTTAGTTACATCGCCGCAAAGTTAGGCAATCGTGCGGAATAAGCAAGAAAAAATTAAAAAAATTTCAAAAATCACCGTTTCTCATCGCCGGAAATCGCTCAGCGAAAGCTGCTCGCTCTTGGGAAAGGCTTTCGGAAAAGTGCCCGAAACCCGGCCTTTGAGGATGATGGCTTCCTCGACGGTCAGGCAGTTGCCGACCGTAACGCGGAAATAGGGATTTTCGTAGAACATGTAGACCGGGGTTCCGGGGAATGTCTCCTCGAAGAGTTTCCGGGCGGCAGCCGCACCGGCCCGGGCGTCGGCTCCGTTGTCGGAGAAGATGCAGACCCGGTAGGCATTGAGCACCGGACGGCGCACGTTCGCCACTAGCTGCGCCACCGCCTGCGCCGCATCGTCGTACTCCGTAACCGTTACGCGGGCTTCCGCATCGGCCGTTACCGCGGGACGCGCCAGGCGGCTCTTGAAATCTTCGAGCGACTGGGCCTCCGCCGAACGGGCGCCGAGCACCGTGGCTAAGGCCGCCAGCACCATATAACAAACATACTTGCGCATCATTGCTCCTGAAAATAGTTTTTCAACCGCTGCCAATCGAGGCCAAAGGTATTCAAAAATTCGGACAACGGCATCTTTTCGCGCGAAATATTTAGGACGGCCGGACCTCCGTGGCCCCTTGCTGCGAAAGAAACCGAGACGGCCGAGAGGTCGTCGTGCCGCAGGCGCCGCACCAGCGCATAGGCCGCCAGCGGATCGGAAATCCGCAGCCGCCACTGCGTCGGGAGGCTCTCTACGCTTCGCCGAGGCACCTCGACGGGTTCGCGCAGCACGGCGAATGCCACGCACGACGAACCGTAAAAGAGGGCGAGCGACGCCTCCTCCAGCCGAAGCCTGTAGCCCGTGTCGTTGCGCACGCGCAGCACGAGGTCCACACCTGTCAGGGAGTGCATTTCGACCCGCTCGACCTCCTCGAAGCGGATCTTTTCGCGCGCCTTTTCTGCCGCCCGCCGGCACGAAGTCATGCCGGCACAAAACAGCAGCAGGAGCATCAGCCTGCCCACGCAAAGCCGATACCCGAATATTCGCTTTTTATCTTTCATCTTTCTCTTTCTCACCTATATAAAGGTATGCAATGCCGCCGCTGACGCTCCGGGCCCGGCAGTCGCGGAAGCCGGCCTGCGCAAGGCGCTCCACGAAGGCTTCGGGCAACGGAAAGGCCCCGACCGACGCCGGCAGATAGGCGTAGGCCCGCCGGTCGTGCGAAACGGCACCGCCCACGAGCGGCAGAATCCGCTGCGTATAAAATTCGTAGAGCGCGCGGAAAATCCGGTTGCGGGGCCGCGAGAACTCCAGCACCACGATCCGACCTCCCGGCCGGAGGGCGCCGGCCAGTCCGCGCAGTCCGGCATCGAGGTCGCCGAAGTTGCGCACGCCGAATGCCACGGTCGCCGCATCGAACATCCCGGCATCGGCCGCCGGATGCTCGGCATCGCCCTGCCGCAGGTCGATGCGGCCGGCAAGCCCCGACCGCGCCACCTTGCGCCGCGCCTCGGCGAGCATGCGTTCCGAAAGATCGACGCCCGTAACGTGCACGCCGGGCAGCCGCCGGGCCAGCTCGATCGCCAGATCGCCCGTGCCGGTCGCCATGTCGAGCACCCGGGCAGGGTTGCTCCGCCGCACTTCGCACACCACGCGCCGCCGCCACAGACGGTCGATGTTCAGCGACAGTGTATGGTTCAGCAGGTCGTAGCGGGGAGCGATGCGGTCGAACATGTCGCGCACCTCCTCTTTCTTGCTTCGATCGGTATCGTAGGGTTTGACGGTCATTCGTAGCGGATGGTTTCTTCGGGTTTGATGCGGGAGACGATCGAGGCGGGGATCACCAGCAGCAGCACGATCGTCGTCAGCACACCGCCGTTGAGCAGCAGCCACCAGCCCCACTCCACGGCCACCGGGACCTCGGAGAGGAGGTAGCCCTCCGAACTGAGTTTCACGATGCCCGTCGCATGCTGCACGAGGCACAGCAGCAGCCCCGCGCCGTTGCCCCACGCCATGCCGCGCAGGGCGACGAAAGCCGCGCGGTAGAGGAAGATGCGCCGCAGCTGGCCGTCGGGCATGCCGAATGTCTTCAGGAGGCCGATCATGCGCGTGCGCTCCATAACGAGAATCAGCAGCGCCGACGTCATGTTGAAAAAGGCGACGACGAGCATGATGACGATGATGACGGCTGCATTGACATCGTGAGCCTTGAGCCAGTCGAAGATATTGGCATACTGCATCTCGACGCTCTGCACCGCAAGGTTGTCGGTGAGGCCGCTCTCGTCGTAGAGCAGCGTGCGATCGAGACGCCGGGCGAAGTCGCCCGACGCGGCAAGCGAACGGGTGAAGATTTCGTAGCCCGTAATCCGGTCCGCCGGCCAGTCGGCCAGCCGCTGCACATTGCGCAGATCGGTCATCGCCAGCGTATTGTCCATCTCGTCCATGCCCGACGAGTAGATGCCCGAAATCTTGAAACGGTCGCGGCGGGGCAGCGCGTCATGCTCGACGAAGAGCATCTCCATGCGGTCGCCGACCCCCAACTTCAGGCGCCGGGCGAGGTTGCGCGACAAGAGGAGTTCTTTGGTGCGGACCTCCCCGCCGACACGGGGCAGCGCCCCCTCCTCCAGCCACTCGTCGAAAAAGCGCCAGTCGTAAGTCGCATTGACCCCTTTCAGCACGATCCCCTCCACCGCCTCGTCCGTGCGGACGATGCCCCCGCGCAAGGCATAGGGAGCCATCGAGACGAAGCCGTCGGTCGTGCGGATCAACATTTCGAGGTAGTCGCTGCGCTGCACAGGCACGGCGTTCAGCGTCCCGACGCTCCGCACGTCGGTGAGCGTGGCATGGGCCGCGAAGCCGGTGATCTTGCGCGTAACCTCGCGCTTGAAACCCCGCATGACGGCCAGCGACAGCAGCATCACCCCGACGCTCAGGGCCACCGACAGCACGGCGATGCGCTCCATGACCCCGGGCTTTCCGGAAGAAGCGGGGCGCGCGGTGCGGCGGGCGATGAAAAAAGCGAGGTTCACGGCGGGGTACGATTTATGGAAAATCGATGCAAAGTAACATAAAATTTCGTATTTTTGCCCCACCGGAAGAGAGTTTTGTGAAAAACGGCGCACAGTGCGCCGCCCATCGACCGGGGAGCGACCCTAAAAACCGCAGTATGATGATCTTACAACCGCTCGTCGCCCTGCTTCAGGCAGGCACCTCCCAGAGACTCTACGCCGCCGATGCGGCCACGCTCGGCATGTACGGCCTGATCGTCGTGATCGGCCTCGTCGGCTACATCGTGCACGCCCGGTTGGAGTCGGTTTTCAAGAAGTATTCGAAAGTGCAGTTCCCCGGGGGGCTGACCGGCGCCGAAGTGGCCGAGAAGATGCTGCGCGACCACCACATCCATAATGTCAAGGTAACCCACGTGGCAGGCCACCTGACCGACCACTTCAACCCGCAGACCATGACCGTCAACCTCAGCGAATCGGTCTATTCGTCCAACAGCGTGGCGGCCGCGGCCGTCGCGGCGCACGAATGCGGCCACGCCGTGCAGCATGCCCGCGACTATGCGCCCCTGCGGCTGCGCTCGCAGTTAGTGCCCGTCGTGCAGTTCTCGTCGAAGATGGCGATGGCGATGATCCTCATCGGGCTGATCGTCATGGCGACGACCGACAACGAAATCGTCTGCTGGATCGGCGTGGGCATGATCGCCCTGTCGGCCCTTTTCTCGATCGTAACGCTGCCCGTCGAATACAATGCCTCGGCCCGCGCGCTGGAGTGGCTCGAAACGAGCCGCACGATGCAGGGCGCGCAGTTAGTGCAGGCGAAAGAGGCCCTCTCGTGGGCGGCCCGCACCTACCTGGTGGCGGCGCTAAGCGCCGTGGCTTCGGTTCTCTACTACGTCTTCCTGATTCTCGGGCGACGCCGATGATGCAGCCAGCTCCCGAAAACTACCTCCGCCACGGATGGATGGCGGCCGCGGCGCTCCTCGGGGTGCTCGTGGCCGTGAGCTTCATCCCCCCGCAGAGCATCGGCGGCATCCGCCTCCGCCGGGCCAACATCCTCTCGGACATTGTGGCGTTCGACGAACTGCCGGCACCGGAGGCGACCCCTTCGGCAGTCTTCAACGAGGAGGAGTTCCAGGTCGACATGGAGGAAGTCGTCGGACAGCTCGAAGCCGACACCCTGCCGCCGCGCGTGCAGACCCTTTTCGAGTGGATGCTCGGCCGCGACACGACCGCTCGGCCCGCAATCCGGCCCGATACGGTCGTGCGGCCCCGCCGCGTCGTCCCGATCGAAACCTACGACACGGAGCGCGCCGACGGCATGCACGCTTTCTACGACACGCTGCTGGCGGCCCGCCGTCCGGTGCGCATCGCCGTGCTGGGCGACTCGTTCATCGAGGGCGACATCCTCACGGCCGACCTGCGCGAGCACCTGCAGGTGAACTACGGCGGCGGCGGCACGGGATTCGCGCCGATGGCCTCGCCGCTGACGGCGTTCCGCCGCACGGTGAAGACGACGTCGCGGGGCTGGACCTCCTACAACATCATGCAGCGCCGCAAGACCCCCGACGAGCTGCGCGACAAATTCTACGTCTCGGGCTGGGTCTGCCAGCCGGCCGAGGGCGCCTCGACCCGCTGGGAGACGACCTCCTACCGCCGGCGGCTCGACGCCTGCACCTGCGGCCGCATCTTCTTCCTCTCGCCCGCCGACAGCCGGATCGAGGTAACGGTCAACGACTCGCTGCGTCAGGAGTTCGCCGTCGAGGGCGACCCGGCCGTGCGGCAGGTTGCCGTCCATGCGCCCCGCATCGGCTCGCTCGCTTTCCGCGTACTCGCGGGCAGCGAGGGATTCATCGGCTACGGCGCCATTCTGGAAAGCGACGGCATCACGGTGGACAATTACTCGATCCGCAGCAACAACGGGCAGGCCATGTTCTGGACCAACCCCTCGATCGACGCGCAGATCGACGCCATGCTCGGCTACGACCTGGTGATCCTCCAATACGGGCTCAACATCATGCAGGCCGGGGTCTACAACTATACGAACTACGCCGCGAAGATCGAGAAGATGATAGGCTTCGTCCGCGAGTGTTTTCCCGGGGCCGCGGTGCTCGTATTGGGAGTCAGCGACCGCGCCGTGCGCAGCGAAAACGGCATCCGCCCGATGAACTCCGTGCCCCACATGACGGACCACCAGCGGCAGGCGGCCCGACGGGCCGAAGCGGCTTTTTGGGCCACGAGCGACGCCATGCGCGCATTGGGCGGCATGGAACGCTTCGTGCAGAACGGCTGGGCGGGCAAGGACCACACCCACATCAACTACGCCGGCGGAACCCGCATCGCGCAGGCCTTGTTCGACGCCCTCGACGAAGGCATCCGCGCCGCCTACGAAAATCGCCTCAGGCAGCAGGCCGCGGAGCAGGCCATTCTGGACTCGCTCCGCCTCGCACGCATCCGCCGCCGGCTGCTCTTCCACGCCGAGCCGCTCAAACCGACGCTGCCATGACGCTCCCCGCACCGGAACAGATCGCCGCGAAGGTCGCAGGACTGCTCACCTACGACGCCGCATCGCCGCTGATATTCAGCAGCGGGCTTTTTCTGTTTCTCTTTACGGGGTTTCTCTTCTTCTATGCCGCGCTGCGCCGCACGCCCACGACCCGCGTCATCTACGTCATCCTCTTTTCGCTCTACTTCTACTACAAGTCGAGCGGCATCTACTTCCTGCTGTTGATCGTCGCCGCCACGAGCGACTTCCTGATCGCCCGGGCCATCTTCCGCACGACAGGCCGCACGGCCCGGCGGTGGCTCGTGGCGCTGAGCGTCGCCGTCAACTTGGGCATGTTAGGGTACTTCAAGTACACCAACTTCCTGATCGAGATCGCCAACGGACTTTTCGGCGCGGGATTCCTGCAGTTTCAGAACATCTTCCTGCCGGTCGGCATCTCGTTCTTCGTCTTCCAGTCGATGAGCTACA
>CAZIUJ010000033.1:0-14764 GCA_964542345.1 uncultured Alistipes sp.
GCCCGCATCGACTCGGGCGAGCAGAAGATCATCGGCGTGAACGAATACCGCCTGGCCAAAGAAGCCCCGATCGACATTCTGGCCGTGGACAACACGGCGGTGCGCGAGAGTCAGGTGAAGCGTCTGCAGGAACTGCGCGCGAACCGCGACGAAGCGGCCGTGAAGAAAGCGCTGGCCGCGATCACGGAGTGCGTGAAGACCAAGCAGGGCAACCTGCTGGAGCTGGCTGTCGAAGCGGCGAAAGTACGGGCCTCGTTGGGCGAAATCTCCGACGCCTGCGAAGTGGTCGTCGGCCGCTACAAGGCAGTGATTCGTTCGATTTCAGGAGTTTACAGTTCGGAAGTGAAGAAAGATCAGTCGTTCGAGCGTGCGAAGGAACTGTGCGCCGAATTTGCCAAAAAAGAGGGCCGTCAGCCCCGTGTGATGATTGCCAAGCTGGGCCAGGACGGCCACGACCGCGGTGCGAAAGTGGTAGCCACGGGCTACGCCGACATCGGCTTCGACGTCGACATGGGCCCGCTGTTCCAGACGCCCGAGGAAGCGGCGCGGCAGGCTGTCGAGAACGATGTGCATGTGGTCGGCGTCTCGTCGCTGGCTGCCGGGCACCTCACGCTGGTGCCGCAGATCATCGCCGAGCTGAAGAAGCTGGGCCGCGAAGACATCATCGTCATCGTGGGCGGTGTGATCCCAGCGCAAGACTACGACGAGCTCTATCGCGACGGTGCTGCCGCCATCTTCGGCCCCGGTACGCCGATCGCGACGGCCGCCATCAAGATTCTTGAAATCCTGCTGGAAGAGTAAGCCGAAGCGGCGAATCATAGCAAGCGGGCGTTTCCTTTTTATTGGAGACGCCCGCTTTTTATGCCGGCCGGAGCAGGTACGGAGCGATTTAGTCCGTCATTCGCGGAACGGCTCCGACGTCGAGTTCGGAATTATTTGCGGTGTTTATCTTTAACCTTTAATCTCTCTTCGAGAGCTTGACTTTGCTCTCGCTCAATCGCAAAGTTCACCTTAAAAAAGCAGCCGCAGATGCTGGACGCAGCGCACGGGGAAAGCGTGAGCACGGCCGGTAAAACTGTTCAACGGATTGACGTTGGTGGCGTTGAAGTTCAAACCGCCCGGTGCAGCACTGCCGGCAGCGGCGGGCGAAGAAGACCAATAGTCGCCCTCGGTGCCGACATTCGTCAGGCTACCCGACGTGCGGTTGCGGTAGCCCGAAGCAGACGCTTTAGCAGCAATCGCTGGAATGAAAACCGCAAAGGAAACCTTTCGGAATGAATAGAGAATAATGAATAGTTAATAATGAAAGAGAGCGAAAACCATTCATTAAGGTCAACTTTCCGGCAGACTGGGATGTACACCCTGCTAAACCGGGCGGGGACGGATGAGGCTGAACAGAAATACGCTCGCTCTATTTCCCCCCCTAAAGCCCGGCTCTTAGCCGGGGGATTGCTGAATCTGCGGACCACGCTGGCGCGAACCATGGCCCGCACCATTCCGGGTCGAAGCTGCTGATTTATTTATTCGTATTAAATTATTCTTGAAAAAAAGCGGGGCACTTTCGTACCCCGCTTTATCATACCTCCGGTCAAAGCACCGGGATGTCTCCAAAATGCCCTCAGGATGCCCCCGAATGTCTCCGGCCCCCTCGGACGCCCCGGGAGGCCCCAGGCTAAAAGTAGCGGCCGCGCAGGTCCTTGATCTTGGCGACCTCCTGAATGGCGGGCAGAACAAGCTGCGAAACGCGGCTCTCGACCATCGCCTGCGCACGGGCTTTCTCGGCTTCGGGCGTCTGCGCCTCGCCGTGCTGGATGTCGTCGACCTGGAAGAGGTAGAGACCGCTGAAGCCCTTGACGGGAGCCGACACGGCCCCGGTTTCGGTCGTCGAGGCGATCGCACCGACCAGGCGGGGCTCCATGCCCACGCCGTCGATATAATAGGAGCTGTAGCCGACGTTCTCGAACCCGGCAGGCTGCGACCCGAGGCTGGCGGCCTGCTCGTCGAGCGTCGAACCAGACAGCCCGGCGAGGATGTAGTCGTACTTCTTGTCGCGGAGCAGCTGGGAACGAATCTGTGCCGAGACGCTCTCAAGGGGCGTATACTCCGAGTTGTCGATGCCGGTCAGGACAGCGACGACGTAGTCCTTGCCGACCTTGAAAATCTCCGAAAGGTCGCCCTTCTCGGCGCCGTAAACCCAGCGGGCCACGTCGCGCGAATCCTCCAAACCGCGGATCGTACGCTCGCCCTGCGTGAGCACAGCCACGCGCGGCGTGAGGGCCGCGGCCGAAGCGGCCTCGTTGAACGTGTCGACCGAACCTTTGGCGTTGACGGTGAACGAAAGCGCCTGATTATGCACGTCGCGGATCGTGGCGGCCGAAGCCTCGACGGGATAGGTGATCGACGCGATGCGCATGTGGCGGGTCGGACGACCGGCCCGGTAGACCTGCAGCAGCTGAATGGCGTCGCCGGCCGCGATCTTCACCGCGTCGCCCTGACGGGCCCCGGCCAGCGCCTCGGCGAACTCGCCGCTGAAAGCCGAGAACGGCAGCACGCCGACCTCACCGCCGTTGGCGGCCGTCTGATCATAGACCGAATAACGGGCGGCCAGCTCGCCGAAATCGGCGCCGCGACGGATCACGGTCAGCAAGCTGTCGGCCAGCTTCTCCTCGGTATAGGGCAGGACGATGTGGCGGATGCCGAGCGAGTCGGCGGCGACCTTCGAATCGAGGACGCGGGCCATCGTCCACTCGTTGTTCTTCAGCACGGGACCGTAAGTCTTGCCGGCCAGCAGCGCGGCAGCCTCCTCGTCGGTGAGCTGAGCGGCCGAGACGTAGTTCTCGGCGATATGTCCGTGCCGGTCGGCGCGGGCGAAGGCTTTCGCATCCTCGGCGACGGCGAACTTTGCACCGACCTCCTGCACGCTGTGCTCCAGAGCCAGCAGGTCGTCGTCCGTAGGCTCGACCTCGAAGACGACGTACGACAGCCGGCGCGAGGGCGACTGGCGGAAAGCGTTCTTATGGCTCCTGTAATACGCCTTGATGTCGCTGTTGGAGACGGCGACGAGCGAATCGGGCACCTCCGAATAACGCTTGCCGACCCACTTGCCGGCGAAGCGGTTGTTGGCGGCAGCGACGCCGTCGGCGATTTCGAGCGAATTGACATAGGCGCCGCCGCGAACCAGCGCGTCGTACTTCCGGGAAGCACGCTCCAGGCGGGCCTGCTCGTTGAGCTGCTTCCACGTAGCCATCGCCTGCGGATTGCTCTCGGCGTCGGCGAGGAAGCGGCCGACGACCTCGACGTTATAGAATCCCGTACGGGGATCGGCGAACGCCTGATAGAAGACCGGCGAATAGATCCGGCCGGCGATCATGGCCTGCCGCTCCTCCTCGGAGATGCGGATGCCGGCTTTCTCGAAACCCGGAGCCAGCACGCGCTGCGCGATGAGGGCCTGCCACGTCGTACTGGCCAGGCGCGCGGCCTGCTGCTCGTCGCTCTCCTGAGCGCCGCTCTGGGCCTTGACCTGCTCGTAGAGCTCGTAATACTCCGAATAACGGACTTTCCCGCCGTCGATCTCGCCGATCTTCGGGTCGTTGCCCGAAAAGCCCATCTCGGTCTTCAGCGAAAGGATGAATGCCAGCAGGGCCAGTGCGATGATGATCGAAAGCACGATGCCGAACTTGGTACGTAAGGTGTTCAAACTTGCCATATGAAATGTAAATTATCGTTGTTTGCGGAAAATAACAGCCAAAGATAGTGATTTTATTCGGAAAAGCCCTCGCTTTCATGACAATTTTTTCACGCGCGCGAGGTCGATGCGCGAACGGGTCGTGCACAGGATGCGCAGCTGGAGATCGCCGACGACGAGGCTCTCGCCGGCCACGGGAATGCCCTCGTAGCGGTAGAGAATGAAGCCGGCCAGCGTGTCGTACTCGCGGCTCTCCTCGATGCCGAGGCCGTATTTCTCGTTGAGGTACTTCACTTCGAGGCGGCAGGAGAAGACGTATTCGCCGGGGCCGACCTGCTTCTCGGTCAGGTCGGGAACGTCGTGCTCGTCCTCGATCTCGCCGAAAATCTGCTCCAAGACGTCCTCCAACGAGATGATGCCGGCCGTGCCGCCGAACTCGTCGATGACAACGGCGACGTTCGAGCGGTGCTTGATGAAGTTCTGCAAGACGAGCTGCAGAGGCATGGTCTCGGGCACGAAGCTCACGGGCCGGATCGCCTCCCCGACGCTGCGGGGCCGGGTGAAGAGGGTCTTGGAATTGACGTACCCGACGATGTGGTCGATGTTGCCGCGCCAGACGAAGATGCGCGAATATTTCGAATCGACGAAGCGTGCGGTGAGCTGCTCGACCGAGGTGTCGTCGGCGTCGACCGCCTCGATGTCGACGCGCGGAATCATGCAGTCGCGGACGCGCAGGTCGGCGAAGTCCAGCGCATTCTGAAAGAGCTTGAGCTCGTGGTCGGGGTCGGGCCCCTGCTCGGCGCTGCCGGCATCGAGCAGCGCGGCCAAGTCGTCGCGGCTGAAGATGGGCTGTGCGTCCTGCTCGACGATCCGCCGGCCGAACAGGCGGAGAATCCCGTGGGAGACGAGCGTGGTGAGCCGTGCGACGGGATAGAGCAGCAAGTAAAAGAAGTAGATGGCCGGTGCCAGCGCGCGGTAGTAGAAGTTGGGATTGCTGCGGAAGACCGACTTGGGCAAGAACTCGGCGACGAAGAGGATGACGAGCGTCGAAACGGCCGTCTCGACGGCGACGGAGCCCTCGTGGGCCACGCGCTCCCACCCCAAGACGTAGAACAGAGAACGCAGCAACACCGACATGTAGAGCGAATAGACGACCAGCGCGATGTTGTTGCCCACCAAAATGGTGGTGATATACTGCCCGGGGTGGCGGGCGAAAATCTCGGCGATGCGGTCGAACAGGCGGCTCTGCTTGCGGTCGATCTCCAACTTGAGCCGGTTCTTGCTGGTGAAGGCGATCTCCATTCCGGAAAAGAACGCCGACAAGAGGAGCATCGCGAGAATCAGGATGACGGAAGTGAACATTATTCAGCGATTTCTAACGATGCGGGAGCGGTCTGCAGCCGTTCGACCTCCCCGGGACGGGGTGCGTTGTCGGCCGGAACCGGTGTTCGGGAAGGTGCGGGCCGGCGTGCGGCGGGCCGGTCGGCAGAAGGTGCCGGTGCGGCGGATGTCGGTGCGGCGGATGTCGGTGCGGCGGCACGGGGTGTTCGGGCGGCGGAGTCGGGTCGGGCGGCGGGCGCCACGTCGACCTCCATGCGTCCTTTCATGCGGCGGAAGCGCCAGTCGTGGAACTCCTCGTCGGACTCGAAGCCCTCGCCGATGAAGACGTCGGTACCCCCGCTCTGCACGATCTTGGAGTCGACGTTGGAGTAGATTTTCTTGGTGCGGGCGTCCCAAAAGAGCTGCTGGGTATAGAGCGTCTTGCCGTCGGACTTCTCGACGACGACGTCGCCCTTCGCCTCCCACAGTTCGCGCTTCTCGTAATAGATGGCGTAGTTGGCCGTGAGCACGGCGTCGACGGTGGAGAGGGAGTCGTCCTTGTAAGTGGTGATCTTCACCCCCTTGCGGAACTCGCGATACGGCTCGCGAGCCTGCGAATACCCCTCCAGCAAGGGGGTAACGAAGTGGTAGGAACGTCGCCCGTTCCGCGAATTGACGATCGAGAGGTTCTCGCTGTACTCGGTCATGCGCAGCTCCTCGGCGGCAGCATCGGCCGAAGCCGGACGCTCGCAGGAGAATAGCAAGATAGCACTTCCCAGAACGGGAAGTGCTACCGAGAGGTATTTCGTCAAACGTGCGGGCATGCCCAACGGTTCAACGGCGGATCAACGGAAACGGACGGTCGTGGACTGACCGGCGGCCAGACCGCAGGAAACCGTATAGCGGGAACCCTCCTTCGCCTCGTTGAAGAAGCACTCCTCCGAGGTGGGGAAGTGGCTGCGGTAGGACGAAAGCGAAGTACGTGCGGGAGCGATGTACTCCGAATCGGCGGCGAGCAGCTCGACGGCCCGGGCCATCGTGTCATAAGCGACCCAGAAGACAGCCTGACCGGCGAAGCCCTCGCACTGGGCGGCCGAAATGGCATAGCACTGGGCCAGGATGAAGTAAGGCAGACCGTTTTCGGGATTCAGCTCGCGGGCCGAACGGGCGGCGGCGGCGGCACTGGACAGGTGGTTGGCCAGCAGCTCGACGAGTGCGATCCGCACGTAGAGCGACTCCTGCGCCTCGGGGTTCTGCTCGACGGCGAGCGCCTCGTTGAGATAACGGGTCGCCTTCGCATAGTCGTGCCGCTCCTGGAAAGCCTGCGCCAGCGAGAGGGCCGAGTTGGCCGAAGGAGCCACCGTATAGTATTTCTCGGCGATGCCGAGGTAGAAATCGCTGTTGCACTTGAGCGGCGACCGCGACATGAGCGACACGGCCTGCGCGAGCAGCTCCTCGTTGTCGGGATCGGCCTCCAACTGGGGACGGAAAATCGCCTCCAGCGCCTCGCAGGAAGCGGCGCCGGACTTGCCGAAGACGGTATCGAACTGCGTCTTGTACTCACCGGCCTGCTCGCCGAAGTAGGGAACCAGGCGGCTGTACTCGGAGATGATCTCGGCGGGAGCGACCTCGTCGGTATTCTTGAAGTCCTCGCAGAGGTTGCTGAAGTAAGCAACCAGCGTCTCGGGGTTGGTGGCCGAACCACCCGCCTCGATCGCCGCGCGGAAAGCGTCGCGGATGCCGGCCCGGTCGTTACCGCGGTAGGTCAGGTACTCGCGGGCCTTCTGGTCGAGGATGAAAGCCGCACCCTGCCGGGGGCTGTCGCCGAAATACTGCAGACGCAGGTCGTAGACCAGCATCAGCGAGTCGATGTACATGTTCTTCTCGGCCATGCTCCGGGAGCGGTTGATCTTGTTCTTGTAGACGTTGGCGCCGCGCTGGTAGATGGCGACGGAAGCCCCGGGACAATGGTTGATGAGCTCCTGGAAGTAGTAAGCGGCGGCGTTGAAGTTCTTGTTCTCGTACTCCTCCTTGAGGAAGTTGCTGTTGAGGATGTTCCTCTCGCGCTCCTCGGGCGTGTCGCCCCACTTCGCATACTCCGGACCGCTGAAGTCCTGCTGGGCCATCGCTGCGACCGCGAAGAGCGAGCAAGCCGCAACGAGCAGAAATTTAACCTTTTTCATGATGCTGTGAATTTATATTTTGCTTGTTTAATCGTATTTGGGACGTACGAACCAGTATTCGCCGTTCTCGCTGCCCGCGAAGAGGGCGAAGCCCACCGCGAACTTGAAATAACGCTGCCGCACCAGCCCGATGCGCTCGGCGACGTTGAAACCCCGGCAACCGTACTCGACGCCCACGTCGATCGACGACGACCCGAAGAAGTGCACGGGGATGCCGAAGCCGAAGGTGATGGCGTACTGGTGCAACGCATGGCCGCCGAACGTCTGGTTGTAGGAACCGTAGCGGACCCCGGCGCGGTAAGACCAGCGTTTGAGGAAGTTGCGGGCGTCGTAGCGGTTGGGGATGAACTCCGCGCCGAACTTGACGGTATGGGTGTCGGCATAGGCGACCTCCATGCTTTCGCCCGAAGCGCCGAGAGCCGTGCGGGCGAGGCCCTTGTTGCGGCCTCCCCAATTCTGATAGACGTAGTCCAGACCGAGGGACCAGCGCGAAGTCATGTAGTAGACGCCGGCCGCCACCTGGGCGGGCAGCACGAGCTTGAGGTTCACGGAGTCGCCCTTGACCGTCGTACCGAAGAGGTCGGAGGTGTAGATCCGCTCCTCGCTGCGGGGCTTCAGGTCGCCGCCGAAGTCGTAGGTGGCGCCGAAAGTCAGAGCCCGCCGGGCGTTGAGGATGGCGTTCCACTGCACGCCCGCCTGTCCCTTGAAGCGGGAGATGACGTAGTTGCCGGTCCCGACGATGGGGTTGAAAGTGCCGTCGCCGACGATCGAGGTGGGCGTAACGGTATACGACCGCTCGATCTTGCCCCAATAATACTGGGCGGCGAGGCCGATCGAGAAGTTCTTGGCGACCTCCCAGCCGATGCCGGCCTTGACCTCCGTTACGTCGCCCTCGCCCTCGTAGGCGTACTGCACGGGGCCCACGCTGCCCCAGACGGGGTCCCCGGCGTCGTACGGAGCGTAGAACTTGGTGCGATAGCCCACCGAGCTGTAGGGCGTCAGGCTGAAGCCCAGGCCCAAGCGCCGGCGAAGCGGCAGCTGGAAAGCGATGTCGTGGAAGTTGAAAGTGTTGTAAGCCGACTTCTTCGTGATGCCCTCCGAACGCTGGGAGTTGTAGTAATTCTGCCCCTCCAGCCCGAAGCCGAAGAGGAAACTTTTCTGCGGAACGGCGCTGAAAGCCGCGGGGTTGAGCATGTTGATCGCCCCGGGATTGCGCACGGCGACACCCACGCCGCCCATCGACCGCATGGCGAGCGATCCGGGCGTCGTCAGCTCGCCGATGCCGTACATCGTGTAGGGCGAGAAGGCGTTGATGCTGCCCGACTGCGCCGACACGACTGCCGGCGAAAGCGACAAGGCCGCGGCGACGAGCAGTCTATGGAAGGTGTTCTTCACTTGCATGGAACTCTAAAATTCGATCCAATCCGCAAAAGACCAGATTACGATCTGCAAATATCGTATTTTTAATTCTTTTCGCCAAGTATTTTGCGTCGCCGCCGGTAAAAATTACGCACAAACCGTCGATTTTTCCCTCCATGCGCGACACGTAACCCTCGATTTCGAAGACCAGCGAGTTCATCACGCCCCGCTCGACGGCCTCGCGCGTGGAGCGGCCCAGCAGCTCCTCGTCCCCGGTGATGCCGCACAGGGGCAGCGACGCCGTATAGTCGTGCAGAGCACGCAGGCGCGTGCGCAGTCCGGGCGAGATGCAGCCGCCGCAAAAGCGGCCGTCGGCCGAAACCAGGTCGAACGTTACGGCCGTGCCGCAGTCGATCACCAGCACGTTCCGCCCGGGATAGAGCGTCGCGGCGCCGACGGCGGCGGCCAGCCGGTCGCGGCCCAGCGTCTCGGGCGTGAGGTAGTCGTTGGCGAGGGGCACCGGCGTCGAGGAAGTGAACTCCACGCACTGCCTGACGTGCGGCCGGATCATGGCGACGACCTCCGCGGCATCGCCGCGCGTGGAGGAGACGATGGCTCGGTCGACGGCGTAGGCGGCCAACAGCTCGTCGAGCATGGCGGGCAGCAACCGCTCGGTGCTCCGCTCGGCGAGGCAGCGGCCGTGCTCCATGACGGCGAGCTTGACCCGCGTATTGCCTATGTCGACGACGAGGTTCATGACAAAATCCGGTTTCTTCTTTTCATCGCTTTTTCTCCGACCGCCCGCATCCCGTTTCCGGCCGTCCGAAGCCCGCGGCTTTCAGCCGCGCATGCAGATTCCGACCCCACCCCGGCCCTCCCCCGGGGAGGGAGCAGTGCCGCGGCGTTCCTTGCGGCAAAATCGGCGCTATCGATCGTCCTCACAATTCCTGCAATGTTTTGTAGGCGGCTTCCACATCTTTGATGTTTCTAACGGTCATGGCAAGCCGATTATTGTGCTGCTTCAAGACGAAACGCTCGGGATGCTGCGTAACATGCTTCAGGAGCTCCATGAAGGTGTCGCTCTTGTAGTAGGGCGAATTTTCCTCACCGACGAAGTGGACGATCATCAGGCCGTTCTTGACCTTGACGCGCTCCATGCCCAGACGGATCGCCTCCCAGCGCAGCCGCACGACGTTCAGCAGCTCGCAGACCGCGCGCGGCAAGGGCCCGAAGCGGTCTTCGAGCCGGGCGCCGAATGCCTGCAAAGCCTCCTCGTCGCGCGTCGAGTCGAGCTCGCGGTAGAGCTTCAGGCGCTCGGCCTGCTGGGCGACGTAAGTATCGGGCAGCGAAGCGTCGACCTCGATGTCGATGTGGGCGTCGTCGATGAAGCGCATCCGGTCGACGACCTCGGTCTCGGCCTGCGAGAGGCCGGCGACCTGCAGCCCCTCGGCCCGCAGCTCGGCGATGGCCTCGTTCATGATCTTCTGGTAAGTCTCGAAACCGATGTCGGCGATGAAGCCGCTCTGCTCAGCACCCAACAAATTGCCGGCGCCCCGGATGTCGAGGTCCTGCATGGCGATGTTGAAACCCGACCCGAGGTCGGAGAACTCCTCGATGGCCCGCAGGCGCCGCCGGGCGTCGGACGAGAGGAGCTCGTCGGGCGGCGAGAGAAGGTAGCAATAGGCCTTGCGGTCGGAACGCCCCACGCGCCCGCGCAGCTGGTGCAAGTCGCTCAGGCCGAAGTTCTGCGCGTTGTCGATGATGATCGTATTGGCATTGGGGATGTCGATGCCGTTCTCGACGATGGTCGTGGAGAGCAAGATGTCGAACTCCCCGTAGATGAAGTCCATGACGAGCTTTTCGAGCTGCTCGGCGGGCATCTTGCCGTGGCCGACGCCGACGCGCGCCTTCGGGCAAAGCCGCGCGAGCATGCCCTGGATCGTGGGCAGGTCCTCGACGCGGTTGTGGACGAAGTAGACCTGTCCGCCGCGGGCGAGCTCCGCCTCGACGGCATCGCGGACGATCTCCTCCGAAAAGGCGTGCGACTCGGTAACGATGGGCTGCCGGTTGGGCGGCGGCGTGGAGATGACCGACAAGTCGCGCGACCCCATGAGCGAAAACTGCAACGTACGCGGAATGGGCGTGGCGGTGAGCGTGAGCGTGTCGACCGCAACGCTCAGCTGTGTGAGCTTCTCTTTGGCGGCGACGCCGAACTTCTGCTCCTCGTCGATAACCAGCAACCCCAGATCGCGGAAGACGATCTGCCGGCCCAGCATCTTGTGCGTGCCGATGAGGATGTCGATCTTGCCAGAGGCCAGCTCCTCGCGGATCTGCGCCACCTCGCGGGACGACTTCGTGCGGTTGAGGTACTCGATCTTCACGGGAAAGCCGCGCAGCCGCTCGGAAAAAGAACGGTAGTGCTGCAAAGCGAGGATCGTGGTGGGCACGAGGACGGCGACCTGCTTGCCGTCGGTCGCGGCCTTGAAAGCGGCGCGGATGGCGACCTCGGTCTTGCCGAAGCCCACGTCGCCGCAGATCAGGCGGTCCATCGGCTGGTCGGACTCCATGTCCTTCTTGACGGCGGCGATGGCCGCCTGCTGGTCGGGCGTATCCTCCCAGCGGAACGATGCCTCCAGCTCGTGCTGCAGGTAGCTGTCGGGCGAAAAGGCGAAGCCCTTCGACGCCTTGCGCCGTGCGTAGAGGGCGATGAGCTCGCGCGAGATGTCCTTGACAGCCTTCTTGGCAGCGTTCTTGAGCTTCTGCCAGGCGCCGTTGCCCAACTTGTAAATCTTGGGCGGCTCGCCGTCGCCGGCCTTGTAACGCGAAATGCGGTGGAGCGAGTGGACGTTGACGAACAACACGTCGCCGTCCTTGTAGACGAGCTTGATCGCCTCGTGCGACTTGCCGTTCTCGTCGATGCGGACCAGTCCGTCGAAGCGCCCGACGCCGTGGTCGATATGGACGACGTAATCGCCCGGCCGCAGCTGGTTCAGCTCGGCGACGGTCATCTGCTCGTCGCGGCGAATCTCGCCGTTGATGCGGTAGCGCTGGTAGCGGTCGAAAATCTGGTGGTCGGTATAGAGGCAGAGCTTCAAGTCGTTGTCGACGAAGCCCTCGTGCAAGGTAAGCCCCACGGAACGCACGACGGCCTGCCCGCGGCCGATCTGGTGGAAGATGTTTTCGAGGCGCTCGACCTGCACCTTGTTCTCGGAGAGGAGGTAGGTTTCGTAGCCCCGCAAGGCATTGCGGATCATGTCGTCGGCCAACATCTCGAAGTTCTTGTTGAACCTGGGCTGCGGAGCCGTCGAGAACTTCACCGAAGCCGTGGCGGGCCGCTCGGGCAAATTGTCGCGCAACAGAAACAGGCGGCAGCCGGCCAGATCGGCGAGCAAGCCGTTGCGGCTGGTCATCAACGCATCGATCGAAGCGGGCTCCTCCAGGTCGCCGAGGGTTTTGCGACGCACGTCGTTGATCTTGCGTAACACGAAGTCGGGATCGTAGAACCAGAAAGCGGCCTCCTCGCCGGCGAAACGGGCCAACGAGACGCGCGCAGAGGCGGTGGCGGAACTCAAGTCGGGAATAATGGCGACCTCGGAGAGCTTTTCCGAAGAGAGCTGGCTGGAGATTTCGAAGCGGCGGATGGAGTCGACCTCGTCGCCGAAGAGGTCGATGCGGTAGGGACGGCTTTCGGAGAACGAGAAGACGTCGACGATGCCGCCGCGCACGGAGTACTGCCCGGGCTCGTAGACGAAGTCGACGCGCGAAAACGCCGCATCGGTCAACGCCGCTTCGAGCACCTCGATCGAGATTTTATCGCCGACGCGGACCCGGATCGAGCCCTGCTGCAACGCCTCGGCATCGGCGACCCGCTCGGCCAACGCCTCGGGCCAGGTGCAAATGACGAGGTAGCCCCGGCCGTCGAAGCACCGCAGTGCGTTCAAAGTGGCCGTACGCTGCACGACCCCCTGAGCATCCTCAGCACCGTAGGCAGCGGAACGCTTCCACGACGACGGGAAGAAGCAGACCTGCCGCTCGTCCAACAAGCGGTAGAAGTCGTTGAGGAGGTAAGCAGCGGCGTCGCGGTCCTCGGCCACGAAGACGTGCACGCCCCCGACGCGGGCGATCGCGGCGGCGGCATAGCACGAAAGGGCCCCGCCGACCAACTCTTCGAGGTGGACGGTCGCGGCCTTGACGGCGCAGGCGCGGCACAACTGCTTCAGGCCTTTCGACCCGGCGACGAACTGCGCTATTTGCTCGCGAGGCGACATATCGAAATTCAAAATTCAAAATTCAGAATTCACAATTCAGCATTAAAAACACGGGGCGTCATTCAAAAGCGATACGCCGAATATCTCGACAAACGCGAACTCTTAAATTGTGAATTTTGAATTATGAATTGTGAATTTATTTTTTGATCAGGTCGTTGTCCTTGCGGTCGTGGTAGTGGATTTCGACGATGCCGATGCTCTGGTCCTCGACGATTTCGAGACGCACGCGGTATTTCCACTCCCAGCGCCGGCGCAGGGACCAGAAGCCCTTGCGGAGGAAGGCGGCGACGTAGGGGCTGACGACGAGCCGGATGAACTTGTGGCCGCGGTCCTGGGTGAGGAACGAAATCTGGTTCTCGATCTTGCGGTCCAAGACGACCGTGGGCTCGATCTTTCCGGAGCCGTTGCAGGTAGGACAGACGTCCGAGACGCTCTCGACGGCGACGGGCCGCACTCGCTGGCGCGTGATCTGCATCAGACCGAACTTCGTGAGCGGCAAGACCGTATGCCGGGCCTTGTCGGTCGACATGAGCTTGACCATCTCGTCGAAGAGCGCCTGCCGGTTCTGCGCCTTGTGCAGGTCGATGAAGTCGATGATGACAATGCCCCCCAAGTCGCGCAGGCGCAGCTGCCGCGCGATCTCTTTCGCGGCGGCGAGGTTGACGTCCATCGCGGTCTGCTCCTGGTTGTCCTCGGCTTTGGTCCGGTTGCCCGAGTTGACGTCGATGACGTTCATCGCCTCGGTATGCTCGATGATGAGATAGGCGCCCCGCTTGAGCGAGACGTACTTGGCGAAGAGCGACTTGATCTGCTTCGAGATGTCGAAGTTGTCGAAGATGGGCACGCTGCCGCGGTAGAGCTTCACGATTTTCTCCTTCTCGGGCTCGATCTGCCGGATGTAGTTGCGTATCTCGGTGTAGAGGGCCTGGTCGTCGACGGCGATCTGCGAGAAGTCGCCGTTGAGCGAATCGCGGATGATCGTATTGGCGCGGTTCATTTCGCTCATGATCTGGGCGGGCGCCGTATGCTTGCGGATGGCCGCGACGGTCTTGCGCCAGCGCTCGATCTGCGTGCGGATGTCCTGCTCGATCTCCTCGTCCTTCGCCTCGACGGCGGCCGTGCGGATGATGACGCCGAAATTCTTGGGCAGCACGGCGGCGGCGATGCGCTTGAGGCGCTTCTTCTCCTCGCCGGAACGGATCTTCTGCGAGAGAAAAACCTTCGACGAAAAAGGCACGAGGACGACGTTGCGGCCGGCGAGGGAAATGTCGGCCGTCAGGCGCGGGCCTTTGGTCGAAATGGCCTCTTTGGCGATCTGCACCATGATCTGCTGGCCGACCTGCAGGTAGTCGCCGATCTTGCCGCCCTTTTCGACGGGCTCCTCCATCTTCATGCTTTCGATGCGCAGGCCCCGCTTGCCGGGAACGTACGACGAAGCGAGCTTCTGCAGCGACGGGAAGTGGGTTCCCAGGTCGAGGTAGTGGATGAAGGCATCCTTTTCGTGCCCGATGTTGACGAATGCCGCGTTGAGCCCCGGCATGATTTTGCGAACCTTGCCCAGATAGATGTCTCCGACGGCGAAGCCCGTCTGGCACTGTTCTTTGGACAGCTCGACCAGCACCTTGTCCTCGCACATGGCGATGGTGATTTCGGCCGGGCTGACGTTTATGATCAACTCCTTGTTCATTTATTCTGTACGCACCCCCGAACGGAATGCGGTATGCTGAAATTAGTATTGGGCCGCCTGTTGGCATGGAGTGGCGGAGAACTCCAAAATCTTGCGGAACCGGGCGCCGGATGCGCCCTGCGGGCCTTTGCCGGGGGCGGCGCGAACGCCGCCGATTAAATAGGTAAAGCTAAAAGAACCCGAGGCCCCTTTAGCTTTACCGTTCATGACGCCGCTACCCTACTTTTTCTTGTGGCGGTTCTTGCGAAGACGCTTCTTGCGC
>CAZIUJ010000034.1:0-14674 GCA_964542345.1 uncultured Alistipes sp.
GCGGTAGCCCGAAGCAGGATAGAAGTCCTCTAAGCCGGCCTTCCACTGCTGGTAGTAGAAGCTATAGCCTCTATCGGTCGAGATAGACGTGTTGTTAACGTAATTGCTTACGTTATACTTGTCGGGATCGTTCGAAACATTGGCGCGGGTTTCCGTAAAGTTGATCCACAGGTCCTTAGGAGCTACGCGGTAGCCAGCGGGGCACGGATCGAATACCGAACGACCGGGAAGCTGCGACTGCTCGGGGTAATTGTAACCCTCGGGGTTGCCCCACAGGTTGTTGTTCGTAACACCAACCCAGTCGTTGTTGTAGCTATTACCGCTGCTGGCGACTTTGACGAACACGGTGGGGTTCTTCACTGCCCACTTGACCATGTAGGCATCCAGCGGACCATCGTTATCCTCGTCATAAGAAGCAAGGATATCGGTCTCGGCAAGCTCGCGAATATTCGAAGCAGACGACCAAAAGGCATCGGCGTCGCCGGTATACTCAGCATCAGTAACGGTAACGGGGACATAACCGTTGTTACCCGTAGCCCATCCTTTGGGACGACCCAGCGGGTCCTTACGGCCCCACTGATAATAGAGACCGACCGAAGCGAGCTTCTCGTCTACGGTATTTGCATTGGTTGTTTTCTTCGTAGCACCCAGCGCCATCGGCATTACCTTATAAGACGTCGAGTTGGTAACCTTGTAATCCAACAAACCGGTTCGCGGATCATGTTCCGGTCTCCAAACATGGTACGACCACAAGAGGTTCTTACATTGGGTATCGCTGTAGATACCGACAACACCATTACCTGCACCACTGACAGTTACTTTTACCAAGTTGCCGCTAATCTGAGGATCACCTACTATAGTCAGCGTATTTTCATACCAAATCCATTTGGCTCCCTTCACCTGCGGAGCGTTAGCGGCTGTGCTGAGATTTCCATTCTGGTCAGGTACCTGCTCGTAAAAACGATTGGCCGCATGCGCGGTAATATCGATATCTACCCTGTAATTCGTAGCTATAACGGTATTCCAAGCGACGTAGCAGTTGGTATTACCGTAATAGTAGAACTCATTTCCAGGCGTCGTAGTGGATTCAGCGAAATAAGTGCCGGCCGTATCCTCGCCCTCGTTGCCCTGCTCGAAGTTGGCCAGTGCGAGCGGAAGATTCTTCGTAGAACCGGCTGCGAAATCGGCCGTGGGAGCGGCGTAGAAATAGTAGTTGTGGCCGTCGGCCTTAGCCGTGATCGTCAGCTTGTCGCCTTTCTTGACGTTGGGGAACATCATGAACGAGCGGGTGAACGGAGCAGCCATAGTCGATACGGTAGCGAAGTTCCACTCGATCTTCTTGTTGTCGGTGGTAGCTGTGCCGTATTTCAACGCAGGAGCCATCGGATCGGCGAAGTCGATCTCGGCGGTACCCGAAATGACGTTGGAAGACTCGATAGCCATCGAAAGCATCTTGTCGCGGCTGAATACCGAGCTCTCCGTGAAGTCGAAGCGGGCCGTGCACCATACGCCCAACTGCTTGAACTTGAAGTTCGGACGCTTGGTAGCATCGTTGGTAGCAAGCGTACCGTCGGTTACCTTATACGAAACCTTGATGTCGTTGTGCGTGAAAGCGAACTGCGAATCGCTCGTATAAGAGGTGATGCCATAGGTATCCAACCAAGTCTGACCGTTATTCTCGAGGTAGTTCTGGTTGATCGAAACCGAAATCTTGGTGTTGGTACCGGAGCCGGAGACCGTAGCGGCGACAGCCGGATAAACGGCCTTGATATCATCCTCGCTGTCGTACTGAATGGGAGCATTCTCAACAACCGGACGGAACGTACCGATAGGCGTGCCTGCACCCGAAACGAGGACATACTGCTCATTCTGACCCGTAACCGTATTGACAATGAGAATACGGTCCTTAGTCGACCAGTTCACGACATTGCCGGTACCCAGGCCCGTACGAGTCTCGGCGTCCTGGTCGCTGTTCTCGAACGAAATCTCGGACAGCGTGTACTTACCCTCGACGACGGGAGTGTCGACGCCGGCATCCTTGCTACAACCTACGCTGAAAAGAGCGCCGGCAGCGAGCAAATAAAACAGAATCTTTTTCATAGATACTCTTAAATAATTATGATTTGGAATGAATTATGCAATGACTACCAAGCGTTGCCGCCATCCGTATAAGCACCGTCCTCGACGATTTTCGAGCCCCACGCATCGCCGCCGTCGATGTACGAAGCATCGGGCGAATCGGGATCGATCCTGATAGTAATATCGCGATCGAGGCTGTAACGCATGGCGGGCAGGAAACCGGTAGCCGGAGAAGTCTTCTGATCCACCGTCAGGTTGACATTCTCCGAAGTAACGGCCGTGAACGAAAGCGTACCGACGCTTGCGGTCGAGGGCATGAGGGCCACGTAGATATAGGGGTTCTCCTCGGCGTTCTTGGTGATCTTGACCGGCGTACGCAGAGTCACGGAAATCGAGCTATTACCGGCACCGGCACGCGGAGTGAGCGAGCCGTCGGCGAAATTCAGCAGGCAATCGCCGCAGAGGATACCTCCGTCCACGGAAACGAACAGCTGCTTGATATACGTCTCGGGGAGATCGCTTCCCTCTGTCAGTGTGAAACGCACGCGCAGCAACGACGACGCGGGTGCGAAGTCGAAGCGCACGAGCTTGTTCTTGTTGATCTCGGCAACGGTCATTTCGACGCCTTTCGAGAAGCAAATCTGCGACCGACCGAACTCCTCGGACTGGGTGTCGGAGATGTTCATCTGCACGCCGTTGTCGGTCGAATTGTAGGTAAGAGCCGCGTTCTTAGCGGGATAGTAAGCGTAGAACGTAGCCGTCTTCGTGTCGGCCTTGCCGCTGACCCACGAATTTGCGTTCAGGATATTCTTGGGCGTGAAAGTACCCTCGTCGGTGCCGGCGCTCTTCGGATCGATGGCGCAGAAGTCGCTGGCCACGAGCGTAGTGCCGTCGAACGAATAAGCGGCGATATGGTCGTAGTCGCTCCAATACATCTTACCGCTCTCGCCCGGGAAGTAGGCGCGCGTGGAGGCTGCAGTAGCACAGAACGTCAGCCGACCGTCCTTAGCGACACCGGGTTCTTCGCTCTTGCTGCAACTTACTGCCAGGAGGGCAATAAGCGCCGATGCTAAAACTTTTTTCATAGATTACGATATAAATTTACAGTGATTATTCCCAGGTCTGGTCGTCGGTGTACTCGCCGGCCGGAACACCCTTCTCGATATCGATGCGGATGTCGTTGGGGTTGCTGCCCTCGATCGTTATCTTGATCGTATAAGCGTAGTTGCGGATGATGTTGAAGTTGTCAAAAGCGTTGACACCGGGATAAACGCGGTAGGTGATGTCCTGCACATCTTTGCCGGGCTCCTGGTAAGAACCCGACACCTCGATGCAGGTAGCGAACTGGGGAGCATTGGCCTTGCCTTTCTGCGTATCGGTCAAGCCGGCAATGACGCCGCGCAGGTTCTCGGGCAGGTACCACGTCTTGGTGAACGTATTGTTGCTGACGGTGATGTTCTTATCCTCCGCATAGTTGAAGAAGTTGTCGGTCGAAGCATCGGGATAGAGCCCCGTCGTACCCTCCGGCAGGGCAACCGGCGTATAGTGAGCAACATTGGCAACGTCGCAAAGCTGCACGCGCTCCGGCGTGAACGAATGAGTAGCAGGCACGGCAATCTTGCACGTGAAGGCGATCTCGGCGATCAGGCGCGTGAGCTCGACGACAGCCGTGCCGGTAGCCGTATTCGTGTCGGTGTAGCCGATCATCGGAATCTGCTCGGCGGTGCCCTCTACCATCTTGAGGGTCGAAGCCTCGAAGGTGCTGAGCTTCGTGTTCTTGCCGAGCGACTTGAGCTCGTCCTTGCCGACGTTGACGACGCAGTAGATGCGGGGCGTCTGACAGTCCTCCAAAGCGACGGAAACGGACTTCGTGCCGTCATTGTCAGCAATCTCCTCACCCTCGAAGTACTCCGAGACGACGAGCTTGCCGTCCGCCGTGTTCTTGTCGAACTGCAGGACCCAAACATTGTTAATTGCGGACTTCTCGGCCGTCGTGAGTGCATCGCCCGACACGCGCGAAGCGGGGCGCTTGAACGTAGCCGTCGAGAAGCTGAAAGTAACCTTGTCCTCGGCCGGCGTAGGAGTAGGCGTGGGCTTCGGCTTAGGTCCCTCTCCGCCCTCCTTGCCGCAGGCAAAAGCACACAGCGCGACGGAAACGATCAACAACGATTTCATGAATTTTTTCATAATCGATTAAAAAATTTATAAAAACAAATTACTAAGATGAATGCGTACTTTATCTTTCATAAACCCGGAAGCGAGGTTTCAGAAACAAGCGTCTATTTGCCGAGGCCGCCGGCTTCCCAACCCACAGGAATCCAGTCGCCGATGGTAACATCCGGGGAGAAATAACCGCCGAGGCCACTCTCCCACTCTTTGACTGTCCACTGACCGATGTCGATGATCAGGTGCGGCCAGTCGCCCATAGGAACTTCCCAGGGAAGCACCTCGTTCCAGTCCAGCACGGAGAACGACAAGACGAAAGCGTCGCCCTTCAACTTGAGAATGAAGGCGTACTGCTTGCCCGGTTCGAACGAAAGTTCGGGCATCTCGGCCTCCGGCTCGGAGTCCTTGCCGGATTCGTTGAACTCGACGGTCATGGACATCTTGAACTTCGCCGCGCTCTTCGGAAGAACGACATCGGCACCCACGAAATTGTACTCCGTGTCATCGGCGTGGGAAAAAATCTCCTTCTTGAAGACGTAGGAACCCGTGTTCGCACCCGGCGTGAGGGCCTGGCACAGCACGGCCGAAAGGGGCGACTCGGAAATCTCGGAGAACGTAACAGACTTGATATCCACGGACTTGACATTCTCGGCCAGTCGTACGACCGAGAAAGAAATCTGCGAACATTTGCGGTCCAACGTAACCAGATCGACCGAGGCGGGGTTCTTGGCGGCGCTGAGCTTGATGTCCGGCGTGCAAGAAGCCGCATAGTCGAGACCGTGGCCGATGGAAACCTTGCGATCCGAGGCGACCTCCACGGCAGGCGTGAGGGCGTAGAAATCGTAGGTATCGGCACGCAGGCGCAGCTCGGCAGGCTTCGTCGTGGAAGTCGAGTCGGCGATGCCGTTGGCATAGACGTTACAAGGTACCAGCACGTAATCGAACTCGGGGTCCTCGCCCTCCGCAGCTGCGAGCGGCTTCTTCACGACCTTGTACGTAGCCTCGCCGGCATATGTATCGGCCTCGATGTCGGCAGTAGCGGCAGGAGCGGAACTCTCTATCCGGCGACGGAAAGCCAGCACCCGCACGGTAACATCCTCGTCCAGGTGGACGGGAGCTCCGGCGCGCGACACAGGCGACACCTCGGCACCGATCCCGCCGGACAGGGCGAACCGAACGGTTACCAGATCGGAATCCGGAACCCCGGGAGCATCCGCCTCATGGCATCCGGTCGCTACGGCCAGCAACAAGATGAATAACGCTTTTTTCATATTCAAACCTCAAAAAATTATCTTTATCGAACGACCCTCCGACGAAAAAACGCCCGGAACTTCACTCCTACCCCGGATTCCCGATAAACGGGAATCCGGATCAGAGCCTGCGTGAGTTGCGTGCCCGTCGGACGGGCTTCTTACAGTGTGATTTCGATATCTCCCTCTTCGTAGGGGACCCAGTCGGTGATCGTCGCCTTCGGCTCGATCGTTACAGCGGTGAATTTCAACGTAATATCGTACGAATAGCCGGCCTCGAAACCTTTGGCGGGAACCGGAACGGCAACATCGAGCTTGCCGCCCTCGACGGTCTCGACGACAAGCGTCAACGTCGCATCTTCGGCAGCCTCGACGGGCGCGATCATCGCGTAGCCGCACTCGACTTCGTTGTTCTTGGGTTCGGCGGGTTCTTCGCCCTCTTCGGGGTCGGGGGCCTCTTCATCGTCGCCCTCCTCAGGGTCGGCAGGCGCGTCGGCAATGCCGATGGAGAGGTCGTACTCGATGTCGGAGTCGTCGGCCACAAGTTTCTTCACCAGCTCAAGGTCGGCAGCCTCGCCCTCGAACTCGACCGTCGCGGGCAGCGTAATCTTGCACTCGGGAAGCTGATCCTTGATGGTGATGGACTTCACCTTGCCCCAGACTTTCTCGGCATCGGCATCCGTGGCGTAGGCTTTCACCTTGAGCAGCGCCAGCTGGTGCTTGAAGTGGAAAATCTTGGTCTTCGCGGGGTCCGTGGGGTTCATCGCGTCGTAGATGCCGAATTTCGCACTCTTGCTGCCCTCCAGCACCTCGGTCAGCATGACGTCGGTTTCGCCGTCAATCTCAAAAGTAACGGCACCGTCGGTCAGCGTATTGTCCGGATACCAGCCGACCAGCTTCGACGAGTTGTTCGCGGAGCGGCTAAGGTAATACTGTTTCGTGTCGAAGACAATATCCGAAGCCTCCTCGTCCTTTGCCGGCAGCGTGCTCAACGTGGAGTTGATTTTCCAGGTAGCGGGCAGGGCGACAGCATCCTGATAATCGGCAGGATAGTTACCATCGGTATCTTGATCGAGGCGTGCGAAAGCGACTTCCAAATCGGACTCGTAGCTGGAATCGATCACGGCGCGGGTGTTCTTGGCGGAAATCGAACCGGGAGCCTTTACACTGCCGGCGCTCAGGAGCATTTCGACAGCAGCGCCGTCGGTCGGCAGCGATGCCTGCTCGGTCTTCGAACATCCGGCGACAAGCAGGGCCGAGATGCTCAGCATCGAAAGAGCGGCATTCTTAACACAAGTTTTCATGTCTTTGTTTTTTATAAGTTTGTTTTCTTTCAATTTTCGTCGTTCGGCCGGGCAAGGGTTCCGGAGTTCCGGATTCCTGCGCTTGCGGCTCGACATATCGTGAACGGACCGTGGTCTCGTTCTTAGCGACTGTAAGGGGAGATTCAACCCCTTACAGCCAGGGTTATCCGTCGGAAATAGGTTCCGAACGGAAAAATTCGGAATTAGAGAACGGGGATTACAGTTACACCACCATCTTTCCAGTCGGTAACCACAGCCTTAGCCATGATTTCGGTAGCGCTGAAAGAAAGCACGATGTTGAAAGCGTAACCGGTGGTTGCATCCGTGAAAGCATCGGTGCTGTCTTTCTTCAGCAGAGTAACGGGAATCTCGAGTTCATCCGTATGGTCCTCGGTCTTGATAACCAGCGTGTAATGCTTTTCCGTTGCCGTAACAGGAGTTACCAGCGTATAAGCTACGGCTACAGCCTCCTCGCTCTTATCCTTATCGGGAACGGGAAGCTCTACAGCTTTAGCAGCACCGGTATTGTCCTTACCGAATACAACGTTGGTCGTGCTGTCGCCCTTCTCGATTCCATAGAAGTCCAGCTTGTCGAGGCTATAGTTATCATCATTCTCATCTACAGCCTGCTTATAAGAAACAGTACCGACGCCGGGAACGACACGAACCTGCGGCAAAATCGCACGAGTATTGACATTAGTAGCATGGTTGGCGGCTTTAACCAGATACATGTCGGTAATCTTGCCCCAAGCCTTGTAAGCAGCCGAGTCCGTAGCCTCTACCTTGACAACCAGCTGGGTCAGCAGGTGCTCGAAAGTCAATTTCGGAGCAAGTTTGTCTTCATCCTGAGCGTCTTTCTTGTTGCCGGAAACCTCTTTGGCTGCCATTACATCGGTCTTACCATCGATAACATATGCCTGATAGCTCAGAGTAGAAGGTGCCGTCGTGGTGAAGACTTTCTTCCAGCCCGTAGCGGGATAGAAACCGCACAGATAAACCGTCGAACCATCGGCGGGATAGTAGCATGCCGTCGTCTTGAAGCCGATCGAGTCAGTCGAGTTAACGAACTCCATCTGGTCGTCTGCGGTGTTCCAAAGCGTCGTATAGTCGTTCGACTTCTGCGAAACGAGCACCTGAGCGAGGAGCGTGTTATCTTTCGAAATAGGATTCTCGAACGGAGTACGGGTCGAAATGCCCTTCGCATTCGAAGAAGCGAGAATCTCGATGTCGCCAGCCTCCGGACCTACTACGGGGCGCTCGATCAGATCGCTCTTGGAACAGCTTGCCATAGCTGCTACAGCAAGCAAAGAGAAAAACAATTTTTTCATAAAAACAAAGAAATTAAGAAGTTAGTAAATGTTTTTTCTGTAACTATTATGATAAAAACCCAAATCTTATAACTATTATGATAAAAACCCGAGTAAGCCGATTTACTTGATGATGATCGAGCTGGAGCCGCCGAAAATCCAATCCTTAACGGTCGCCGACACGAGAATCTCGGCCTGCTCGTCGATGAACAACGTGATCTCGTAGGCATGACCTTTCTCGAACTTGGCGGCAGCACCGCCGGCGGGTTTGATCGCGACATTGGAATAGGTACCGCCCGACGTCTCGACCCGCAGGAGGAACGACCCCAAGCCGGGCTGCAGCATGATCGGATCGCCGACAGCCATCGAATGGGAATCGCCGCCGTCGAAGATGATGCCCTCGCCCTTGATGCCGGGGACTTCGAGATCGGCCGGTGCCGACCATTCGCCGAACTCTCCGGTTTCGATATTCAAGGCCGCCACGGTATTGGCATTCTGGAAGACGATATTGCGGATTTCGTAATCCTTGAGGTCGTGGTTGATATCCTCGATCTTGAAATACAGCTGAGTAAGCACGTGTTTGAACTGCAAGGGTGCAGGAGCGGTTCCGCGGGCACCCGTAACGGGTACGGCACACATGACATCCTGCGTACCGTCCAATTTGCAATTCAGCACGGGCGCTTTGCCGGCGGCGGGAGCGACGACCGAAAAGCCGCTGCCCTCGGCGGCATAAGGATAGTAGGCGCAGAACTTGATGAAATGCGTACGATCCATCGGATAGTAATAGATACCCGTCCACGAAATGGCACCGGTCTCGGCATCGACGGCCGTCGTGCGGACGTTGTCCATCGGGAGCGTATTGCCCCAGCCGTCGCCGGGCCGCGAGGGATTGGCGGCGACCTCGACGCCGTAGATGCCGACGTTGTCGCCCTCCTGAGCCAGGTCGGAGAGATTATTCACCGCAGCCCGGGAGCCGACCTTGTCGGCGACGCCGAGACGGATCACGGAGTCGTCCGACGGACGCATCTCCAGCTCCTGCTTGGTGGAGCAGGAGGCGAGCAGCCCGCAGAAAGCGATAACGAACAAGGAATTTCTAAGCATATCTGAACTTTATTTTATATCCCAAAAACATACTGGCCCCGCTACCGAGCATCGGTCGAAGCGCTGCCGGAGGTGTTGCCGATCGTGCCGCTGCCGAGACCGGTGTTGTCCCACGGGTCCACGGAGATGGAGGGAACGTTGTCGATCATCTCCAGGCGGATGCTGATCGGAAGCGCCTCTCCGACAGGAATCTTTCCGCCTTTCGAGGTGAGGTAGCTGTTGACCTGGTCGGCAACGTTGACGGCGATCGAATAAGGCGTATTCGTATCGTCGAGACGCAGATTCAGGTGGACCATGTGCGTGGTGCCGGCCCGGGGCGAAACGACATCGAGCACGGGGATGCGAGCCTCGTAGTCGAAATCGCCCGTTACGGGAACAGGCTCATACTGCACGCTGTAGCAATCGGTATGGCAAACGAGCGTCCGGCAGCAGACGGCCTGCGAAACACCGGTCAGCATGCCGCCCTCCAAGGTAACAGGACCGTCGATCCGGAAGTTGATGTCGACGTACTTGACGATCGACTTGGGCGAAGCCGAGACCTTGACGACATCGTTGAACGGAACATCCAACAAATATTCGGTACCGGTGAAATCCTCGGGTTTGTCGAGCTGGGTGGCGAGCATCACGTTGCCGGGCTGGCAGATGCACTCGTTCACGCGCGAAGCGGGCAGGCCGGCATTCGCCTCGGAACCCTCGACCGGAAGGTACAACTCGGCATGTTCGTAGTCCTCCTCGTTGCGCAGCGAGACGTTGGCGTCGCGGTTATAGACGATGACCCGATATTTGCCGACGGGCAGCTTGCCTTTCCAACCCGAAGCCGAACACTCGACGACCCGATAGACGGGAACGCTCTCGTCAACGTCTACGCCCTCCTCGGACCCGACAAGCTCCTCCCCGGCCACGGAGACCGGATAGAAATGGATTCGGCTGCCGGCAGGGGTGTCGCCCTCCCAGTTCAGCGTGATCTCCACGGAGCCCTCGTTCTTGCGATTGTCGAGACCCTGCTTGACGCAACCTACTTCTGCAGCCAGTGCGAAGAACAAGGCACCGGACCACACATACGTAAATATTCTTTTCATAATAACGGTTTATCTACTCTACCGTCCCGCAAAGGGGCTGAAAGCTACTTCAGTTTTTAAGGTTCCGGCCGGCTGCGCCCCCGACAGCGGGGATGCGACCGCCCTTTTATTTCAACCAATTATTTGCCGCGGCCGAAGCGGTAGACGACATTCAGTCGTACGCCGGTCAGCGCAAATTCGTTTTTCTTGCCCGACAAGTTGTCGTTATAGTTGAAGATCGACTCCTCCTCGACCGAACGGGTGTACTTGTCGTACGTAGCGCTGCGGTAACCGCCGCGGACGCTCAGCTCCAGGCACCAGTGGCGGGAGAGCGGCAGCATGTAACCAACCGAAAGACCGGCACTCCAGTAATCGCCGGTAACGTTGGTTTCGGTAGCCGAACCCTTCTCGTCGTTGCGGCCCTCCTGCTTGTTGAAGTCGCCCATTTCGCCGTAGAGACCCATGTAGACGCCGCGGAACAAGCCGTTGCCCTTGAACCAGACGCGCGGTTCGAGACTGTAAGCCGTGAAGCCCCAGAACTTCTTGCCGCTGTTGTAAGCCCAGTTGGAGTAGAGCCCCGAACCGGAGAGCGACAGCCGTTTGGCAAAGTAAAGCTCGCCTTCGAGGTTGGGCATGAACGTCGTCATCTTGAACTCGGGCGTGATGCCTGCCCAGGCAACGAGGTTGGTCTTCAGGGCGAAGATCGGGCGGAGCTTGCGGCTCTCCTTCTTCTTCAGCTTAGCCGCTTCGGCCGCCTTGCGGGCCGCTTCGAGACGGGCTTCCTCCTCGGCACGGCGCACCGCTTCGAGACGGGCCTCCTCCTCGGCACGACGCTGGGCCTGAATGCGGGCCTCCTCCTGCGCGACACGCAGCGATTCGAGGCGCTCGGCCTCGCGAGCCTGCCGCTCGGCCTCCAAACGTGCGGATTCCTCCATGGCGGCGAGCTCGGCCAAACGCCGCTCCTCGGCGATGGCGGCCTCGCGCTCCCTTGCCAGCACCTTCTCGAACTCCTCCTGCGTGAGCTTGGTCTGGAGCTTCTCCTCCAAAATACGGCGCAAGTCGTAGTTCACGGTGATCTCCACGCGGCGCAGGCCGGGGAAGAAGTGCTTGAGCATATATTTATAAGGAACACCCTTGTCCAAATCCATCAGGCGCTTTTCACGGCCCTGGAAGACGCCGACGTTGTTGATGAGGTAGAGCACCTCGTCGCGCCGCGGCATATCCGACGCCTCGACGAGCCGGCGCAGCTCGTCCCAGTCCTCGGCGACCCAGTTCACGCGCACGTTATAATGCCGCGAGAGATCGTAGCGGTTGTCGAGATAGGTTTTGAAGCCCATGACGCGGGTTTTGGCCAGACGCTCGTTGACGCCATACGAACCCTCGATCGAGCAATAGCCGCTCAGACGGATCGAGTCGACGTAGATGAGGCTGTCGCGGAAAGCCTGCCGGATGAAGTCGTTGAGCTTCTGCAACTCGGCCTCGTTGTTCTCGAAATCGGGGATGATCGTGGCGCTGCCCTGCGGATAATTGAGGTAGCAGCTCAGGCTTCGCGAACCCTCGGTGATGACCTGACGGTAGTTCGAATCGCTGACCGAAAGCTGGGAACCCGCCCCCGGCGGAACCGGAGCCCCGCCGGCACGCAGTACCGACGTCAAAAACAAAGCGCACAAGATCACCGGAGCGAACCGGAAAAGTCTGGATGTGTTTTTCACCATTTTCATAATTTCTATCCGAGCGTACGGTCGAACCGTCGAAAAGGGACCCTGCCTCCCGCGGAAAAATTTTTCCGCATCGCAAGGACCGACCGAGCCGACGGCCACGCTATTTTAACATAAAATCTCTTCAAACCACCGATCGGCGCCGGGAGCGGACAGCATCCGCCGGAAATCTCCGAACAGCTGAAATCCGATCGGGAAACCACTCCCAACCTGTCCGCGGCGCATCGGTTTTGTTTAACCTCCAAGCCTGAGGATCAACCTATTATTATGCCGACGAAAGAGTACGCAATTTTTTCGCCGCATCTTCCGGAAGTCCGAAAAAACGATAAAAAACACCGTACGAAACATCCGGAATCGGCTCCATAGGCATGATCCCACGCGGCAAATATATAAAAAATTCCCCCCCCCACAAATTTTTAACATATTTTTTTACTTATGCGAAAACGAACGTATACGCGGATCGCAGGGCATCGGAGCGGGTTCGGCAGGGAGGAGGCGAACCCGTCCGTCGACCCCGGATTCGGGAGCGTCCGTTCGTTCCGTTCCCCAGTCGGGTCCGTTTCGGGCCGAGACCTCGGGGGGGGGGACTGCCGCATTTCGAACTGCGACGCGAGTAAAACGCAAAACGAAGCCCCGGCAGTATGCCGCACGGCAACAAATTTGCGGCAACGGATGTTTTCCGGCCGCCGAAAGCGAGATACCTATATATAGAATGGTTGCCGGAGTGAACGGGCCGTGCGGGCAGAGACGGCATTTAGTGGAATTTTCAGGATATTTCGGCCAAAATATTTGGGCGCTGCAGATAGTTTTCCTATTTTTGCCCCCGATTTCGCATGCCCCCTGCATGCCAGTATGAACCCAATCATTCGTCTATGAAAAAATGCTTCCTCCTGCTGGCCGCGGCCATTCTTGCCGGAAACAGCTACGCCGAAGGCTATCAGGTCAACAACATGTCGGCCCGCCAAACCGCTATGGGACATGTCGGCACGGCCATGAAACTCGGCTCGGAGTCGATCTTCTTCAACCCGGCCGCCGCGTCGTTCCAAAGTCCGAAGTTCGACCTCTCGGTCGGCTTCACGGGCATCCTCTCGAACGTACAATACCGGTCGCTGCCGAATCTGGAGAACGGCTACACGCCGGGCCCGGTCGAGAAGTCCGACAATAAGCTCTCCACGCCGCTGCACGTCTACTTCAACTACAAGCCCATCGAGCGGCTCTCGGTCGGCGTGGGCTTCTTCACCCCCTACGGCTCGTCGATGAACTGGGGCGACAACTGGTCGGGAGCCCACCTGGTCCAGCAGATCAACCTCAAGGCCTACACCGTGCAGCCGACCCTTTCGTTCAAAATCTGCGAGCGGCTGTCGATCGGCGCCGGCCTGATGATTACGTGGGGCGACTTCGACCTCTCGCGCTCGATGCTGCCCACGGCCACGGGCAACCTGACGGCGGCCGGAGGACTCCAGCTGGCTGCCGGCAAACTGCAGTCGACCATCGCGCAGCTGCAGCAGCTCCCCGAAAGTCCGGAGACCGCGGCGCAGATCGCGTCCCTGCAGGGCTATGTCGGTCAGGCCGAAGCCGGAGCCGCCTACTTCGCCTCGCACTTCGGGAATCAAGCCATCGTCTCGGCCAAGCTGAAAGGCAGCGCGAACGTAGCCGTAGGCGTCAACGCCGGCATCCTGTGGGACATCACCGACGAATGGTCGGTCGGCATGACATGGCGCTCGCGCATGAACATGAAGGTCGACAAAGGCCATGCGGTGCTCGGCTACGCCTCGCCCGAAGCGCAAAGCTACCTGACACTGCTCAACAACCTCAGCGTCCTGGCCGGAGGTGCCGAGGTGATTCCGGGGCTCGACCGCGGCACGTTCAACGCCGAACTGCCGCTGCCGACGGTCGTAACGTGGGGCGTCTCGTTCCGCCCGACGCCCAAATGGGAGCTCGGCATCGACCTGCAGTGGAACGGCTGGAGCGCCTACAAGTCGCTCAACGTAGCATTCAACGAAACGGAGCTCGGCATTGCGCCGATCGTCTCGGTGAAAAACTACTCCAACACGCTGGCCATCCGCTTCGGCGGCCAGTACAAGGCGACCGAGTGGCTCACGGCCCGCATGGGCATGTATGCCGACGAGAGCCCCGTGGACAGCAACTACCTGAACCCCGAGACCCCGTCGATGACGAAGCTCTCCTACACGGCCGGTCTCTCGCTGCGCCCGGCGAAGTGCATGTCGATCGACCTGGCCTACTGCTACGTTTCGTCGGCCGACCCCGAACGCAGCGGCTCCTACCCGATCTACCAGTACGGCGACCCGTCGCAGCTGACCGAGGTTTTCTCGGGCAACTACAAGCTCCACGCCCATGTTTTCTCGATCGGCGTAGGATTCAGCTTCTAAGATCGGGCGCAGTTCGCCCGCTTTCCGGGCCGCACGATGCCATAGAAGCCGGCTCCTGGCCGGGCGCCCGGCAAAAAAGCAAGCGCGCTTGCTTTTGCCCGCACTTATTCGTACTTAGCTTTGCTGAGATACTCCCGCTCGGCACCCCGCTAAGAGCGGGGTTTTAGGAATGAACCTCCACCTTTTCACTTTTCACCTTTCGACTTTCACCTTATTTTTCGTATCTTCGCGGTGTCTCTTTCGGGAGACACCGTTTTTCGGCTCCATAGTTCAAGGGATAGAACGAGGGTTTCCTAAACCC
>CAZIUJ010000035.1:0-14221 GCA_964542345.1 uncultured Alistipes sp.
ACTTCAATAGTAGACAGGGCTAATTCCTTATTGTTAAAGGATTTGAGTAATTGAACCAGATCGCTAAGTAAATTTCCCGGTCGAGCAGCCCCCAGTGGTAGGTCTGGTCGGCGACCGAGAGGAACTTGAAGCCTAAGGCCACTTCGACGAATCCGATGACGACTTTCACCGAGTTGAGCCAGCCGCCGCTCTTGGGCAGCTTCTTGAGCACCGAGGGAAAGAGGGCGAAGAGCGTGAAGGGCAGGGCGAATGCCACCGAGAAAGCCAGCATCGTGAGGATCGGGCTCCAGAACTCGCCGGCGGTCGACTTGATGAGAACCGAGCCCACGATCGGGCCCGTGCACGAGAACGACACCAGCACCAGGGTCAGCGCCAGGAAGAAGATGCCGCCCAGTCCTTTGGTGTCGGCTTTCGAGTCGGCTTTGTTGACCATCCACGAGGGCATCGTCAGTTCGAAAGCCCCGAAGAACGAGGCCGCGAAAATCATGAACACTGCGAAGAAGACGAGATTGGGCAGCCAGTGCGTGGCCAGCCAGTTGAAGATGTCGGCCGTTACGGCGTCGCCGCCCACCAAGCGCGTGATGAGGATGATCGCCGCGATGGGCAGCGTATATAACGCTACGATGAAGAGCCCGTAGAGCGCGGCGCGCAGCCGGCCCATCGCCGGGCCGCCCTCGCCCTTGAGAAAGTACGACACGGTCATCGGTACCATCGGGAAGACGCAGGGGGTCAGCAGCGCGGCGAAGCCCCACAGGATCGCTTCGATCAGGAGGGCCCAAAGGCCCTTGCTGCCCGCCGCGTCGCGTGCCGGGGCGGCTTTCGGGCTCTCTGCAGCCGACGCGGCTACCGCGTCGGCCTCCGCATCGCCGATGCGGATCGTCAGCTGCAGGTCGTCCGGGGGGGTGCAGCTCCGATCGTCGCAGAGCATCCACTCGATCTCCACGCCGACGCTTCCTTGCGGTGCCGTCAGCCGTACGTCTTGCGCGAACCGGGCCGTGCCCTCGATTGTGCCGATCTCCATGTCGAATATCTCGTCATGGTAGCGGTGTACGGGCGTGAGAAGTTCCACGCCGCCGACCAGCTCCGTGTCCGCTCCGGGCTTGAAACGCAGGGTCGTGGCATTGGGGCCGTAGGCCTCGTAGGGGCCCATGTCGTACATGTGGTAGCCGGTGGGCACCGTCGCTTCGAGGAGAATGCGGTACAGGCCCTCGCCTTGCGGTTCGACCCGGTGTTTCCACTCCGCGGTCTGGCCCGTCGCCGTCAGCGCGGCGAGCACCGCCGCCAGTATGGTCAGCATCTTTCGCATGATTCGGTGTTTTTGGTTGCAGGGACAAAGATAGGAAATCGTAATTAAGAATGGAGAATGAAAAATGAAAAATTATCTTGCCGGAAATACGCTTGTTCGGAAGATGAGGTTCTCACAATCATTTTTAATTCTTCATTTTTCATTTTTAATTTTTGCCTCGGCGCTCGCCTTGCACTATCTTTGCCGCATTGAAAACGATGGATTCGCAGTTTCTCATCCCTTTTCTCCTGACGCTCGGGGCGGGTCTGGCCACGGGTATCGGCAGTGCGCTGGCTTTCTTCGCGCGGCCGACCAACAAGCGGCTGCTCTCCTTTTCGTTGGGGCTGTCGGGCGGCGTGATGATTTACGTCTCGTTCGTCGAGTTGTTCCGGCAGGCCGATGCGGCCCTTTCCGCTGCGTGGGGCGAGCGTTCGGGGACCGCGCTGACCGTCGCCTGCTTCTTTGCAGGTATCCTTTTGATCGGCATCATCGACCGCCTCGTTCCTTCGGTCGAGAATCCCCACGAGGCGCATACGGCCGAGGAGATGGATCGCCGGCCGCACCATCCCCAGCTGATGCGCATGGGCGTGATGACCGCCCTGGCTATCGGCATCCACAACTTTCCCGAGGGCATCGCCACCTTCACCGCCGCCGTCGACAACCGCACCCTCGGCGTCGCCATCGCCCTCGCGATCGCCATCCACAACATCCCCGAGGGCATCGCCGTCTCCGTCCCCGTTTTCTACGCCACGGGCGACCGGCGGCGGGCGTTCCGTCTCTCGCTCCTTTCGGGACTGGCCGAGCCCGTCGGGGCGCTGCTGGCATGGTTGGTGCTGATGCCTTTCATGTCGCCGACGCTGATGGGCTGCGTGCTCGCCGGGGTCGCCGGCATCATGGTTTTCATCTCCATCGACGAGCTGCTGCCCGCCGCCCGCGAGTACGGCGAGGCCCACATCTCCATCTACGGCGTCGTCGCCGGCATGGCGTTGATGGCCGTCAGTCTGATTATGTTGTCCTGAATGAATATCCTGCTCCTTCTCGTCGGCCTCGGCCTGATCCTCGCCGGCGCCAACTTCCTGACCGACGGCGCTGCGGCCCTCGCCCAGCGCTTCCGCGTTCCCGAGTTTATCGTCGGCCTGACCGTCGTCGCGATCGGCACCTCCACGCCCGAACTGGTCGTCTCCGTGCTGTCGGCCCTCGGCGGGCAGAGCGACGTCGCTGTCGGCAATGTCGTCGGCTCGAACCTCTTCAACGTCTTCGTCATCCTCGGCGTCTGCGCCTTGATCCGACCCTTGCCTTTCTCGCGCAGCAACATCCGGCGCGACATCCCTTTCGGAGTGGGTGCTTCCGCACTCTTTTTCCTCTTCGCTTCGGATCGGTTGCTGCATCTCGGTCCCGTCGATCGCATCGACCGCGCTGACGGCATCGTCATGCTTCTCCTCTACGTCGGGTTGCTCGCTTATACGGTCCGGACGGCGGGCCGCGCTCCCGCACGGCAGGCGGCGCAGCCTCCGAAAGCCTGGTGGCTCATGACCGGATTGATCGTCGTCGGACTGGCCGCCCTGATCGGTGGCGGCGAACTCTTTCTGCACCACGCCACCGTCATCGCCCGCAAGTTGGGCGTCAGCGAGTCGGTCATCGCCATTACGCTCGTTGCGGGCGGCACCTCGCTGCCCGAGCTCGCCTCGTCGGTCGTCTCCGTCCTCAAGGGCAAGGCCGATCTGGCGTTGGGCAACGTCCTCGGATCGAATGTCGCCAATATCCTCTTGATTTTGGGCACCAGCGCCACGATCCGCCCCCTGACGATGGGCGGCATCACTACGTTCGACGTCGCGATGGTCCTCCTCAGTTCGTTTCTCCTCCTGGTCTCGGCTTTTACTTTCCGGCGCCGGTACGTCGACCGGTGGGAGGGGGCGATCTTTCTGGCGATCTATGTCGCCTACATTTGGTATTTGATCAAGTAGCGTTCCAGCAGCCGCGGAACGGCATAGTCGCCTAACGCGGAGCTCTCCACGGCCATTTCGCGGGCCGCCGGCGTCAGCGCGGGCGTTTCGATCCGGTGGATCGCGGCGTGGATCGTGCGGTGCGAAAGCTGGTGGCGGGGCATCTCGACGCTCCGCGTCAGGTGCCAGGCTGCGTCGCCCAACAGTTCGCGGAAGCGGGGCAGGGCGGTCAGCTCCCGAAAGTCCGTCGGTCCGTCGGTTTCGAGGAGCGGAAATTCGTAGAGCCCCTGCCAGATGTCGCGCCCCTCGCGCCGGTCGAGCAGCGTAAGGTCTCCGCAGACGATGTGCAGGTAGTTGAACCAGCGGTCGCTCACTTTCTGGCGGCCTTGCTTCACCGGGCGTTCGGCGATAGTTCCGGCCGCCAGCGCCAAGCAGCGGTCCGCCAGCGGGCATTCTTCGCAGCGAGGTTGTGCCGGCGTGCACTGCAGGGCTCCGAAGTCCATGATCGCCTGGTTGTAGCGGCCCGGCTGCGCGGGGTCGATCTGCGACTGCGCCAGCTCGGCGAATGCTTTGCGGCCCGCCGTCGTGTCGATCGCAAGGTCGATGTCGAAGAGCCGCGCCAGCACCCGGTAGACATTGCCGTCGACCACGGCGCGGCACGTGTCGTAGGCGATCGAGCAGATCGCCGCCGCCGTGTAGTCGCCCACGCCGGGCAGCGCGCGCACCTCCTCGTAGTTTTTCGGAAATTCGCCTCCGAACTCGGCCGCCACTTTCTTCGCCGCCGCATGGAGGTTGCGGGCCCGGCTGTAGTAGCCCAACCCTTGCCAAAGTTTCAACACTTCGTCTTCCGTCGCCGCGGCCAGCGCTTCGATCCGGGGCCAGCGTTCCGTGAAGCGGAGGTAGTACTCCATGCCTTGCGCCACGCGCGTCTGCTGCAGGATCACTTCCGAGAGCCAGATGCGGTAGGGGTCGCGCGTGCGGCGCCACGGCAGGTCGCGGCCCCGGCGGGCATACCACTCCAGCAGGCGGGGCGCAATCCCCTCCGCGGCGTTGCAGCTCTCCGGCGTCATGCTTTTCGGCGGATTTTGCGGAAGCGGAGCCTCAGCACCCCGAAAAGGGCTTCGCCGAAGATGCCGCCGCTCATTTTCGAGGTCCCCTCCTGCCGGTCGACGAAGACGATCGGGACCTCCTCGATCTTCATGCCCAAACGCCAGGCCGTGTACTTCATTTCGATCTGGAAGCCGTAGCCTTTCATGCGGATGCGCTTCGGGTCGATGCTTTCGAGGGCCCGGCGCGAGTAGCAGACGAATCCCGCCGTGGCGTCGTGCACCGGCATGCGGGTTACCGTGCGTACGTATTTCGAGGCGAAGTAGGAGAGCAGCAGCCGCGACATGGGCCAGTTGACCACGTTCACCCCTTTCACATAGCGCGAACCGATCGCTACGTCGCTGCCTCTTTCGACCGCCGCGAACAGGCGGAGCAGGTCGTCGGGGTTGTGCGAGAAGTCGCAGTCCATTTCGCAGAGGGCGTCGTAGCCGCGCTCCAGCCCCCAGCGGAAGCCCGTCAGGTAGGCCGTGCCGAGTCCCTGTTTGCCGGCGCGTTCGATCAGATGCAGCTTTTCGGGGTACTCTTTCTGCCGCTCGCGGACGATCGCCGCCGTGCCGTCGGGCGAGCCGTCGTCGATGATCAGCAGCTCGAACGCCCCGGGGAGCGAGAAAACCTTGTCGATCATCGCCGCGACGTTCTCCTTTTCGTTGTAGGTGGGTATGATAACCAGTTTGCGCATGGCTTCGGGGTTTTATCGTTTTTTCGAGGGGCGCTTCATCGCCCGGACGGCCGCTTTGCCGGCATCGCTCACCCGCAGCGATTCGACGATCTTCTGCAGCGCCTTGTTGTAGGTCCAGTCGTCGAGCGGACAGGCGGTTTCGAGCCACGCCTGCGTGCGTGCGGGAAACTTCACGTAGCAGACCGACACGGCCCATGCCACGCCCATGCGGGCATAGTAGCCCGGGTGCCGCACCGAGCCCAACAGCTCCAGCAGCCGGTCGATGTGTGCTTCGTCCGCGTAGTTCGAGAGGCCCATCACCACCGCGAAGCGCACGTCGTATTCGGCTGCCGCGCGGAAGCGGGGCAGGATGAACTTCCACATCGGTTCGCGCTCGGCGCTTTTCAGCCGCCAGCAGCAACAGTCGCACACCGCCCAGTTGTCGATCTTGGGTATGAAGCGCTTCGTCAGGCGGAGTTTCTCGTCGGGCGGGCACTTCGCGTAGCCGATCACCAGCCCCTGCAACATCCGTTCCTCGAAGTATTCGTCTTCGGCCCGGTCGAGCCACGCGCGCCAGTCGCCGCGGGCGATTTCGCGGGCGATGCTGCGCAGCTGCGGCAGGCGCACGCCGATCATCGGGCCCGCACCGGGCGTCAGCGAAGCGCTGAAGTCGCGGTAGCGGCGGTCGGCCATCGCGAAAAGCTGTTCGCGTAGGGTAGGTTCCATGCTACAAATGTAGCTTTTTTTGCCGGATGAACAAAAAAAGGTTATCTTTGGAGCCGGAAATGCAGGGCCCGGGCCCTGCCCGAAAACCGAAATTCGTCATGAAGAAATTCTTCCCTATCACGGCCGTCGTCGTGGCCGTACTGCTGGCCCTGCTGCTCGTGGCGCCGATGGCGTTCCGGGGCAAGATCGCCGGGATCGTCAAGCGCGAGGCCAACGCCATGCTGCAGGCGCGGCTCGATTTCGAGAAGCTGGACATCAGCCTGCTGCGCCACTTTCCCCGCGCCTCGGTCGAACTGAAGGGGCTCACGCTTGTGGGCGTCGACCGCTTCGAGGGCGATACGATCGTCGCCGCACGGCGCATCTCGGTGGTCGTCGATCCGTGGTCGCTTTTCGGCGACGAGGGCTTCGAGATTACCAAAGTGATCCTCTCTGCGCCGGCGCTGCATGCCCGCAAGCTGGCCGACGGGGCCGTCAACTGGGACGTCATGAAACCGGCGGAGGAGGAGCCTGCGGAGACGGAGGAGGAGCCTGCGGAGACGGAGGAGGAAACGGCCGGCACATCGTCGTTCCGTCTGCAGGTGCGCGACTTCCGCATCTCGAACGCCTCGATCCGCTACGAGGACGACTCCACCCGCATGGCTTTCTCCACGGGACCCCTCTCGCTGCGCCTGCGGGGCGACATGTCGGCCGACGAAACCGATCTCTCGCTGCGGCTGCTGGCGCAGCACGTGCGCTTCGTCTCGGGCGGCGTGCCTCTGTTGAGCGGCGCCGAGGCCGAGCTGAACGCCACGATCGCCGCCGATCTTCGGAACAGCCGCTTCACCTTTACCGACAATACGTTCCGCCTGAACGCCATCGCCCTCTCGCTCGACGGGTGGGTGCAGCTGCTGGAGAACGAAACCGTCGTCATGGACCTCGCCGCCGGCTGCGACAGGGTGCAGTTCAAGGACGTGCTGTCGCTCATTCCCGCTTTCTATACGAAGGAGTTCCGCAACCTCTCGGCTTCGGGCGCCCTGTCGCTGTCGCTGTGGGCCAAAGGCGAAATGCGGGGTTCGCAGCTTCCGGCTTTCGAGCTCAAGGCCGGGGTCGACAACGGCAGCTTCCAGTATTCGTCGCTGCCTAAGGCCGTTACTGACATCAACATCGTCGCTGGCGTTTCCAATCCCGGCGGTCCGATGGACAAAACGAAGGTCGACGTTCCGAAATTCTCGCTCAAGATGGCCGGCAATTCGTTCGGCGCTTCGTTCTTCGCCACGAACCTCGTCAGCGATCCGTCGTTCCGGGCTGCGGCTTCCGGACGGGTCGACCTGGGGGCCGTCCGCGAGGTCTATCCGTTGGACAAGGGGGTCGATCTGGGAGGCGTCGTTACGGCCGACCTCAAGGTCTCGGGCCGCATGTCCGACATCGAGAAGCAGCGCTACGGACAGATCGCCGCTTCGGGTACGTTCGTCATCGAGCAGCTGGGGCTCACGCTGCCCAACCTCCCGGACGTCCGCATTCGGCGGGCTGCCGCGACCATCACGCCGCAGGCCATGACTTTGGGTGAGTTCGGCGTAACGGTGGGGCGGAGCGACCTCTCCGCCAACGGACAGCTCACCGGTTATTTGGGCTATCTCCTGAACGACGACAACTTGTCCGGCCGTCTCTATGTCAAGTCCGACTTGCTCGACCTCAACGAAATTCTGGGCGCCCTGCCCGCTTCGGAGGAGGAGCCCGCGGCCGAGGCGCCGCAGGACGACGCTCAGCCGATGCAGGCTCCGGAGGTTCCCAAAAATCTCAACCTCTCGCTCCGCACCGAGCTGCACGAAATCCTCTTCGGCAAGATGACGATTTCGGACCTGACCGGCGAAATGCGCGTGGCCGACGGGGCCCTGTCGCTCGACCGGCTGGCGCTGCAGCTCTTCGGGGGCAAAGCCTCCGCGTCGGGCCGTTACTCCACGGCGGCCGATCCTGCGCATCCGGCTCTGAAGCTCGCTCTTTCGCTCTCGGACGCTTCTTTCTCGCGGACTTTCGACGAATTGGAGATGGTGCGGCAGCTCGTGCCTCTCTTCGCCAAGACGGGCGGCGACTACTCGCTCTCGCTCGACCTGAAGACGGCGCTCGACTCCTCCCTCTCGCCCGATCTGCAGTCGGTCGACGCTTCGGGCGAGATCAAGTCGGCCCATATCCGGGTGCAGAACATCGAGGCGTTCGATGCGCTGGCCAAAGCGCTAAAGAACGACAAATTAAGTAAGATCGAGGCCAAAGACGTGGCGATCCGCTTCGCCATCCGCAACGGCCGCATTGCCACGCAGCCGTTCGACCTGAAGCTGGCCGGTGCCGACATCAACCTGTCGGGCACCACGGGCCTCGACCAGACGATCGACTATACGGCGAAAGTCGCCCTGCCGAGCTCTGCTACGAACGGCCTCGTCGAAACCCTCAACGTTAAGATCGGCGGTACCTTCACCGCTCCCAAGATCACGTTGGGCGTCAAGGAGGTGGCCGAGCAGGCCCTCAAGAACGTCGTCGACGAGCAGATTCAGAAGCTCACCGGCAGCGAGTCGCTCGCCGCCGAGGTGGAGAAGCAAAAGGAAAACCTGCGCGCCGAAGTCGAGAAGCAGGCCGCCAAGCTGCGTTCCGAGGCCAAGCAGGCGGGCGAGAAACTCGTCGCTGCGGCACAGACGCAGCGCACGAAGCTCGTTGAGGAGGCCGCCAAGAAAGGGGCGCTGGCCAAGTTGGCCGCCGAAAAGGCAGGCGACAAGCTCGTCGCCGAGGCTGAAAAGCAGGCCGCCAACCTCTTGGCCGAGGCCGAAAAGCAGATTGCGGCGCTCAACGAAAAACTCTCGGCGCAGAACGAGTAGTGTTGCCTGTCGATATGCGCATGATGAAAGCAGGAGCCTCGTAAGAGGCTCCTGCTTCCTTTTTCGCGGGAACGGGTCATTTCCGGATGTATGTCTCCAGCGCCGCGACGTATTCGGCGAAAGCGTCGCGTCCGGTGTCGGTCATGCGGCAGACGGTGCGGGGTATTTTGCCGCGGAACTTCTTTTCGATGGCTATGTAGCCTGCTTGGGCCAGCTTGTCGAGTTGCACCGAGAGGTTGCCGGCCGTGGCGCCGGTCTGTTCGCGCAGAAAGACGAAGTCGGCGCTCTCGACCCCCAGCAGGATCGACATTACGGCAAGCCGCAGCTCGGAGTGCAGCAACGGATTGAGCGGTCTATACATGGCGCTTCGACCGATAGTTGAAGATATGACCGGGAACGATCATCATGACGGCGAAGACCGCTGCGAAGATCACGATCTCGAAACTCAGCATACCTGCGTCGATCGTGTCGGCGGGCAGGAGCTTCAGGTACCGGTCGTAGAGCGGAAAGAGCATGGAGAGGGCCAGCCCTGCATACCCGCTGAACGTGTAGATCTTCGACCGAATGATGCGGCCCGTAGTCGCGGTGGCGATGGCCATCACCAGCGTAATCAATCCGAGGATGCTCGTGCGGTACGACAATCCGTGGAAAACGGCGAAGGCGAAGACGGGGATCAGGGCCAGCGACGCGGTCAGCCACACGGCTTTCAGAATCCGGTCGATTTCGGTGCGCGGTTCCGTGCTTTTCTTTGCGGGAAAGAGGCGCGTCGTCAGAAATCCGACGACCGGAATCAGAAACCAGCTCAGCGACCATTCGGCAGGGCTTCCGGTGATGTTGATGAAGTAGTTGAGGAGCGAAATGCCCACCGTCGTATAACCCCAGATGAGGAACGGACGGCCTGAATTGCGGTTCAGGCGGCAGCGGGTATTTTCGATCATGCGGTTGATGAGAGCCAGGCTTTCGGCAGCCTGCAGGTTTTTGTCGTCCATTTTGTCGGTAGTTTTGGTTTTTCGGTTTCCGGTTTATCGGCGCTGTTCTTCTTCGTCCCAGCCTATCCAGTGATGGACAAGCAAAATCGCCAGGTGGAGGCCCCAGCCTGCGACGACCCAGACGACCCACCAGTGGCCGGGCGAGGTCATGCAGTTGAGCAGCAGCAGAAAGAGGCAGACGATGACGAATGTGCTGGCTTGGCGGATGATGCGGCGCGGAATCTTGCGTCCGGACGTGGCGGGAGCATGCGTTGTTTTCATGTCGTATGAAGTTGAACGGGTTGTTAATTTTTTCGCAAATATAAAGTAGTTTATTTTATAAACCAAATATTCCGGGATTTTTTTGTCGGTCGACCGAAATTTCCCGGGAACGTTGTCGGGAAATATTCTTCGGTTGTCCATCGTTTTTTTCAACTCGGCATCTTTCGAACCGGTTCTGCTCCCGGCTTCATGAAAATATCCGGAAAATGGCTATCTTCGTGCGAAAGTAGGTCTTCCGGTCCGGAGTGGCGAAATGTTACGGCATTCACCAGCGCGGCCGCAGATTCCGCAATCCCCGGCCTAAGAGGCCGGTTTTAGGAAAGATGTCTTTCAAAAAACCGGGTTAGCACTTAGGTCGGTATTCATCCCAGTCTGCCGGGAAGTTTGCACCAATGAATAATTAATAATGAATAGAGAATAATTGCTTTCTTGTATTGACTATCAGCTAATTATTCATTATTAACTATTCATTATTCATTGAAAAGCATCCTTTCCGCCATTCATTCCAGCGATTGCTTCGCACGTCTGCTTCGGGCCTCCGCGACCGAACGACGGGAGCACTGAACAATGTCGGCACGAACGGCTATGTATGGTCTTCTTCGCCCCAGTCGAGCGGCGCCAGTGCCGGCTTCCTGCTCTTCGAATCGGGTAACGTGAATCCGTTGCATGCCGACGGCCGCACCTACGGTTTCCCCGTGCGCTGCGTCCAGCATCTGTAAGACTGCTTCCGGAGGACGAAAGGCCGGCGGCGGGTACGATTTCTTGCTTCCGGCCTTTCATCTTTCGTTTTTATGGCGTATGTTTGCGCTTCGAACCGGGAGCGCCGCCGCTGCCCGAAAAGAGGTCTGCCCGAAAAGAGGTCTGCCCGAAAAGAGGTCTGCCGAAAAAAGGGCGGCACAGGAGTTGCGGCGCGATTTCCGCTTCATCGGGCCTATGAAAATTCGGATCGTCTCTTTGCTCTTGCTCTTCGCCTCGACCGTCGGGGTGCGGGCCGCCGAACCGTCGTTGTTCGTGCGGCCGCCTTACCTGCAGGCAGGCGACACGGTGGGGTTGGTGGCGCCGGCGGGGCGTCTCGCGGCTGGCACCGATACGGTCCGCATCCGCGAACTCTTCGCTTCGTGGGGCCTGCACGTGAAGTTCTCGCCCCACTGCTATGCTTCGGCGGAACCCTATTTCTCGGCTTCGGACACCGACCGTGCGGCCGACCTGCAGCAGATGATCGATGATCCTTCGGTCAGGGCGGTCATCGCCTGCCGCGGTGGCTACGGCTCCGTGCGGCTGATGCCTCTGCTGCGCTTGGAGGAGCTGCGGTGGAGTCCCAAATGGCTGGTCGGCTTCAGCGACATCACGACGCTCCACATGGCCCTCGCGCAGCTCGGCGTGGAGAGCATCCACGGTCCCATGCCGGGGGCGCGTTTCTTCTGGGAGGAGCCGGCGTCGGCCGAGTCGTTGCGGCAGGCGCTTTTCGGCGAGATCGAGCGGTATGACATGCCGCCCCATCCGCTCAACATCCCCGGCACGGCGTCGGGACGCCTGGCGGGCGGCAACCTCACGGTGCTCTGCGCGGCCTGCGGCACGTTGGAGGCCCTCGTGCCGGAGGAGCCGACGATCCTCTTCATCGAGGAGGTCGGCGAGCATGTCTACCGCGTCGACCGCATGCTGGTGCAGCTGCTGCGCAGCGGAGCCCTGAGCAATGTTTCGGCAGTCGTTGTCGGCGACTTCACGCGCATGTCGGGGCGCGAGCAGTTCGGGGCCGATGCCTACGAGACGATCGCCGCGGCGCTGCGGCCCCTCGGCATCCCGGTGCTTTTCGGCTTTCCGGCGGGCCACGACCGCCTCAACGTAGCGATCTGCCTGGGCCGTCGGGCGACCGTTGTCGTGAACGAGGCCGGCGCAAGCCTCGTCTACGAGCCTTGAGCGGGGGCGGAAAATAATTTTGTGCATTGCCCGGAAAAATTTGGCCGGATTTCATCCGCTTTTCTCTATCTTTGCTCCCGAACCCGTTAAACGATTCCGAGCGATGAACATCTCCTCCGAACAGATCGACCGCCTGCGCGGGGTGCTGGCCCGTCCCGCCCAGCGCGCCGTGATCGTGGCCCACACCAATCCCGACGGCGACGCCGTGGGTTCGTCGCTGGCGTGGGCCGAGGCGCTGCGCAGCATGGGGCACAGCGTTACCTGCATCGTGCCGAACAAGTACCCCTACTTCCTCGACTGGATGCCTGGCATCGACGAAATCGTCATCTTCAAGAACGATGCGGAGGGCCGTGCCCTGAAAGCCGTCGCCGAGGCCGACACGATCTTCTGCCTGGATTTCAATTCGCTCTCGCGCTTGGAGATTCTCAGCGACACGATCGCTGCCAACACCACGGCGCGGCGCGTGCTGATCGACCACCACCTCTCGCCCGACAAGGGCTTCGACGCCGTCTTCTCCTATCCCGATGCGTCGAGCACCTGCTACCTCGTCTACCGTCTCATCAAGGCGTTGTGGGGCACCGAGGCGATCACGCGGCCGATGGCCGAGGTCCTCTACGTGGGCATGATGACCGACACGGGCAATTTCGCCTTCTCGTCGCTCACGCCCGAACTGTTCCGCGCCGTCGCCGTCCTCGTCGAGCGGGGCATCCACATCCCGACGATCCACAACAACGTCTACAACGCCTATACCGAGGGCCGCGCCCGGCTCTTCGGCTACGCCATCAACCGCAAGATGCAGATCATCGAGGAGGGTACCGTGGCCTACATGTCGCTCATGGAGCACGAGATGCGGCGCTTCCAGTTCCAGCAGGGCGACAGTGAGGGCTTCGTCAACTACGCCCTCACGATCAAGAAGATGAAGATGTCGGCCATCTTCCTTGCCCACCGCAAGTTCATCCGCGTGTCGCTGCGTTCGCGGGGCGACGTCGACGTCAACCTCTTCGCCCGCCGCTACTTCAACGGCGGCGGCCACAAGAACGCCGCCGGCGGCAAGTCGTTCGTCTCGATGGAGGAGACCATCGAGCGCTTCGTCCGCTCGGTCCGCGAGTTCGCCGAGGAGGGACTTCTGGGCCATGAAGAATTGAAAGTGCAAAATTGAAAATGATAGTCTGCACAACTGCGCTTGTTCGATTTTGACCGCTGGGTTTTGTTGCGAATGACCGACGCAGGGGTCGAACGAATGCGTTTTTGTTTTGCGAAGTCCGCCGAATCGGCGGACTTCGTCGTTTTCGGTCGGCCGTCGTTTCCGCAGGCCGGCGGCGCGAACTTGCGGTGGCGATTCGGCCGTTTTGTCGACAAATTGTTGATTAAATCCGTTCGCCGCCGGCTGTCGTTCGGCCGGCAATCCCTATTTTTGTTTCCGAGTAAGGTTCCCCGCCGGCGGCAGCCGGCTCGGGATCAAAAGGGAACACCTGTGCGAATCAGGGACTATGCCCGTAGCTGTAAGCTCCGTCATCGTCTGCACACTCTTGTTGCCACTGCCCCCGAGGGGCGGGAAGGCGTGCAGAGGGAGCGAGTCAGAAGACCTGCCTTGCCGATAGCGATCGACGCCTTCGGGGTCATAGGGTGAGATCGAACGAATGGATTGCCATTTTTTTCGGAAAGAACGTGCTTGTCCCGGTTCATGGGATAGGAATGATATTCGCTTCGGTCCGATCCGAATGCGGCGCCGGAGGCGGCGGACTGCGAGGATCGGATTCGAAAAGCAGCGCTGAAAAAATTGTTTGCACATTAAGAAAAACAGCATAGTATGGGCATTTCCGAACTTACCATTGTCAAGCGCGACGGGAAACGCGAGGCCTTTTCCGTCGAGAAGATCAAGCGCGCCGTGAGCAAGGCGTTTCTGGCCGTCGGCGGTTATGCCACCGACGACGATCTGACGGCTGTCTTGAGCCGCGTGCGCGTCTCCGACGGCATGTCGGTCGAAGAGATCCAGAACCAGGTCGAAACCGCCTTGATGGCCGAGCGCTATTTCGCCGTGGCCAAGAGCTACATCCTCTACCGGCAGAAGCACTCCGAGGATCGCGAGACGCGCGAGAAACTCGACTTCCTGACCTCTTACTGCGACGCTTCGAACCCTGCCACAGGGTCGAAGTACGACGCCAACGCCAACGTCGAGAACAAGAACATCGCCACCCTCATCGGCGAGCTCCCGAAGCAGAACTTCATCCGCCTGAACCGGCGCCTCTTGACCGACCGCATCAAGGAGATGTACGGCAAGGAGCTCTCGGACCGTTATCTCTACCTGCTGACCAACCACTTCATCTACAAGAACGACGAGACCTCGATGGCCAACTACTGCGCGTCGATCACGATGTACCCGTGGCTCCTGGGCGGCACCCTTTCCATCGGCGGCAACTCCACGCGCCCCACGAATCTCAAGTCGTTCTGCGGGGGCTTCGTCAACATGGTCTTCATCGTCTCGTCGATGC
>CAZIUJ010000036.1:0-13643 GCA_964542345.1 uncultured Alistipes sp.
TGACCGTCGTGTAGCCCAGCGAGGGCGAGCAGTCGATGAAGATGTAGTCGAAGCGGTCGCGGACCGAGTCGACGATGCGCTTGATGACGCGGTGGGCATCTTCCATCTTGGGCAGCTCGGCGTCGGCGGCCACCAGGTCGATCGACGAAGGCAGCAGCCAGAGGTTCTTCACATCGGGACTTTCGAGAATCACCTCCGCGGCCTGCTTCGTGCCGGCGATACATTCGTAGATTCCCTCCAGGTTGATGTCGAAACCCAATCCCGAGGTAGCGTTGGCCTGCGGATCGGCATCCAGCAACAGCACCTTTTTGCCCAGGAGGGCCAGCGAGGCTGCCAGATTGATGGCCGTGGTGGTTTTGCCCACGCCGCCTTTCTGGTTGGCCAGTGCGATAACTTTTGTCATAGTTCCGATGGGTTTATAAGCGGACAAATTTAGTGAAATTAAATGGAAATCCGCAATCGTTGTCGAAAATTGATTACCTTTGACGGCTCAAAGATTTGATACAGTATTCCGTATGGAAGATAAAATGCAGCTGGCGCCGGCCGAAGAACCGATTTCCGGGGCGCCGCTTCCGGAACCTGCCGGCAAACCGGCACGAAAACCTTTTCCCACGGTAGGCGACCTGCTGGCCATCCTCGGCATCGTACTGGGCCTGCAGGTCCTGGCCGGCGTGATCGTTACCGTGGCGCTGTGGATCGCGGGGTGGAACATGGGGGCGCTGAACCCCTCGCAGCAGGGGATTTTCCTTGCGCTGACCTACATCCTGTCGATGGTGCCGGCCTACCTGCTGGTGCTGCTCTATCGCCGGATGCGCGGCGGCAGCGGCCTGCTCGGCCGCTTCTCGATGCGCGGTCTGAACCCTGTCATGCTGCTGTGGGGCTGCCTCTTTCTGGTGGCGGCCACCGTGGTCTGCGAACCCCTGCTGCAGTGCCTGCCGGAGCCGCCCGAGATGCCTTACGGCCGGGGAGTTTGGAGCGTGCTGTCGCTGGTTGTCGCGGCGCCGATACTGGAAGAACTGCTGTGCCGCGGCGTGATCCTCGAATCGCTGCGGAGCCGCTACGGCGTGGTCTTCGCCTGGCTGGGTTCGTCGCTCTTCTTCGGGGTGCTGCACCTGCAGCCGATGCTGGTGGTCAATGCTTTCATCATCGGCCTGATCCTCGGCTTCGTCTGCATCGCCTCCGAATCGCTGTGGGCCTCGATGGTGCTCCATGCCTTCAACAACGGCGTGGCTTACTTGGTGCTGACGTCGGGCTATGCCGACCTGCGCCTGAGCGAGATAATCGGCAATCCGACCCTCTACCGGGTTATTTATATAGGTGCGATCGTCGTAACGGCCCTCTCGGCCTGGAAGGTGCGGCGGAAGCTGCGCCGCCTGAAAAACGGAACGGAAAATGAGGTCGCGGAGTAATAATCGGCGGCGTTTCTGCGTTAGTTTCCGGTAAAAAAGCTATCTTTGTCTCTCGAAATGAACGGACGTACGAAAATAACGATGCTGGCGGTGCTGCTGCTGACCGCCTGTCAGGAGCTGCCGAGTTATCTGAGCGGCGACACCCTGCTGGCACAGGTCGGCCGCAAGGAGCTCAGGCAGCACGACGTGGAGTCGGTGGTGCCCGCCGGCCTGACGGGCGGCGACAGCGTGGAGTTCGTCGGCGTCTATATCGACCGCTGGGTTCGCAAGCAACTGAAGCTGCAGGAAGCCGAGGTGCTCTTCTCCGCCTCGGGGGAGAACATCGGCAAGTTGGTCGAGGAGTACCGGCAGGCGCTGCTGATCCGCAAGCTGGAGCAATACTACGTCGAAATCGGTGTCGACACGACGTTCACCGACAGCGAGATCGCCGCCTACTACAACACCCACAAGAACGATTTCCGACTCGACCGCTCGGTCGTCAAGGGGTGCATCGTGCGCTTCGACGAAGGGTTCCGCCAGAGCCGCCGCCTCAAGGAGCTGATGGGCTCGCAGTCCGAAGCCGACCGGCGCGACTTCCGGGATCTGTGTCTCAAGAACGAGTTCGCGGTCAACGACTTCAGCGAACGCTGGGCCGACTTCCCCGAATTTTTGAGTTACCTGCCGACCCTGCGGTCGCAGAACTACAGCTCGGTACTTGCGTCGACCTCCGTGCAGGAGATGCGCGACAGCCATTCGCACTACTACTTCCGGATCGACGAAGTGCGGCGCGAGGGCGAACCCATTCCGCTCGAACGCCTGCGCCCCACGATCCGCCGCATCCTGCTCAACCAACGGAAGAGCGAGACGATCCGCCGCCACGAGGAGGAGCTCTACTCGCGCTCGATGGAGAACGGCGAGGTGAAGATTTTCGGGTCGGAGAAGTCCGATGCGCAGGAGGAAAGTACCACTAACGATTAACGGATTCGCGATGTTCAGAAAAGGGATTCTGCTTGCGGCTTTGGCGCTGCTCGGCATGGGGGCGCAGGCTCAGAAACGGCAGGTGATGCTCGACAAGGTGGTCGCCGTGGTCGGCGGTTCGTCGATCCTCTGGTCGGAGGTCGAGGAGTATGCCGACCGCCTTACGCAGCAGCGGCGTCAGGAGGGCTACACCTCCGACCGCGACCCGCACAACGAAGCGCTCGAAGCGCTCATGACGCAGAAGCTGCTCTACAACCAGGCGCAGATCGACTCGGTGAAGATCAACGATGCCGCCATCCTTTCGGCCGTCGAGGAGCAGGTTCAGCAGCTCATCGAGGCCGAAGGGTCGATCCTCAAGCTGGAAGCCAAGCACCACATGCCGGTCTTCTCGATCCGCGAGATCATGCGCCAGCGCTACGAGGAGCAGGAGTATGCCAACGAGATGCAGCGCACGGTGATGAACAAGGTTACGATCATCCCCGGCGAAGTCGAACGCTACTACAAGTCGCTCTCGCGCGACAGCCTGCCGACCGTCGCCGAGCAGTATGTCTACGCCCAGATCACCAAGTTCCCCAAGTCGATGACCGAAGCCAAGCAGCGGACGCGCGAGCGTCTGTTGGACATGCGCGAGCGCGTCATCACGGGCAACGCCAAGTTCGAGAACCTGGCCCGCATGTACTCCGTCGACCCGGGTACGATGATGCGGGGCGGCGAGATGCCCCCCTCGCGGCTGGCCGAGCTGGACTCCTCGTTCGGCGCCGCGCTCGAAAAGATGCGCCCCGGGCAGATTTCGGAGGTCGTCGAGTCGCAGTACGGCTTCCACATCATCCAGCTCATCGACAAGCAGGGCGACTATTATCACTTCCGGCATATCCTCCTGAAGCCGACCTACACGATCGAGGAGCAGACCGCCTCGATCGACCAGCTCGACAGCCTTGTCCGGCAGATTCGCAGCGACTCGATCACCTTCGAACGTGCGGCGCTGGAGCACTCCGACGACAAGGGTTCGAAGATGAACGGCGGCGTGGTCTCGAACAGCGACCTGATGAACTTCTACAACGCCTCGAACCCCAAGCTCACCGTTACGAAGTTCCTGCGCGAAGACTTCGGCCATTTCCGGAGCTTAGACGACTACAACGCCCTGATGAAGCTCAAGCCCGGCGAGATTTCGCCGGCATTCCTTACCGAAGACATGCTGGGCAACAAGATGGCGAAGGTCGTCAAGCTCATCGAGATCATCCCCACGCATCAGGCCTCGCTGGAGGAAGACTACCTCCGGTTGGAGGAGATGGCGATCGCCGCCAAGCAGGACCGCATCTTCCGCGAGTGGCTCACCAAGAAGATCGACGGCATGTACGTCTACATCGATCCCGAGTTCCGCGACGGCGAGTTCGAGAACAAACACTGGGTCAAGTAGCGCCGTGCGCCGGTTTCTCGCCATAGCGTCGTGCGTCGCGTGCTGCTGCGCGATCTTCGCCCGCAGCGGCCGGCAGGCGCCGGCCCCGGGAGCAGCAGCAGCGGCCGCTCCCGCCGCGACGGAGACGAAGATCATCGACCTCAAGTCCGACCTCTCGGGTCCCGTGGCGCCAGGCGACTCGGTGATCTTTCTGGTCGGCAACTTCGCCGCGCAACACAACGGCGCCGTCATCACGTGCGACAGCGCCGTCCGCTATTCCGACAAGCGGATCGAGTTTTTCGGCAACGTCCTCATCAACAAGAACACCACCTACATCTACGGCGACCGCGCCGACTACAACGGCGAGATCAACGAAGCCCGCATCTATGCGCCGATCATCAAGGTCGTCGACGGCGACGCCACGCTCTACACCTACCGCTTCAGCTTCGACACGAAAGAGAACATCGGCGCATTCGCCGACGGCGGCGTGCTGACCAACCGCGACAACCTGCTCGAATCCGTGCGCGGCTACTACTATGCCGACACCAAAGAGCTGGTCGCCGTCGAGCAGGTCGAGATGCGCAGCGACGAATACGAGCTCAAGGGCGACTCGGTGGTCTACAACCTGGCGACCGACAACGCCTATTTCTTCGAGCGGACCAACATCTGGAGCCGCGACGGCAACTATCTCTACGCCGACCGCGGCCGCTACAGCAAGGCCGATACGCTCTACGTGGTAACGCGCAGCGGCTATGTCCTCACCTCGGAGCAGGAGTTGTGGAGCGACAGCATCGACTTCTTCCGGGCCCGGAACCATGCCGTGCTGCGGGGCAACATCCAGCTCGACGACACGACGCACAAGGTGCTCGCTTTCGGCGACTACGGCGAGTACTGGAAAGAGCCCGGCAATGCGCTGCTCACGCGGCGGCCGGCGATCGTCAGCTACGACCTCTCGCAGGGCGATTCGCTCTTCATGCGGGCCGACTCGATCCTCCTCTTCACGCTCCGGTGGGGCGATGACGCCGCTGCTGCGGACGAAGCACCCGCCGCCGATACGCCGGCTTCGGTCTCCGTCGACGAAGACCCCGACGAGGTGGAGACGCCCTCCGCCAAGCCTTCGGTGCCGCGTGCCGACCGCATCGCGGAGGATCGCCCTGTGCAACCCGATTCGCTTCCGGAACCTCGGGAGCTCGATTCGCTGGAGCTTGCCCTGGCGGCCGACTCGTTGTCCGGCGCCGATACGGTTCCGCAGCTGACGCCGGCCGAGCGCCGGGCCCTGCTGAAAGCGGAAGCCCGCAAGGCGAAAGAGGTGCGGAAGCGCGAAGCCGCGGCGGCCAAGAAAGAGCTGCTGGCCGAAATCGCGGCCCGGCGGCAAGCCAAGACGACGGCCAAGCTGCTTGCGCAGAAAGAACGCGAGGAGGCGCGGTTGGTGGCCCGGCGCTTGAAAGCCGAATCGAAGCTGCGCGCCCGGCAGGCCCGGCTGCTCCGCAAGGGCAAGGCCGTGCCGGCGGATTCGGCGGCCCTGCAACACTGGGACGACGAGCTGGCCCGCAACGCTGCCGAGCAGGATTCGCTGTTCCGCCTGCTGACCGAGGCGTGGGTAGCCGACAGCCTGGAACTTTTCGCCGCGGGCGACGCGATCGCTCTGCTTCAACCGCCCCACGACAGCATCTACCGCCTGATGAAGGGCTATCGCAACGTGCGCATCTACCGCTCCGATTTTCAGAGCGTCTGCGACTCGATGACGGCCATTACCACCGATTCGACGCTCCACCTCTACATTGATCCCGTGCTGTGGAACGACGCCAACCAGATCACCTCCGAGGTGATGGACGTCTACACGCGCGACCGGCAGATTGAGCGGGCCGAGTTCGTCGGCAGCCCGATGATGGTCAGCCAGATAGATACCGTTCACTATAATCAGATCGCCGGCAAGGAGATGACGGCCTATTTCCGCAACAACGAAATCTGGCTCGACAACGTGAACGGCAATGCGCAGACCCTCTACTACAACCAGGACGGCGAGCCGCCCGAGATCACCGGCCTGTTCTTTGTCGAGAGCGGCGGAATCAACTTCTATGTCGATGAAAATCAGATCGTGCGAATGGTCTGGTACAACGAACCCCGTTATTCGGTCTCCCCGATGGACAAGCTCCCGGAGGGACAGGAACTCTACCTCAAGGGTTTCCGCTGGGAGGGGGCGCGGCGTCCGTCGCAGCAGGATGTTTTCGACCGCCGCATCCGTCCCTCGGAACGTGCGGAACGCACGGCGCTCCGGCACCCCGATTTCCCGCTGCGGCAGCGCATCGACGAACACCGACGTACGCTCGTCGAGCAGCGGCGCTGGGTCGACCGCGTGGATCAGGTCGATCCTGCGACGGCCGAATGGATGCTCGAACTGGGCTTCGTGGTCGGAGAACCCCGCACGGAAGGGCCGACCTTTTAGGCGCGGCGACGATGGATCGGCGAGGGGCGGATGATTCCGCCCCTCGTCTTTTGCGGCGGCGGCCTGCGGCGCGGAAATTGCGGAAAGGGAGCGTATGCGCCATCTGCTCAGAAAATGGACCGACGTCCTGCTCGGCTGGTTGGGTGTCGATTCGGCCGCCCACGACAGCTGGAACCTGTGGATCGCCGCGGCTCTGGTCGTGGCGGCCGTCGCGCTTGTCGACCTGCTGCTGTGCTGGACCATCGTGCCGGGCGTGCGCAAGATCGTGGAGCGGACGCGCGCCAAGTGGGACGACCGCCTTTTCAGCACGCGTGTGCTGCGCTGCGGGTGCCATGTCGTGAGCGCGATCCTGCTGGTCGCCGTGCTGCCCGTGATCTTCGAGGAGCCGTCCGACGCCCGGCCGATCGTCATGCGGCTGATGCACGTCTATCTCATCGTCGAAGTATTCCGCCTGATAAGCGCCTCGATTTTCGCCTCGTTCGGCATCGTCGCCTCGCGGCCTGCGTGGCAGAACAAACCGATCAAGGGGCTGCGGCAGACGGCGCAGGGCATTGCGTTGCTGATCTGCACGGTGCTGGCGGTGTCGATTCTGATGGACAAGTCGCCGACGCTCCTGCTGACCAGCTTAGGCGCTTCGGCCGCCGTGCTGATGCTGGTCTTCCGCGACAGCATACTGGGCTTCGTATCGGGCATCCAGCTCTCGGCCAACGACATGCTCAAGGTCGGCGACTGGATTTCGGTGCCCAAGTTCGGAGCCGACGGCAGCGTCGAGGAGGTGTCGCTCACGACGGTCAAAATCCGCAACTGGGACAATACGATCGTTACGCTGCCGCCCTACCAGTTGGTCAGCGACTCGTTCGTCAACTGGCATGCGATGCAGCTCTCGGGCGGGCGGCGGATCATGCTCTCCGTGCTGGTCGACATGACGACGATCGGCTACTGCACGCCCGAGCTGCTCTCCCGAGCCCGCAAAATCCGGCTGCTGAACGATTTCTGGGAGCAGCCCGAAGCCGAACAAGCGGCGCAGGGCCCCGACGACGAACCGGCTGTCAACGGCAGCCGGCTCACCAACCTGGCCCTCTTCCGGGCCTACATGATGCGCTACCTGCAGCAGCTGCCCACGGCGCGCAACGACCTGAAGCTGAGCGTGCGGATGCTAGCCCCGACCGACACGGGCGTGCCGATGGAGCTCTATTTCTATACGACGTCGATCTACTTCGTCGACTACGTGCAGGTGGAGCTGGCGGTCTTCGAACACATGTTGTGCGCGCTGCCCGAATTCGGCCTGCGGGTTTTCCAGTCGCCGTCGGGCGACGACGTGCGGGCCCTGACCGCGGCGCTCGGACATGCCTCCGCACCGGCCTCCGCCCCTCCTGCCGCCCCCTCCGAGGCTCAGAGCGTCAGCGGCTCCCCGCGATAGAAGTCGAGGATTTTCTGCCGGAAGACAAATTCGTACTTGGACTGTGCCAGCTCGGATTCGGCTTTCTGCATTCGTGTTTTGGCATCGTTGAAGTCGAAGATCGTCGAACGCCCGGCTTCGGCCTTGCGGCTTTCGTAGTCGAAGGCGATGCGGGCCGCGGCGAGGGCCTTTTCGGCCGCGCGGTATTTGGCGTAGGCCGCATCGGCGTTGTACCACGCCTGCTCGATCTCCTTGCGCAGCGACTGTTCGGCGTCGAGCAGCGAGAGCTGCCGGTTGCGCACCGCGATTTTCGCCGTGCGGATGTTGTTGCGCGTGGCGCGGCGGTTGAAGATCGGGATGCCGAGGGCGAGCCCGACGTATTCGTTGCGGTTCTTGTCGAACTGAATCCAGAAATCGTCGTGCATGCTGCTGTAGACGCCCGAGCCGAATCCTGCGCGGAGCGAGAGGGTGGGGTAGAGGGCCGAGCGGGCGATGCGGACGGCGTTTTCGCTGCTTTCGAGCTGCAGGCGCTCGGAGCGGATGCGGGGCCGCCGGTCGACCGCGAAGTCGTAGATCGCGTCGGCCGAGCCGAGGCGGTGGAGCGCGGCGAGCGTTACGCTGTCCAGCACGGGCACGGCGATGTCGAAGCCGGCGGCGCTCTCACGGTTGAGCGTCTGGCTCAGCTCCAGCAGTGCGAGCGAAAGGTTGTTACGGGCCTGCGTGAGCGACAGCTCGTCGTTGGCGGCGAGGGCCCGGCTTTCGTAGAGGGTCGACTCGGGCTGCCGCCCCGTCTCGACCAGCTCGCAGCTGCGCTCGGCCTGCTGGCGGCTCAGCGCCAGCTGCTGCTCGGCGACGCCGACGAGCTCCTTGTTGTAGAGCACCTCCAAATAGCGGGTCATGACGTTGACCGCCACGTCCTCGCGGGCCCGTTCGAGCTCCTGCACGGCGGCAGCCAGGTCGAGCTTGCCGCCTTTGATCTGCCGGTTGATGCGCAGCCCCTGGAAGAGGGGCACCGAGGTCGAGATGTCGAACGACCCGGTCTGCAGGGTCTCGCTTTTGCGGGTGTTGTCGGCCGAAGTACCCCAGCCGAACGAGGCGTTGTAGCCGAGCGAAGCGTTCAGGTCGGGCAGGCGGCTGTAGCGGGCCGTGGAGAGCTCGACGTCCTGCTGCTCGACGGCGAGGGCCCGTTGCTGCACGTCGATGTTGTGCTGCTGGGCGTAGCGGATGCAGTCGTCGAGCGTCCAGCAAGTCTCGGGCTGCTGGGCCTGTGCCGCGGCGGCGGTGCACAGCGCGGCGATCAGTATGATGCGTTTCATGATTCGGCGGATTCGGGGTTATTCTTTCCGGGCGCCGCGGATGCGGTCGTTTTCGGTCAGGCCTGCGGTGATCTCCATGTTGATGCCGTCGGAGAGGCCGATCGAGACCTCGCGGCGCTCGAAAGTCTGCTCCTCGTCCTGCTCGGGCGAGGTCAGGAGCTGCACGTAGGTCTTGTCGCCCTCGAATTCGACGGCGCTCTCGGGGACGGTCAGCACCCCTTCGCGGTTCTGGATCATCACGCTGGCGTTGGCGCTGTAGCCGGCCCGCACGAAGATGTCGGCGGGAATATGAACCGCGGCCTTGACCTCGAAGAGGATGATGCCGTTGTCCTCGGTGGCTTTCGGAGCCACGTACTCCAGCTCGGCGTCGAGGGCGACGTCCTGCAGGGCGCCGATCGTGAGCTGCACGGGCATGCCCTCGTGGAGCTTGCCTACGTCGGTCTCATCGATATTGCCCTGGAACTGCATGTTGGTCATGTCGGCGACGGTGGCGATCGTCGTGCCGTCGTTGAAGGTGTTGGCCTGAATGACCGAGTTGCCGACCTTGATCGGCACGTCGAGGATCATGCCGTCGATCGTCGAGCGGATCTGCGTGTTGCTCAGCTCCTTGTAGCGGTTCGTGATGCCGTTCTTGACGATCTCCATGTTCTCGCGGGCGTTCTGCAGCTCCTCCTCGGCTTTGGCGAGCGTTGAGCGGCTCTGCTCGAACTCCTCGTCGGAGAGGACGCCCCGCTCGTGCAGGGCGGCCGTGCGGTCGTGCTCGCGGCGGGTCTGGGCGAGCGATATTTCGGCGATCGAGACGCGCGACTCGGCGCTCGACAGCTGGCCCATTTCGGGAACGACCTTCACCGTGGCGATGACATCGCCCTGCCGGACGGTCTGCCCGGCCTCCTTGTAGACGGCCGAGACGATGCCCGAAATCTGAGGCTTGATGAGCACTTCGTCGCGGGGCTGGACCTTGCCCGTGGCGATGACGTACTGCCGCAGCGTGTCGACTTTGGGCTGCACGATGGTGTAGACGACCTTCTCGGGGCGGGTCTTGTGCCACAGGAACCACACGACGCCGACGAGCAGCGCGACGAACAGCACGCCGAAGAGGATTTTTACGAATTTTTTCATGGTTGCGGGTTATTGTTGTTTTCTGTTCTATTCTTCGCGGATGGCATCGACGGCCTTGATCTTCAAGGCCCTTAATGCCGGAATGATGCCGGCGAGCAGGCTGCCCGCCACGATGATGAAGAGCGCCTGCAAGCCGGTGCCGAAAGAGACCATCCAGGTGATGGCGGCACCCTCCTGCGCCAGGACGACCGCCTGGTAGTAGACCGAGTCGACGACCGACAGCACGCCCACGGCGGCCGCGAGACCCAGCACGCCGGCGATGAACGTCAGCACGAAACTTTCGCTCAGAATCTGCAGTAAGATGGCCGACGGCGGAGCTCCGATGGCGCGGCGGATGCCGATCTCCTGCGTGCGCTCCTTGATTGTAACGAGCATGATGTTGCTCACGCCGACGATGCCGGCGAGCAACGTACCCAAGCCGACGATCCATGTCAGCAGGGCGATGCCCCGGAACAGGCCCTGTATCTTGCCGAAAATTTCGGCGACGGCCATTGTCCAGATGGCTTTCTCGTCGTCGGGCGAGATGAGGTGGCGGGCGAAGATCTCCTGCCGGCAGGCGCGCTCGACCTGCTCGCTCGGCACGTCGTCGCGGCCGGCCAACGCGATCATGTGCACGTAGTCGCTGCGCCCGAAGAGCTGCTGGGCCAGCGACACGGGGACGATGACCGTGCGTTCGAGGTCGCTGAACGACATGGCCGTGCTCTGCCGGCGGATGACGCCCGTAACGGTGAAGTAGGAGCTGTTGATCCGGATGATCTTGCCGACGGGGTCCTCGCCGCCCGGGAAGAGGTCCTTCCAAACCTGCGTGCCGATGACGCAGACCTTGCGCTTGCGCGTCATGTCGACGTCGTTGATGAAGCGCCCGTAGATGATTTTCTGCGGGTTGATGCGCTGGTAGTCGGGCGAGTAACCCATCATCGAGTAGTCGCCCTTGCGCTCGCGGTAGCTGCAGGGAAGCTCGCCTCCCCAGTAGACGGCCGAGGCGTACGACACCTCGGGGAGCTTTCTGACGGCCTCCACGTCGCCGTTGTTCATCCGCCACCACCGGTTGCGGGGCATGCCCTTGTAGGAGATGCCGGTCTGCTGGGGCTGCAGGAGGACCGTGTTGGTGGACATGTCGCCGAGTTGCGTGCGGAACAGCCGCCCGAGGCCCATGCCGGCGCCGAGCATGATGGTGAGCATGAAGATGCCCCAGAAGACGCCCAACGCCGTCATGATGCTGCGCTTGCGGTTCCGGCTGACGGTCTGCCAGATTTCGTTCCAGCGGTCGATGTCGAAGAAGTGCATGGCTACTCTATTTGTTGTATCTTAAGGCGTCGATGGTCTTGAGCTGGGCGGCGCGGTAGGCCGGGACGTAGCCGGCGATGAGCCCCGCGACGACGAGGACCACCGTTGCGCTGATGGCGACGCCCAAGTCGAGCGTCGGGTTGAGGAAAATCGCATCCTCGGTCGCCCCCTGCGGCTCGACGAGGAAGCGGTTCACGAGCTCCATCGTGGCGACGCCCAGGACCATGCCGATGTAGCCGAAAGCGGCGGTGATGAAGACCGACTCGGTGAGGATCAGCCGGATGATCGACGACGGCCTGGCGCCGAGGGCCTTGCGGATGCCGAACTCGGGGGTGCGCTCCGTAATCGTAACGAGCATGATGTTGCTCACGCCGACGATGCCGGCGAGGAGGGTTCCGAGGCCGATGATCCAGACGAAGAGGTTGATGCCTGCGAAGACCACCATGATGTTCTTGTAGTTCTCCATCCGGTTGTTGAGCCAGATGGCGCTTTCGTCGTCGGGTGCGAAGTCGTGCTCGGCGGCCAGTCGCTGCAGCACGCGCTGCTCGAAAGCCTTCATTTGGGCGTCGGTGCGGATGCCCTGCACGGTGAAGATGATGTTGCTGACCTCGGGGTTGTTGGCTTCGTAGAGCAGCTGGCCCGTTGTGAGGGGGATGTAGCACGAGGAGTTGCTGCGCTGCGCGTCGCCTTTCTGCACGCCGACGACCGTGAAGATCGAATTGCCGACGCGCACCTGCCGCCCTAACGGGTCCTCCTCCCGGAAAAAGAGCCGCCGCATGGGCTCGTCGATGACGATCGCCTTGCGGTATTCGCGGATGTCGGCCTCGTTGATGAAGCGCCCGGCCGAGAGGGAGATGCCCTCGATCCGTCCGGTCTGCGGCAGCGACCCCCGCAGCCAGGCTTTCGTAAATTCGTTTCCGTAGGTTACGGTCTGCGTTGCGAACCAGGCGTTGGCGGCCACCTCCTCGATTTCGGGAAATTCGGTGCGGAGAATCTCCAGGTCGCTGTTCTGCATCCGGATGCGGCGGTTCTTGCGGTAGCCTTTGTAGGGTTTCGATGTCCGGCCGCCGTAGAGCGAGATGGAGTTGGTCGCGTAATCGCCGAAATTGGAAGTTACGCCGTTCTTGAGGCCGTTGCCCGAACCTAAGAGAATCACCAGCATGAAGATGCCCCATGCGACGGAGAAACCCGTGAGGAACGTGCGCAGCTTGTTGCGGCGCACCGAAGTCCAAATCTCCAGCAGCAGCTCGTTCATTGTCCCAGCCCCGTGGAGGTGATCGAATCGATGATGCCGTCGCGCAGGCGGATGATGCGGTCGGTCTGGTCGGCGATCGCCTGCTCGTGCGTTACGCAGATGATCGTCATGCCCATTTCGCGGTTCACGCGCCGCAGCAGGTTCATCACCTCCTGCGAAGTGGCGCTGTCGAGGGCCCCCGTGGGTTCGTCGGCCAGAATGATCTGCGGCTTGTTGATGAGCGCCCGGGCGATGGCCACGCGCTGCTTCTGCCCGCCCGACATTTCGTTGGGCATGTGCGAAGCCCACTCTCTGAGCCCCAGCAGGTCGAGGTATTCGAGTGCCAGGGCGTTGCGCTTGCGGCGCCCCATGCCCTGATAGTAGAGGGGCAGGGCGACGTTCTCGACCGCGTTCTTGTAACTGATCAGGTTGAACGACTGGAAGATGTAGCCGATCATGCAGTTGCGCGCGGCGGCGGCCTGCGTCTCGCTCAGGTTGCGGATCAGGCGGCCGGCCAGGTAGTAGCTGCCGCTGTCGTAGTTGTCCAGAATGCCCAGAATGTTGAGCAGGGTGGACTTGCCCGATCCCGAGGCCCCCATGATCGAGACCAGTTCGCCCCGGCCGACTTCGAGGTCGATGCCTTTGAGCACGTGCAACGGCGAACCGTTGTAGTAGGTTTTGTGGATTTGCTGCAGCTTTATCATGGTTCTTTCTGTTTGCGGGGGCGTGCCGGAGCGACGGTCCCTGAAAGGGTGAACGCACAAAAGTACGATTTATTGTTTGAAAAACAATTTATTTTTATCGAAAAACAATAAATTTTTACTTTTTTGCTCTTTCTGTTCGTTTGTCGCTGCAAATATATGGATAAAAAATATATTCCGCAAATAAATGTACTATGTATTGCATTGTAGTTAGCCGAAAAATAAAAGCAGCGGCAGATGCTGGACGCAGCGCACGGTGCGAGCGTTGCCGCGACTTCCAGTACCTTCGGGCTCCACACTCCCGGAGCTGTAAGCCAAAAAGGTGCTATTCGCACTGCTTGCTGAGGCCGGAGCAGAGGACCAATAGCGGGCCTCCGTG
>CAZIUJ010000037.1:0-13610 GCA_964542345.1 uncultured Alistipes sp.
GCGTTCGGCCATCGTCTGAGCATAAAGACCCGCACACTGCTCCTTGACGGCACCGAAAGGACCGCAGACGGCGATGGCGGGCAGGAGCCCCTCGGCCTGCTTCGGAAGATAGAGGTCGGCGGCAAGGGTGATGCCGTAGCGGTTCGAGAAAGTAACTTTGCAGTGGTCGACCTTGTTGCTCTTGGGAAAGGTCTTGTCCCAGTCGGAAGTGAGCTGCAGATTTTCCATAGGATAGCGGTTGTTTCGGGAATCGGTGGCCGTACAGGCCGCTCCGCCGGCGAACAGAAGCGCCGCAAAGAGCAGGATAAGGATTTTATTCATCTTCGATTTTCCGGATGATGCGGGCCGGAACGCCGGCCACAATGGTTCGGGCGGGAACATCTTTCGTAACCACGGCGCCAGCACCTACGATGGCATGCTCGCCGACGGTTACTCCGGGAAGAATGGAAGCGCCGGCCCCGATCCACGCATTGCGCCGGATGACGACAGGCTTGGTCAACAGGCGATGCCGCAGGGCCGGGGCCTCGGGATGATGCTCCGTAAGAATCTTGGCTCCCGGTCCGATGAAGACACCGTCCTCGATGGTGATGCCGCCCTGATCGAGGAACGTGCAGCCGAAGTTGATGAAGACTTCCCGGCCTACGCGGGTAGTCTTGCCGAAAGCGGTATAAAACGGCGGGAACATGCGCACCGAAGCGTCCAGCGGCTGTCCCCAGATGCGTTCGAGCAAGGCCCGGGTTTCGTCGGGCGAATGGTAACCCGTGTTCAACTCGCCGACAAGCCGGCGGGTATGCTCCACCTCCTCGCAAAGCTGCGGGTAGTCGGGATCGCTCTCGGTGATCCGTTCGCCGTTTCGCATGCGTGCAATGACGTCCATCGTATTCCTCCTTTTTTATTTCTGCAAAATTACCGATTCCTCCGCAACGCCGGCTACCCCGATTCCGGAGGAAAATACCCGGATTCCGGCAACTACTCCACGTCGGCCTCGACCAGCAGACGGAACGGCCGCGGCCGCCCGGCAAAGAAAAGGTCGACAACCTTGAGCTGCCACCCCCACTCGCCCCGCGAATCGAATTTCGCAACAACCGGACTGAAATCGCCGGGCCCGAAAGGAGCGGCGTCGAACTCCACCGAAGTACATCCGCAGCTCCGCTCGACGGAGGCGATGACCAGCGGCCGCGACGTGCGGTTCTCGAACGAGAGCGACAAAGCCCCCGTTTCGCCTGCATGGAGATGTCCGAAGCGGAGGGTATCCGTGCCGCCGCAGTCGAGCAGCGAATCGGTAAGCACGACGATTCGCCCAGGCAGAGCGACGCGGACAGGCCGGGGCCGGCAGGCGACGAGCCCGAGAGCCACGGCAAAAACAAGGAGCAACCGCCGCATGGGTGTCAGAGCAGGCCGCGGCCGCTCTTTTTGATCCGCCCTTCGGCCGTGAGCGATTCGACGATCTTGTCCAGCACGCCGTTGATGAAAGTGCTGCTGCCGGGCGTGGAGTAATATTTCGAAATCTCGATCCACTCGTCGAGCGTAACCTTGACAGGAATATCGGGGAACTCGGTGAGCTCGGCCAGCGCCGTGCCGATAATAAGGTTGTCCATGAAGACGATGCGCTCGACGTCCCAGTTAGAGGTGAACTTCTCGATATAGGCCTGGTAGCTGTCATAGTTGACGAGCGCCTTTTCGAACAGGGTCTTGACGAACGCAGGGTCGTCGTCGGACTTGAACTTGGGCGGGACTTTCAGTTCGGTATGCGAGGGCCGCAGGGCCGAGAGGGACCGCAAAATCAGGACCAGAATATAGGGTACGTCGTCGCTCCAGAAGACGGAACTCTCCTCCAGCATGTCGTCCAGCGCCTCGCAATTCTGCAGCTCCTTGAAGAACGTCTCGACGAAGCGCCGGTCCTCGTCGAACGACCGCTCCTCGCGGGCCATATATTCCTTGAAATAGTCGCTTTCGGCAAGCTGTCCGTAGAGCGTGCGGATGAAATCGGGGAAAGGCTCCCAGCCTAATTTATGGGCGGCAAGGTAGTCGTTGACCGAATCGCTGTTGGCGATGATGCGCAGGACGGTGTTGTCCACGAACTTCGTATTGGGATGCAGGTCCTCGAACGTCGGGAGCTTCTTGGCCCGGGCGATCTCCAGCCGCCGGGATGCGTAGCGCGCCAACTCGACGGGGAGCGCCAGCAGCTGGAAATAGAGGTCGTAGGATTTGTCGACGGAGGTCATGAGCGTCTTCTCGGAGGCGATCATGTTTTCGGCGCCCGACATCAGGTGCGCGAACAACGCCTTGACGACCTTGATACGAAGTAATCTTCTGCTCAACATGATGAGAACGTTATTAAACGGCCGCAAAAATACGATTAAAAATTCAGAAACGGAAATAAAATCGGTATATACAATTCTGAAAAAATCGATGACCATTATTAAAAGGATTAGGAATATTGAGTGCTTATGTATTTTGAGAGAAAGAATATATCTCAGTAATATCAATTATTCACGAGTAGAAATTTTCATAAAAAAGTTAGCAGGCAGTAATATATCGCACTTAATAAGTAAACGTTACGCCATAGTTATAATACATAAACGCAAGTTTTTATTTGCACATATAAATATTTCGATTATAACGACGCAAAAATCCTAATGATAATTCGACGACTAATCTTTAAATTTTCTTATCTTTGCAACAGAATTATTTTCCATATAAATACCCCAAAAGATGTTATATATCCTCCAACGGCTTGAGAGTATGTTAATCGAACCTTTTTTATTGATCCTTAAAATCGTAGGTCCTATCCTTACTATCTGGGGCATTCTAAAAAAAATGAGAACTAATAAGTATTTCAAAAAATATAATGATCTGTTTTCTTCTACTTCTTCAGCTGAATCATTATGTAAAATAGCACTAAGTGAAATAGAAAAAATTACAAAAACGGATTACAATCAAATAATATTAGAATTGGTTAACGAATATTCTAATGAACTACACGTTGTTGCCGAAGCAATATCTCCTCATAAACAACAATATTGTATAGTATCATATCGTGGATTAATTGGAACTTGCTATAAAACGGGCAAAACGATTGTGGAAAATTCTGTAAAAGAATTAGATAACTACTTTTGTGCAGTTCTTGAAACTGAATCTGAAATTTGCATCCCTATAATATATGATAATCACGTTTATGGAGTAATTAATTCAGAAAGTGAAGATAGAAATTATTTTTCAATTAAATCAAAAAAAATATTGGAAGGTTTAGCCCAAGCATTTGCCTGTAATTTATCCAGGCTGGAATGGAGTAAAAAAACTAGTAATATAAGTTGGAGAAAATTGAAACAGGAACCACAATATTCATATAAATAAAGTCATCCCATTTAATGCAAAAAAAGCGACCCGCACAGGTCGCTTTTCATTTCCATGTCGAAAATTCAATACTCCTCCTCGTTGAAGAAGAAATCATCTTTGGAGGGATAGTCGGGCCAGATATCCTCGATCGACTCGTAGATCTCGCCCTCGTCCTCGATCTCCTGCAGGTTTTCGAGCACCTCCAACGGAGCCCCCGAGCGCACGGCGTAGTCGATGAGCTCGTCTTTGGTTGCGGGCCAGGGTGCATCTTCGAGTTTCGATGCCAGTTCAAGCGTCCAGTACATAACAGCAAAGTTTTAAGTTCTCAAAATCAACGGCCTGCCGCTTCTTTGCAGGTCCTTCGCCCTCGGGCGTTTTGCAAAAGTATAAAAAAAACAAGAAAAACAAAGTTTTTTTATCCAACAACCGAACAACGCCCCCTCGGGTCAGGGAATCCACAGAACTTCTTCGGCGCCATAGTGCGCAGACAGGGTCCTCCCGAGCAGGTAAAAATAATCCGACAGGCGGTTCAGCCAGGCGAGCACCGCCGCATCGACATCGTGCTCCTGTCCGGCCCGCAAGGCGGCCCGTTCGGCCCGGCGGCAGACGGTCCGGCAGACATGGCAGAGCGAGACGGCGGCATGCCCTCCCGGTAAGGTGAACTTGTCGATCGCCGGCAAAGCTCCCTGCATGGCGTCGATGCGCGTCTCCAACCAGGCGATGCAGGCCGGATCCAGCGGAGCGACCTTGTCGCGGCCCCCCTCGCCCACAGCCAGCAGCGCTTCGACCGACATCAGGCGCGAAAGGATGCGGCGCAGCTCGTCGCGAATCTCCTGCAGGCCCTCATCGTCGCGCAGCCGATCCGCCAGCAGCGCAACGAACGCCGCCAGCTCGTCGACCGAGCCGTAGGCTTCGACCCGGCTGTCGGTCTTGAAAACCCGTTCGCCGCCGATGAGCAACGTCGTGCCCCCGTCTCCGGTTTTGGTGTATACTTTCATGACTACAAGATGAAATGCTGTTTCGGCAACCGGTTGTTGAATAACAACAGGTAAGCCCGGTTATCGACCGACGTGGAGCCATGCAGGGCCACGATCCGCCGGCATGCGGCTCGCCGCTCGCGTCCACCGTAAGGATCGAGCACCGCGACCGTAGCACCTGCGGCTGCGGCCTGCCGCACGAATGCCGGCAGGTCGGCGCACGGGAAATCGCGCGTAGCGATCCAAAAATCCCCCTCCGCACGATTCAGGCCAAACGTCCCGTAACCGGCATGGATCGCCAGATTCTGCAGCTGCACGGCCCGGCGCTCAGGCAGCCCGAGTGTCGTCAGTGTGCGAAAAAGGGCCCGGTCGCCCGGCAAAAGCGCAGAGCGCATGAAGACTTCGCGCACCAGCCGATAGACGAACGGCGAATGAACCCCGTGTCCGCGAAAATGACGCGCTCGCACGAACGGGTTCTTCACGGCGGAGAAACGTGCCGCAAAACCCGGTCCGAAAGGATGGCGCATCGGTTTCATGCTCCCCTACTTTTTCAGCATGCCGGCCAGCCGGCCGGTCGAAAAGGCGATCTGGAGGTTGTAGCCGCCCGTATTGGCGTCGATGTCGAGCACTTCGCCCGCGAAGTAGAGCCCCCGCACCTTCAGCGACTCCATCGTATGGGGATTCACTTCGTCGCACCGCACGCCTCCGGCCGTGGTTACGGCGAACTCGAACGGTGCATAGTCCGTGATGGGGAACGTCAGTCCTTTGAGCGTGCGGACGAGGCGGTCGACTTGCGCGTCGGTAAGTTTGGAAAGGTAGTTTTTCGAATGGATGTCCAGCTCCTGCGCCAGCGGCATGACCAGCGCTTTGGGCACAAGTTTGCGCAGCAGCTCGCCGAAGAACTCCGTCGGCGCCATTTCGGCCCGCTCGCGGGCAATGCGGTCGCGCAGCTGCTCGTCGCTGAGCGCCGGCTTGAGGTCGAGGACGATCTTCACGCGCCGGCCGTCGATCAGGGCATCCACAGCGTCGCGGCTCATGCGCAGGGCCACGGCTCCCTCGATGCCGCGCTCCGAGAATCCGATCTCGCCGAACTCCTCGCGTACCGGCTCGTTATTGACATAGAGCACAGCCCGGACGTTGCGGAGCAACAGGCCGGAGAGGTATTTGATCTGCGCGTGCGAGGAGACGAGCGGCGTCAGCGAGGGCCGCAGCGGCTCGACGCCATGCCCCAGGTCAGCCGCGAATGCGTAGCCGTCGCCCGTGGAGCCGGTGGCCGGATAGGAGACGCCGCCCGTGGCAAGAATCACACGGTCGCACTCCTCCTTGCGTTCGAAACCCCGCTTATTGATATAGCGTACGCCGAACACGCGGTCGCCGAGGGTCATGATCTCCGTAACGCGGGTATTGTAGAGGATTCTCACGCCGTTGTCGACACAATAGTCGAGCAGCGCATTGGCCACGTCCCACGCCTTGCCGCTTTTGGGGAAGACCCGGTCGCCGCGTTCGATGTCGAGCTTGATACCCTGCCGCTCGAAGAAGCGGATCGTCGCCCGGTTGTTGAACTCGGCGAAAGCCGGCGCAAAGAAATCGGCGTTCGTGCGGATTTGCGAGGCGAACTCCTCGGCCGGCCGGGCATTGGTGAGGTTGCAGCGGCCCTTGCCGGAGATGCGGACCTTGCGCCCCGACTTCTCCATCTTCTCGATGAGCAGGACCCGCTTGCCGCTGTGCGCTGCCGTGCCGGCGGCCATCATGCCGGCGGCACCCGCCCCGACAACGATCACGTCGTAGGGCTGCCGTTCGGCGAAGACTGAGGTTTCCATCTGTTCCATAGGGCTGCAAAGATAGGCAATTCCGATTTATTTTACGACTATTTACCGTGCAAGAAAGTCGTCGATCCAGGCGGCGGCTTCAGCGACGGGGTCGCCGTGCATCTCTAACCAGCGAATCGAAGCGTCGCGGCGGAACCACGTCATCTGCCGCTTGGCGAACTGGCAGATCGCGGTGTAGAGCTTTTCGACGAACTCATCGTAGCTGCCGAACTCACCGCGAAGATACCGGGCAATGAAACGATATTCGAGACCGAGATTGCAGAACGCCTCGTAAGGGACACCGGCTTCGAGCCCCTGCCGCACCTCGTCGATCATCCCTTGTTCCAAGCGGCGGCGCAAACGCTCGTCGATGCGTTGCCGCAGCACGGGCCGCTCCCACGTAACGCCGATTTTGAGCACTTCATAGCGGGGATGACAGGCCCGGGTTTCGGCAATATCGCGGCCCGAGAGCAGAACTTCGCAGGCCCGCACAAGCCGCCGCCGGTTGTTGAGATCGAGGAATGCGGGGACCTCGCCGGATTTCTCGCGGAAAAGACGCACCAGCTCCTCGGTGCTCATCCCCTCTAAGCGGGCACGCAGCGCTTCGTCGGGCCCGGCGTCGACCAGTTCATAACCGTCGGCCACAGCATTGACATAGAGCCCCGTGCCGCCGACCAGAAAGGGCTGTTTTCCACGGCCGAGGATGTCGTCGATGGCGGCGTAGGCATGCGACTGGTAGTCGGCCAGCGAAAAGTAAACACCCGCCTCAGCAATGTCGAGCAGATGATGCGGCACAGCCTGCCGTTCTTCGGCCGTAACTTTGCCCGAGCAGAGGTCGTAGCCGCGCAGAATCTGCCGCGAGTCTGCCGAGACGATTTCGCCTCCGTAGCGCCGCGCAAGCTCCAGTCCCACGGCGCTCTTGCCCGAGGCGTTGGTGCCGACTATGGCGATCAGTTTGGGGTTCATGGGCTGCATATCCTGTTTAAGGAAGTTCAAAGATACGAATAAGCGAGGGCAATGCCAAATCAATTTGAGCATTGCCGAGCGGGAGTATCTAAGGCGAAGCCAAAGATACGAAAATTATTGTTTTTATGGCTCCTGCCGTAAAATTGTATGATTGTTTGCAAAATCCGAGTAATATTCCTAATTTGTAATCAAAATCAGGAATCTCTTGAATTATGGAAAACATGAAAGAAAAGTGTAAGAAAATCCTCGATGACAAAATTTGTCCGAATCTGACCGACTGCATCTTCTTCTATTTGCAAAATGATCGGGAATTTATGGATGAATACCTATCCATGAGTCGGGCAGAACAAGAAGATTTCAATCGGAAAATGGGTGCAGAAATTAAGGATCGGTTCGAACTCTCCAATGTCGGAAAATGCCCTAATCCCCGCTGTACGCTGATTAAAAGCTATACCGAGCACGAATAGCCGCCTCGTTAGACAGCAAGTTCCGCCTTTCCGGCAACTTCGCCGGATGGGCGGAATTTTGCGGTCGGGGGCTTCGGCACCGATTTTGCCGCAGAGCGCGAAAAATCGCGATGATGACGGAGAATCGACCGGAGATAACCAAGACAGCGGATCGCCGCCCCGAGGCGTTGCGAGCAGTGCTCGGGCTGCTGACAGGCATGGGCGTCGCCACGATTTCGATCTTCCTGCTGCGCCGCAAGCACAAAGCAGAACGGCCGCCGCTGCGGGAACGCAGCTTGAGCGAGCGGCTGGCACAGACGGGGCTCGAAATCTTGCCGCTGCTACTGCCGCTGCTCCTCGAACAGCGCCATAAAGAGAAGCCGGTACCAGCTTCGGAAGCCCCGAAACCTCAGGCGGCGCGACGAATCGGAGCCTACGCCCTGCCGATCATGCTCTGTCTGGCATTGGGCGGGTTGGCCGGCTGGCTCCAGCGCCCGACGCTGGCCGAGTGGTACCCTACCCTGCTGAAGCCCGCCGGGACACCGCCGAACTGGCTGTTTCCGGTAGCATGGGGCACAATATATATCTTGATGGGCATTTCCGCAGGACGCATCCTGACAGCCGCCGAAGGTCCGCGGCGCACCGTGCTGACGCTTTGGGGCATTCAGTTGGGCGTCAACTTTCTGTGGAGCATCTTCTTTTTCGTCTGCCGCAGTCCGCTCGCCGGGATGATCGCCATCGTGGTGCTCGATGCGCTCACGATGCTCTACATCGCCCGCAGTTGCCGCATCCGGCACGACGCCGCCTGGCTCTTCCTCCCCTACCTCCTTTGGCTCCTCTACGCCACCTATCTCAACGGCTGGATCCTCGCCATGAACGGCCCGGGAATCTAAAAAAAGCGTACCCGGGCGAACGATCGCATCGAAAAAAACGTTATCTTTGACTGCGTTTAAGATATTTATAAAACCCGGCTCTTAGCCGGGCGTCGAAGATACTTCGTTTCGGCATAACCAAGCTATCGCTTGTTTCTGCGCTCGACTTTTCGTATCTTTGCAGGAAACGAACTCTTACTGTTTTTTCCGATGAAAGGAATCGTTCTGGCGGGCGGCACGGGCACGCGGCTCTACCCCATCACCAAAGGAGTCAGCAAACAGCTCCTGCCGATCTACGACAAACCGATGGTCTACTACCCGGTTTCGGTCCTGATGCAGGCCGGAATCCGGGAGATACTCGTCATCTCGACACCCGCCGACCTGCCGGCCTTTCAACGTCTCTTGGGCGACGGAAGCGACTACGGCGTGCACTTCGAATACGCCGAGCAGCCCCAACCCGATGGGCTGGCACAGGCATTCCTTATCGGCCGGAAGTTCATCGGCGACGACGCGGTCTGCCTGATTCTCGGCGACAACATCTTCCACGGGCCCGGATTCACGGAGCTGCTGCAGGAGGCGGTCGCAACAGCCGAAACCGAAGCGAAAGCGACGATTTTCGGCTACCGGGTCGACGATCCCGAACGTTACGGCGTCGCCGAGTTCGACGAGGCGGGCAACTGCCTTTCGATCGAGGAGAAACCGGCACACCCCCGGTCGGACTATGCGGTGGTCGGGCTCTACTTCTATCCGAACAACGTGGTCGACATTGCGGCACGCATCGAACCGTCGGCGCGCGGCGAGCTGGAGATCACGACGGTCAACCAGGTATTCCTGCACAACGGAGCCCTGAAAGTCCGGAACCTGGACCGCGGTTTCGCGTGGCTGGACACAGGGACGCACGACTCGCTGGCCGAAGCCTCGATCTTCGTGGAGGTGATCGAGAAACGGCAGGGGCTGAAGATCGCCTGTCTGGAAGAGATCGCCTACCGCCGGGGATGGATCGGCGAAGAGCGGCTGCGCGCGCTGGCCGAGCCGATGCTCCATAATCCATACGGCCGCTACTTGCTGAAAATAATCGAGGAGAAGAAACGATGAAAGCAGTGGAAACCGCTTTGGCCGGGGTCGTGATCCTCGAACCCGAACTTCACGGCGATGCCCGGGGCTACTTCATGGAGAGCTATGCACAGGAGGTCTTCGACCGGCTGGTGCGTCCCGTCGTGTTCGTGCAGGACAACGAATCGCGCTCGCGGCACGGCGTCGTGCGGGGGTTGCATTTTCAGAAACCGCCCCATGCGCAGTCAAAATTGGTGCGCGTGATCGAGGGCCGGGTGTTGGACGTAGCGGTGGACATCCGCCGCGGAAGCCCGACGTTCGGACGCCATGTCGCCGTCGAGCTGACGGGCGAAAACCGGCGTCAGCTCTTCATTCCGCGGGGTTTCGCCCACGGATTCGCCGTGCTGAGCGACGAAGCGCTCTTTCAATACAAATGCGACGCCCGCTATGCCCCCGAAGCGGAGGGTGCGATCGCCTGGGACGACCCGGCATTGGGTATCGACTGGCACCTGACGCCGGCCGAAACGATCCTCTCGGAGAAAGACGTCCGGAATCCCCGGCTGACGGAGGCGGAAGCAGTGTTCGACTACAACACGGATTACTATGCTTAACATACTGATAACGGGTGCCCGCGGACAGCTGGGACAGGCTCTCTGCCGCCTGACGGCCCTCTCGCCCAACAACTATACGCCCACCGATGCGGCCGAACTGGACATCACGGACGCCACGGCGGTCGAAAAGGCGGTGGCGGAGCTGAAGCCCGACGTCATCGTCAACTGTGCGGCCTACACCGACGTGGAGCGGGCCGAAGAAGAGGAGACGGCAGCCGCCCGGCTCAACGCCGCGGCTCCGGCCCTGTTGGCGGAGGCGGCTGCGCGGCACAACGCCCTGCTGATCCATGTTTCGACGGACTACGTATTCGACGGGCGGAGTTGCCGACCCTATGAGGAAGATACTCCGACGAATCCCCAAAACGCCTACGGCCGCACGAAAGCGGCGGGCGAAGAGGCCGTCCGCCAATCGGGATGCCGCCACCTGATTCTCCGCACTGGCTGGCTTTACTCCGAAACGGGACACAACTTCCTGCGGACGATGTTGCGGCTGACGGCCGAGCGCGAAACGCTCGACGTCGTCTGCGACCAGATCGGCACGCCGACCTATGCGGGCGACTTGGCGCTGGCGATTTTCGCGATCGTCGAAGGCGGACTCCACGTCGGCCACGAAGGAACCTACCACTTCTCCAACGAAGGCGCTTGCTCATGGTACGACTTCGCCGTGGAGATCGCCGCCGCAGCCGGGAACGGCGCCTGCCGCATCCGCCCCTGCCGCACGGAGGAGTACCCGGCGAAAGCCCTCCGGCCGGCCTACGCGGTCCTCGACAAAACGAAAATCCGCCGCACGTTCGGCCTCGAAATCCCCCACTGGCGGGAATCGATGCGCTACTGCCTGCAAAGCCTGAAAAACCGAAGCGAACAATGACACGCAACCTGCTCATCACGGGCGGCGCCGGCTTCATCGGAAGCCATGTGGTCCGTCTTTTCGTAAAGAAATACCCCGACTGCCGGATCGTCAACATGGACTGCCTGACCTATGCGGGCAATCCGGAGAACCTGCGCGACGTGGAGGGATGCGGCAACTACGTCTTCGAGCAGGTCGACATCTGCGACTGCGAACGGGTGCGGGAGGTTTTCCGCCGCCATGCGATCGACGGCGTGATCCATCTGGCGGCCGAGAGCCATGTCGACCGCTCGATCCTCGATCCGTTCGTCTTCGCGCGGACCAACGTGCTGGGGACGCTCTCGCTGCTGCAGGCGGCCCGCACCGAGTGGGAAGCCCGCCCGGAGGGCTACGAGGGCAAACGCTTCCACCATATCTCGACCGACGAGGTTTACGGAGCGCTGGCCGCCGGCGACGCCTGCTTCACCGAGACGACGCCTTACGCCCCCCACAGCCCCTACAGCGCCTCGAAAGCCTCGTCGGACCACTTCGTACGGGCCTATCATGACACCTACGATCTGCCGACGATCATCACCAACTGTTCGAACAACTACGGGCCGAACCAGTTTCCCGAGAAGTTGATTCCGCTCATCATCAACAACATCCGCCAACGGCGTCCCCTGCCCGTCTACGGCCGGGGCGAGAACGTCCGCGACTGGCTCCACGTCGAGGACCATGCCCGGGCGATCGACACGATCTTCCACCGGGGCCGCACGGCCGAGAGCTACAACATCGGAGGATTCAACGAATGGCGCAACATCGACCTGGTGCGTCTGCTCGTCCGCACAACCGACCGCCTGCTCGGCCATCCGGAGGGTTACTCCGACTCCCTGATTACGTTCGTTGCGGACCGTGCGGGCCATGACTTACGCTACGCGATCGACAGCAGCAAGCTGAAAACGGAGTTGGGCTGGGAACCGAGCCTGCCGTTCGAGGAAGGAATCGAAAAGACCGTGCGCTGGTACTTGGAGAACCAGGCGTGGATGGACCACGTAACGTCGGGCGAATACCGGAACTACTATCGCCGGCTCTACGGCGAATAAGCTACCCTTTGCGGCTCAGATCGGCAAGGGTGCCACGGACAAAAGCGATCAAAGGCGCCGGGGCAACCTTGAGCTGCAGGCCCCGGACACCAGCGCTGATATAAATAAAGGGATAGTCGAGGGCTGTCGCGTGGAAAAAGGTGGACAGCGGCTTCTTCATGCCGACGGGCGAACAGCCGCCACGAATATAGCCCGTCGAGGGCAGCAGTTCTTTCATGGGGATCAGGTCGGCTTTCTTGTTGCCGGAGACGCGGGCCGCGGCCTTTAGGTCAACCTCATGGTCGCCGGGCACCACGCAGACGAACAACCCCGAGCGGTCGCCCCGCAAGACGAGGGTCTTGAAAACGCACTCGATGGGCTCGCCCAACTGCTCGGCAACATGCGTGGCAGCCAGATGCTCCTCATCCACCTCATAAGGGACAAGCTCATAGGCAATGCCGGCACGGTCAAGCAAGCGGGCGGCATTGGTCTTTTCGATCTTCCTGTTCATGCTCTTTTTCTCATTTCGGCACAGCTCGGGCAAATACGGCTCATCGAAAACGTATGACAAAACTTTTCTGCCGCCAAAGTTACGCCAAATTTGCAGATTTCACTACCTTTGCGCTCCGTAAAAACCGAAAAACGATGATCCGAGGAGCGATATTCGACATGGACGGCACGCTGGTGGACAACAGCGCCGTGCACGTCCGGGCATTCGAAATCTTTTGCGAGCGCTACGGCGTCGACGGCTGGCGCGAGAAACTGGCCCAGGCATTCGGCATGGGCAACGACGACATCCTGCGCCGCATCATGCCGGCGGAGATCATCCGCGACAAGGGGCTGGCGGCGCTGGCCGACGAAAAGGAGGCGATCTATCGCGAAATCTATGCCCCGACAATCCGGCCGGTCGAGGGGCTGACCGACCTCTTGGGACGCCTGCGCGCAGCGGGTATCCGCTGCGCCGTGGGTTCGTCGGGCTGCCGCACGAACATCGACTTCGTGTTGGAAAAATGCGGGATCGAGGATTGTTTCGACGCCATCGTCTCGGGCGACCGCGTAACGCATTGCAAGCCCGATCCGGAAATCTACCTGACGGCCGCCGCGGCACTGGGACTGCAGCCGGCGGAGTGCGTCATCTTCGAAGATGCCAAAGCTGGGATCGAAGCGGCCCGCCGGGCCGGCGCCGGACGCATCGTAACGCTCACCACCACCCTCTCGCGCGAGGTGCTGGCCTCCGAAACAGCGACGGATCGGATTATCGACACCTTCGCCGACATTACCGACTTAGAAACCATGCTACAATAAGATGTTACGAGGAATCGCCACCGTATTGTTGCTCGTCGTCTCGAACGCCTTCATGACATTGGCGTGGTACGGGCATATCGCTTTCAAATCGCGGCTCGAACGCTTCGGGCTGGCCGTCATCGTGTTGCTCAGTTGGGGCATCGCCCTCTTCGAATATTGCTTCCAGGTGCCCGCCAACCGCATCGGCTCCGCCCAGTTCGGCGGGCCTTTTTCAATTTGGGAGCTCAAGGTCTTGCAGGAGGTCGTCTCCCTCACGGTCTTCACCCTCTTCGCCCTGCTCTTCATGCGCTCCGATTCACTCCGTTGGAACCACCTCGCCGGCTTC
>CAZIUJ010000038.1:0-13133 GCA_964542345.1 uncultured Alistipes sp.
ATTTCTTGGCTAATTTGTTAAACAGAACCATGAGGTACCCCAGCACCAGGAAGGCACCCGGCGCCAGCACGAAGATCAGCGGCGTGTAGTCCGCGATGCCGAGTGCATGGCCGAAGATCGAGCCGCCGCCCAGGATCTCGCGCACGGCGCCGATGACCGTCAGCGAGAGGGTGAAGCCCAGACCGATGCCCAGACCGTCGAGCATCGAGTCGAAGGGGTTGTTCTTCGAGGCGAAGGCTTCGGCGCGGCCCAGGATGATGCAGTTGACGACGATCAACGGGATGAAGACGCCGAGCGACGCATAGAGCGCCGGCACGAACGCCTGCATGAGCATCTGAATGATCGTTACGAACGACGCGATGATGACGATGAACGCCGGGATGCGGACTTTGTCCGGAATGATGTTCTTGACCAGCGAGATCACCAGGTTCGACAGAATCAGCACGGCCATCGTCGCCAGACCCATGCCCATGCCGTTTTCGGCCGAGGTCGTGGTGCCTAATGTGGGGCACATGCCCAGCACCAGCACGAACGTGGGGTTGTTCTTGACGATGCCGCTCAATATGATTTTCAACTTATTCATTTTGACCTCCTTCCTGAGCCTGAGGCTCGTTGGTTGCGGTAGCTCCCGAGGCGTCCTCTACCGGCATCTCGCCGGTCGCTATGCGCCTGAAAGCCATCCATGCCCGATTGATCGCGTCCACGTAGGCGCGCGACGAAATGGTCGCGGCGGTCAGCGCATCCACGTCGCCGCCGTCTTTGGTTACGGCCAGCTTGCCGTTCACCAGTTTCTTCTGGTCCGGCTGCTGCCCCTGAATGCTGCTCAGCAGCGGGTTCCCCTCGTCGGCCATCTTCGTGCCGAGGCCCGGGGTCTCGGTCTGCTTCAGGACGCTGACGTTGATGATTTCGCCCGCGGGCGTGAAGCCGACCATCAGGTGTATTTCGCCGCCGAAACCTTGTTTCGACATCGTTTCCACCGCGTAGCCTACGCGCTCGCCTTCTAAGGTCGCCGTGTGGACCGTGATGGGCAGTTCGTCGATCGTCAGGGGGTCGCTTTCCGTGGCGTCGAACTGCGGAAGTACGCCGTTCAGGGCTTCGTTCTTGGCCGCCAGCTCGGCTTGCGCGATCGGCTCGAGGGTAATCATGTTGACGACGCCCACGCCCGCCGAGGCGATCAGCGTGATGCCGAAGAGGACGGCCGTCATGTTCAAAAGTGTGCTTTTCATCGTGCGGTCCTCCTTATTTCACGCCGAAGCGCTTGGGTTTGACATACTTGTTGATGAGGGGCACCGTCGAGTTCATGATCAGAATCGCGAACGACATGCCTTCGGGATAGGCGCCCCACAGGCGGATGCACATCGTGATGGCTCCGATGCCCACGGCGAAGATCACGCCGCCGCAGGGGGTCATGGGCGAGGTCGAGTAGTCCGTCGCCATGAAGATCGCGCCTAACATCGCACCGCCGGCCAGCAGGTGGAACAGCGGGTACTGCCACAGGGCGGCATCCTGAATGCCGGCTCCGCGGCTCAGGGCCACGACGAATGCGAAGACGGCCATCGTCAGCAGCACCGTTACCGGAATGTGCCACGTGATGACCTTGCGCCACAGCAGGTAGACGAAGCCTGCCAGCAGGGCCAGCGCTGCCACTTCACCCAGCGAGCCCGGCATGTTGCCGAGGAGCAGGTCCTGCACCGGCAGGATGTCGGCGGCGGCTCCGCGCTTCACGGCGGCCAGCGGCGTGGCGCCCGACAGGGCGTCGAGGCCCTCGATTTCGGGGAATGTCGTCATCTGCACCGGGTAGGCGATCAGCAGGAAGACACGGCCCACCAGCGCGGGGTTGAAGGGGTTCTTGCCCAAGCCGCCGAAGGTCATCTTGGCGATGGCGATCGCTACGAATGCTCCGATTATGACGATCCACCAGGGAATCGACGCCGGGAGGTTGAACGCCAGCAGGAGGCCCGTTACGACGGCCGACCAGTTGTCGACGGTGGTTTTTCCGCCGACCAGAAAACGCTGAATGAGGTATTCGAACCCTACGCACGCCGCCACCGAGAGGGCCGTTACGCAGAGGACGCTCCACCCGAAGACGACCGTCGAGACGATCAGCGCCGGCAGGAGCGCGATCACTACGTCGCGCATGATGCGGGCCGTCGACTGCGTGGTCTGCACGTGGGGGGCAGGAGCGACGATAAGTTTGTTTGCCATGATAGTTTTCGTTTTTCCTTGTTCTTGTTTTTCGTCCGCCTACTTCTTCGGCGCGGCGGCCGCCGCACGTTGGCGGATGATGCCCATGACGGTCTGCTTGCCCAGGCGGATCCAGTCCAGCAGCGGGAGGTAGGCCGGGCAGGTCGACTGGCAGCAGCCGCACTCGATACACGAGGTGATCATCTGCGCCTCGACGGTCTCCCACTCTTTCTTCTGGGTCATCTTCGAGAGGAAGTAGGGCTCCAGCCCCATTGGGCAGGCGGCTACGCACTTCGCGCACTTGATGCACTGCGAGGCTTCGCGGCGCACGGCGTTGCGGCCGTTGAGCACCGTGATGCCCGAGCAGCCTTTCGTTACGGGCGACGCCAGGTTGATCATCGCACGGCCCATCATCGGGCCGCCGTTGATCACTTTGGCCGTCTCGTCGGGCAGGCCGCCGGCCGCTGCCAGCAGCGTCTCGATGGGCGTGCCCATGCGCGTGAGGAGGTTCTTGGGCTCCTTCAGGCGCTTGCCCGTTACGGTTACCACCCGTTCGATCAGGGGCTTGTTCTTCTGCACGGCCTGATAGACCGCATAGGTCGTCGAGGCGTTGCAGACCACGGCGCCCACGTCGATCGGCAGGGCCGGCGGGGGCGGCACCTGACGGCCCGTTACCGCTGCGATGAGCTGTTTCTCACCGCCTTGCGGGTAGCGTACTTTCAGGGGCACCACTTCGACACCATGATATTCTTTCACCAGCTTCGACAGGTGGGCGATGGCGTCGGGTTTGTTGTTTTCGATGCCGATGAACGCCCGGTCTACGCCGATCGCTTTCATCAGGATCGAGACGCCGACCAGCAGCTCTTCGCCGTGTTCGAGCATCGTGCGGTGGTCGGAGGTCAGGTAGGGTTCGCACTCCACACCGTTGATGATCAGGGCTTCGGCTTTCTTGCCGGGAGGGATCGACAGCTTCACATGCGTGGGGAACGTCGCACCGCCCATGCCGACGATGCCGGCGTCCTTGATCTTGGCGATGATCTCTTCGGCCGACAGCGTGCACTCCTTGACGAGCGTCGGCGTGCGGTCGATGCCTTCGACCCACTCGTCGCCTTCGCGTTGAATGGTGATGGCCATCTGACGGACTCCCTGTCCGTTGGGCTGCAGGTCTACGGCCGTTACCGTGCCCGAGACGGGTGCATGGATGTTGGCCGACATGAAGCTGCCCGCTTCGGCGATCAGCTGGCCGGTGAGGACCTTGTCGCCTTTGGCCACCTTCGCCACGGCCGGTGCGCCGATATGCTGGGCCAGGGGGATGGTTACCGTCTCGGGGAGCGGCAGCACCTCGATGGCTTTGGCGCAGCTCAGCTTGTTTTCCGACGGATGAACTCCGCCCATTGGAAATGTTCTCATACTTCTCTTTTTCGTTCTTTATTCAGCTTCGGGTTTCGCCGCGGGCTTCGTCGCTTTGGCTTTCGACGCCGCTTTTTCCGCCGCCGGCTTCTTTTCCGCTTCGGGTTTCACAGCTTCCGTCTTCGGGGCAGCCGGGGCGGCCGGCGCTGCTTTGGGTTCTTTGGGCAGCGGCTCCATGTTCACCAGCTTGATCGCTCCCGTCGGGCATTCGTTCACGCACTTGCGGCAGAGCTTGCACTTCTGCGGGTCGATGTAGGCCAGGTTGTTTTCCACCGTGATGGCTCCGAACGCGCAGGCTTTCTCGCACTTGCCGCAGCCGATGCAGCCCGCTTTGCAGGCTTTCATCACGGCCGCACCTTTCTCTTTCGAGACGCACGATACGTAGACCGCCCGTTCTTTGGGCCAGCGCTTGCGCAGCTCGATGATCAGCTTCGGGCAGGCTTTCACGCAGGCGCCGCAGGCCGTGCACTTCTCGGGGTCCACTTCGGGGAGTCCCGTTTCGGGGTTCAGCGCAATGGCTCCGAATGCGCAGACTTTCACGCAGTCGCCGAATCCTAAGCAGCCGAATGCGCAGCCCGTCTCGCCGGCATAGAGCGACGAGGCTACGGCGCAGGAGCGAGCTCCGTTGTATTCGTTGATGCGGGGACGCTTGTCGCACGTGCCGCCGCAGCGGACCGTCGCCGTCTGGGGTTCTTTTTCGGCCGCCGCCTTGCCCAGGAAGCCGGCAATGGCTTTCATGCAGTCGCCGCCGCCCACCGGGCAGTAGAGCGACGAGATGTCGTCGTTCTTCACCAGGGCGTCGGCCATACCGCGACATCCGGCGAATCCGCAGCCGCCGCAGTTGGCTCCGGGCAGCATCTTCTCCACCTGGTCGATCCGGGGGTCCTCCTCCACGCGGAACTTCCGGGCCACGAAGTAGAGGATCACCGCGGAGAGTACACCCAGCGCACAGAGCGTCAGGATCGTGTAAAGTAATACTTCCATCAGTTTTTAGTTATTGTAAATTGAATTGTGTGTTCGATTTTCCGGCGGCAGAGCCACAGCACCATATAATATAGGGCTACGCTTCCCAGCGCCGCCAGCGCTCCCGGGCCTTCGGCCCAGCCGAGGGCTCCGACCGTCAGCAGCAGCACCGCCAGCAGCACCGCGAGGGCTCCGCCGTAGGCCAGCGCCACGGAGAGCAGCCCTATGCGGCGTTTCACACCCACCACGACCGCATCGCCCGGGGCATATTCCGCGGCCGCCGCCGTCGTTACTTCCACGATCTTCTCCTGCGTCTCCGCCAGCCCGCAGGCTTGGCGCGCGCTGCACGTGCCGCAGGCACTGTGCGAGACGATCCGCACGAAGACCTTGTCCGCCTCCGTCCGCTCCACTACGCCGCTATGTTCGATTTCGCGTGCCACCGTCTCAGTCTCCGTATTTGTTCGTCAGGGGCATCAGGCGTTCATGGCCGAAGGAGCACATCGAGAGGCGCAGCACCGGCGGGAACTGGTAGCGTTTCTTTTCGTTGTGCATGATCATGGCATGGATTTTCTCGACCACTTCCGAGTCGAATCCCGCGTTGATGATCTCTTCGCGGTGCTGGCCTTCTTCGATCATGCGGAACAGGATCGCGTCGACCACTTCGTAGGGCGGCAGGATGTCGGTGTCTTTTTGCCCCGGATGCAGCTCCGAGGAGGGTTCTTTCGTCAGGATGTTTTCCGGAATCGGCTCGCCTTGCGTGCGGTTGATGTAGCGGGCCAGGTCGTAGATTTCGCCTTTGTAGAGGTCGCCCGTGGGGCTGAAGGCTCCCGCCGTGTCGCCGTAGAGGGTGCAGAAGCCTAAGGCGTTCTCGCTCTTGTTCGAGGAGTTGAGCAGGATGTAGTCGCTCTTGTTTTGCACGGCCATGAGCAGGATCGTGCGGATGCGGGTCTGGATGTTCTCTTCCGTGGCGTCGAACTCCGTGCCGCCGATCACCGGCTTGAGGGTGTCCGTTACGCTCGTGTAGATCTCCGTGATGGGGATTACGTTGTAGCCGATGCCGAGACGTTCGGCCAGCTCCTTCGCATCTTCGACCGAGTCGTCCGACGAGAAGGGCGAGGGCATCATCAGGGCGCGGACGTTCTCCTTGCCCAACGCATCGGCCGCCAGACAGGCCACGACCGCCGAGTCGATGCCGCCCGAGAGGCCGATCACGGCTTTTTCGTAGCCGTTCTTGCGGAAGAAGTCGCGCAGGCCGCAGCGGGCCGCCGCATAGACCATGCGCGTGCGGTCGCCGCTCGACGGGATCGTTACGGGCTGCCCGGCCGCCTCGGTGTCGAAGATGCGGAAATCTTCTTCGAAGCTCTTCATCATCAGCACCAGTTCGCCGCGGTGGTTGAACGCGCCCGACGTACCGTCGTAGACGATCTCCGTCGCGCCGCCCACCTGGTTGACCAGCACGAGGTTCTTGCCTTCGACGAACGAGAGGTTGCGCATCGCTTCATAGCGGTGGGTCATGGCGCCTTTGCCGTATTTGCGGGCGTTGATCGAGACGATGGTTTCGACCGTACGGTCGAAGTCGTGTTCGAGGGTGAGGTCGTTGCCTACGATGACGGCGCACTTGTGGCCTTTGATCGTGGCATATTCGTAGCCTTTGGAGGGTACAAGAAAACCCATCTCGCGACGGGCCGTGATGTATTTCTTGCCTATGTATCTCAGGACTTTGCGATCTTGAATCAGGGCGGCGGCGCTGATCGTGCCGTCGGCCGTCAGCAGCGGGAGCCCCACGATAGCGGCTATGTCGTCGCAGCAGGAGGCTATTTCGACCAGCGCTTCTTCGCACAGCTCCAGGAAGGTGGTTTTGCGCAGGAGGTCGAATCCGGGGGTTCCGCTCAGGGCCTGTTCGGCGAAGATCACCAGATCGGCGCCCTCGGCTTTGGCCCGATTGATGGCGTCGATGATCTTCGAGGCGTTTCCGTCCACGTCGCCGACGGTGTAGTTCAACTGGGCAATCGCGATTTTCATGAGTGGGTAGTTTTAGTCCGGCCTTACAACCTCGCAAAGGTAAGGATTATTTGCCAAAGACGGAAACTTTTTGCGTTTTTATGACTTCGCCGGCTTTGGGCGGGGTGCTTTTTCGCCTGTGCGGGGGCCGGTTCCTCCCCAAAACAAAGACGGCCGGAACGCTTCGGTCCCGGCCGCCTCTCTGTCTGTCTCTTTCTGTTTCCCTCTCCTTCTGTCGCCCTCTCTTTCTGTCTCTCTCTCAAAGGGCCCCTTCGTCTCCGGCTCAGGCTTCCGGATCGGATACCAGAATGCGGCCGCAGTATTCGCAGATGATGATTTTCTTGCCTTGACGGATGTCTGCTTGGCGCTGGGGCGGGATGCGGTTGAAGCAGCCGCCGCAGGCGTCGCGCTTGACCGTTACGACGGCCAGTCCGTTGTGGACGTTGCCGCGGATGCGGCCGTAGGCCGTCAGCAGGCGTTCGTCGATCTTGGCTTTGATCTTCTCGGCTTGCGCGGCATATTCCGTTACCTGGGGCGTCGTCTCGGCTTCGATGCTCTCCAGCTCGGCTTTCTTCGCGTCGAGGTCTACCTTGCGGTCTTGGCTCGCCGCTTCGGCTTCTTCCAGCTGAAGTTTCTTGTTCTTGACGCCGGCCGCATATTCGCGCAGATGTTTCTCCGCCAGTTCGATTTCCAGTTCCTGGTATTCGATCTCTTTGGTGATGGCGTCAAATTCGCGGTTGTTGCGGACGTTGTTTTGTTGTTCCTTGTAGTTCGTGATGGCGATGCGGGCCTGGTCGATTTCGCGCTTGCGTTTCTTGGTCAGCGTGTTGAGTTCTTCGATTTCGGCTTCGATCTTCTCCACGCGGGTCTGCATGCCGGCGATTTCGTCTTCGAGGTCCTGCACTTCCAACGGCAGATCGCCTTTCACTTTGTTGATTTCGTCGATCTTGCTGTCGATGCGTTGCAATTCGTAGAGCGCCAGAATCTTCTCCTGCATCGAATAGTCGACTTCGGCCGTCTTCTTTTGTGTAGCCATGTTATGTCGTTGTCAAATTTTTGAGACTAAACCCAATAGTTCACCGGATTGCGCGAGCACTCGCTCCTGCGGAGCGCAAAGGTAGGAAAATTTTTCGATAAAACATCAAATATTAGTCGAATTGCGCAATATTCGCTTTCGAAGTGGCCGACGTCGGCTACGGTGAGGGCTCCGTCGGGGGTCATGAAATCGTTGTACTTCAGGTCGGCCGTTACGTAAAGGTCGGCACCCGCGGCGCGGGCCGCTCCGATGAGCGAGGCGCCGGCTCCCGTGCAGACCGCAATGCGGCGTACCGCGGGGCTTACGATGTCGCTGTGGCGGATCGCCCGTACGCGCAGTTCGCTCTGCAGCCGGCGCAGAAAGTCTTCCGTCGCCAGCGGCGCCGGCAGGTCGCCCACAACGCCGAAACCTGTTTTCGCATCGGGGGCCGTCGGTTCCAGCACATGCAGTTGTTCCACGCCTAACATCTTCGCCAGGTACCAGCTCATGCCGCCGGGCGCACTGTCCAGGTTGGTGTGGCAGGCATAGAGGGCAATACCTCGGCGGATCGCCCGTTCGACGCAGCGTTGCGCCTGATCGGCCGAGTTCAGGCGCCGCAGCGGGTGGAACAGAATGGGGTGGTGGGTGATGACCAGGTCGCAGGCTTCGCGTTCGGCTTCGTCCAGCACTTCGTCGGTTACGTCTACGGCCAGCAGCGCCCGTTGCACTTCATCGTTCGGACGTCCGACCAGCAGCCCCGCATTGTCGTAGGAGGCTTGCCAGTCGAGCGGCGCAAAGGCTTCGAGGGCGGCGGCTATCTCTTGGATTTTCATTTTTCTCTCTCGTTTGTTTTCGGGGTCCACACGGGTCTCTACGCCCGCGTTCGCGCCGGTTCAGAAAAGCGATTGTTCGTAGAACGCGAAAAGTTCCTGGTTTTCGTCGTCTGCCTTGCGGCGCCCGCGGCGTCCGCGCGGCTTTGGATCGCCGCCTTCCGGCTCCGGTTTTTTCGCCCGCGCTTCTTCTTCGGCTGCAAGCGTTTCCGGCTCTTCCGGTTCTGCTTCTTCCGCGTCCTCCGGCAACTCTTCGGCCTCCGGTTCTTCTTCCGGAATGGACGGTTCTGCTTCGACTGCCGGCATCTCCGGCTCCGCCGGTTCGGCTTCCGGGATCGGGGCTTCTTCGTCCCAGCCGGGTGCTTCCGCTTGCACCGGGATTTCTTCGGCAGGCTGCGGCTCCGCAAATGCCGGTTCTTCTTTCGGCAACGGGGCGGCAAAGGGCTCCTCTTCCGCTTGCTCGGGTTCCGCCGAACGGGGCGCTTCGGCCGCCGCAGGTTCTTCCGGGGCCAGTTTCACCACCGCTTGCTTGCGGCGTCGCGGCGCCGGTGCTTCCGGGGCCGGTGCTTCAGCCGCCTCTTTCTCGTCGTCCACGATTCCTTCGCCGCCTGTCTTGAGGTCTTCGCGCACCTCGACCAGCAGCGCCCGGATGTGGCGCAGCCGCGTCATCAGCTCCGCTTCGCGGCGGATTTCGCCGGCACCTCCCGCCGCACGGCGTTTCATCGCGCGCTTGGCACCTTCTAAGGTCATGCCGCGTTCCTTGACCAGGTGGTAGATCACCTTGAGGTTCTCCACATCTTCCGGCGAGAACAGCCGGTTGCCTTTCTTGTTGCGCTTGGGCTGCAGTATGCTGAACTGCGTTTCCCAGTGGCGGATGAGCGACGTCTTCACATCGAACATCTCGGCCACTTCGCCCATCGAGTAAAAAATCTTCTCAGCCAAAGCCGTATGCAGTGTTTTGGTTTTTTACTTTTGTTTTACGATCCGCAGCGAGTGGGGGTAGAGGTTGTTCACGCGGCTGCCGATCCGCTTCGCGAAGCCTAAGGCCCGACCCTCGTGGCAGATGAGGTTCATCCCCTCGGCCAGCCCGCCGGGGGCTACTTCTCCGCGGCGCAGGTAGTCGATCGCTTCGTCGCGGCCCAGCTCCGCCGCGGGCAGCGCCTCCCGGTTCAGCCCCTCGTAAAAGGCCAGCGCCGGATCGGGCCGCAAGCGTCCCTTGAACACTTGCCCCAGCGCCACCCCCGAGTAGATCACCGGCACCGCTTCCGCCAGCGTCCGCACCGCCTCGGCTTGTGTTTCGTGCCAGCCGTAGAGCGTCTCCGCCACCGTCGCACAGCGCATCTTCGCCGCATCCCGGAGCCAGCGGCTCAGCTCCGCCATCGTCGCCTTGTCGACCGCTCCGTAAAGCGTCCGGCGGCCTTTCGGCGTGCGGGGCCGTTCGTCCGTCTCCGGCGATTTCCGCGCCACGGCCGCAAAGAACCCTTCGCCGCACGCCTTGTGGGGGTAGAAACGGTAGGTCCGGAACGGCCCGACTTGCCCGCAGACGATGCCCCACGCCGTCTCCGGCTCCGGAGCGTCCGCTTCCGCAAGCGCCTCGCCGGCCCATGCCAGCATCCGTTCCAGCGTTCCCTCGTCTTCTTCGCGGTTGAACGTGCAGGTGCTGTATATCAGACGGCCGCCCGGCTTCAGCGAGCGCCACGCTTCGCGCAGGATCGCATCTTGCCGCGCCGCGCAGAGCTTCACGTTGTTTTCGCTCCATTCGGCCCGGGCTTCCGGGTCCTTGCGGAACATTCCTTCGCCCGAGCAGGGGGCATCTACGGCCACAACGTCGAACCACGCCTCGAAGTCGCCTAACGCCCGCGGCTCGCAGGTCGTTACGGCTACGTTGCCCGTGCCCCACTTGCGAACGTTGTCGGCCAGCACGGCTGCCCGGCGGCGGTCCGGTTCGTTGGCCACGACCAGTCCCCCGGGACCCGCCAGCGTCGCATAGAGCGTCGTCTTGCCGCCCGGCGCCGCACACAGGTCGAGGATGCGGCGGCCTGCGACGTCGCCCGCCAGCAGCCCCACGAACTGCGACGAGGCTTCCTGCACATAGTAGGCTCCGGCATGGAACGCCGGGTCGAACGTGAACGACGGCCGTGCCGACAGGTAGCGCCCTTCCCGGCACCACGGCACCGGCTGCGTCGCTCCCAGCATTTTCAGCAGCGCTTCCGCATCGCCGCACTTGGCCGGGTTCAGGCGGATGCTCACGGGCGCCTCGCCGTCTAAGGCCGCACAGAGGGCCTTGCCCTCTGCCGCTCCCAAGTCGCGGACCGTGCGTTCGGAAAATTCGCGGGGCAGCTCCATGCGGCTACTTCTGCTGCAGCGCGTCGATGCGGGCGCAGATGCGCTCGAAAACCGCGGCGTCCGAGACGAAATCCTCGTGGTCCTTGTCGATGAGGAGCATGTCGCCCTCGTAGATCGTGTCGATCCAGTGGTTGTACTTGTCGTTGAGGCGTCCCAGGTAGGCTTCGTCGATGTTCATTTCGTATTCGCGGCCGCGCTTGCGGATCTGGGAGATGAGCGTCGGGACGCTTGCCTTGAGGTAGATCAGCAGGTCGGGCCGCGGAATGAGCGTCGTGATCAGGCGGAAAATCTTCATGTAGGTCTCGATGTCGCGCGACGACATGAGGCCCATTTCGTGGAGGTTTCCGGCGAAGATGTGGGCATCTTCGTAGATCGTGCGGTCCTGGAAGATGATTCCCGACTCGTTGTCGGCGAGCATCTCCATCGTCTGCTGGATGCGGCTTCCGAGGAACGAGATCTGCAGGTTGAACGACCAGCGGTTCATGTCGTTGTAGAAGTCGCCGATGTAGGGGTTGTCGCTCTCTTCGAAGTAGGCTCGGGCGTTGTAGCGCTGGGTCAGCATCCGGGTCAGCGTGGTCTTTCCGCTGCCGATGTTTCCGGCAATGGCAATATACATAGGTCTCAGGGTTTGTTTTTCACGTTCGGGGTTGCGGTTCTTTCCGTCGCGAAGCGTACGATGTCTTCGGCCGCGAGGCGGTCGTTGGCCAGCCGCGGCACCTTGTTCTTGCCGCGTGCGCGCATCCACGCCAGGAAAGTTCCCGGCTCCACGAGGGTCAGCCGCTGGCGTTCGAGAGTCGTCAGGCGCTTGGCGTCGTAGTCCGAGTTCACGCCGCGCAGCGCCCGGTCGAGGGCTTCGGCAAAGGCTTCCATGTCGGCGGGGCGGCGTTCGAATTCCACGATCCACTCGTGGGCGCCCCGTTCGCTGAGCGACATGTAGCAGGGCGCCACGCTGTATTCCGCCACCGCGGCTCCGGTCTCCGCGCAGGCGGCCGCCAGGGCCCGGTCGGCGTTGTCGACGATCAGTTCTTCGCCGAAGACGTTGATGTATTGGCGCGTGCGGCCCGCGAAGCGGATGCGGTAGGGGTCCGTCGAGGTGAACTCCACGCGGTCGCCGATTTCGTAGCGCCACAGGCCGTTGTTCGAGGTGATGAGCAGCGCGTAGCTGCGGCCCGCCCGGACACCGGCCAGCGGCACGATTTCGTCGCCGTCGCGAAATTCGTAGTAGGTGCCGTAGTCGAGCATCAGCAGCATGTCGTCGCGCGCCGGGTCGTCGGCCAGCGCGAAGAAACCCTCCGAGGCGTTGTAGGTCTCCATGTAGCGCATCCGGGGCGTGGGGATCAGCGCCTCGAACGAGCGGCGGTAGGGGGCGAACTCCACGCCTCCGTGGGCGAACAGTTCCAGTTCGGGCCACACTTCCAGCAGGTTCGCCTTGCCCGTGTACTCCAGCACGCGGCGCATGAGTGCCAGGTTCCACGACGGCACTCCCGCAAAGGCCGTGATGCGCCGGCCCGCACATTCGCGGCAGATCGCTTCGGCCTTGCGGTCGAAGTCGGGGATCGTCGCCGTGCCGCTTTTCGGCGCGCGGACCCAGCGGCTCACGAGCGCCGTTTCGTGAATCAGCAGCGCCGAAAGGTCGCCCACTAAGTTGTTCCCCTCGCGGTAGCACGAGCCGCCTAACGTCAGGGTCTTGCCCTCCAAGAGCTTCGTCTGCGGATCGGCTTCGAGCACCAGCGTCGCTAAGTCGCGCATGCCTAACGTATGGTTGTGCCAAAGCGACTCGCGCGTTACGGGGATGTACTTGCTGCGGTCCGAGGTCGTGCCCGACGAGCGGGCGAAAAGGTCGACGCGCCCCGGTGCCGCAACGTCGCGTTCGCCGGCCGTCATGCGCCCGATCCACGGCTTGAACGTCTCGTAGTCGAACGCAGGCACCGCGGCGGCGAACTGCTCGGGCGTGCGGACGCGCTCCAGCGCATATTCGCGGCCGAACGCCGTTCGCCGGCCCCGCCGCAGCGCTTCGCGGAACATCCGCTCCTGCGTGTCGAGGGGGTGGCGCCGGAAGTCGTCGATCGCCCGCGCGCGGCGCGAGAACCAAGCCTTGCCTATCTTGCTGCGCAATGACACCTGCGTACCTTTAATTAAAGAAGTATCCTATCTTGCTCACCGACGCCGGCATGGCGAAGACCACCACGCGGTCGTAGGGATTGATCTCCATGTTTTCCACGGCGATGAAAACCTTGTCGCCGCGGACGATGCCGCCGATGATCGCATCGTCGGGCAGCCCCAGGTCGCGGATGCGCGATTTCGTGGCCGGAGAGTTGGGCTTGACGATGAACTCCAGCACCTCGGCGTCGCTGCCCGTCAGGCACTTGATCGCCTGCACGTCG
>CAZIUJ010000039.1:0-12814 GCA_964542345.1 uncultured Alistipes sp.
TGCTCGGCAAGTACAACCTCAAGATGCTGATCCTCACGTGCGGCGTCAACGGCAGTTACGTCTTCACGCCCGGCGCCGTGTCGTTCGTCGAAACCCCGAAAGTCGAGGTCGCCGATACGGTCGGTGCGGGCGACTCGTTCACCGCGACGTTCGTGGCGGCGATTCTTCACGGAAAACCCGTTCCCGAGGCGCACAAGCTGGCCGTCGAGGCTTCGGCCTACGTCTGCACGCAGAACGGCGCCATGCCCCGGTTCCCGCAGGAGCTGATCGACCGGCTCGGATAATCGCCCGATCGGCTTCGGCCGCAAAGGCATATCGGATTTCGGTATGCCTTTTTTCTTAACCCGACACGATCATGAACATTCGGAATATGCTTTGTACGGTGCTGCTCTGCTGCAGCACGACGATCGCCACGGCCGTACGGCCGCTGACGGACTCGCTTTATCGCGAACCCTACCGGCCGCAATATCACTTCAGTCCGCAGAGCGGCTGGATCGGCGATCCCTGCGGATTCGTCCATTACGGAGGCAAATACCACATGTATTGGTGGGGCAAGGCCGAATCGTCGGATTTGGTGCATTACGAGGAAATTTCCCCTTTCGCCATGACCGGGGCCGATTCCACCATCGCTTATTTTTCCGGTTCGGCGGTCGTCGACCGGGAGAACACGGCCGGCTTCGGCCGCAATGCCTTTGTCGCGGCCTACACGATTTACGAAAAAGAGAGCCGGAAGCAGGCGCAGGGCATCTCGGTCAGCCACGACGAGGGTCGGACGTTCCGCTATTTTGAGGGCAATCCGGTCGTCGACATCGGGAGCACGGAGTTCCGCGATCCGACGGTCTTCTGGCACGATCCGACGCAAAAGTGGGTCATGGTCGTAGCCGAAGCGCTGGAAAAGCGGGTGAAGTTCTACACTTCGCCCGACCTCCGAAACTGGACATGGACCGGCGACTTCGGCCCGGCGGGCGACCGCGAAAAATCGTGGGAGTGTCCCGATTTGTTCCGGCTGCCGGTCGACGGAAATCCCGAGGACGAACGCTGGGTACTGGTCGTTTCGGTCAACTGGGCGCAGGAGCAGTATTTTATCGGCGACTTCGACGGCGAATGCTTCCGACCAGCCGACGATCATCCGGCAGAACCGCTTTATGTCGATCGAGGATTGGATTTTTACGCCTCGCGCACGTTCCGGGATTTCGACGGAACGCTCGCCGACAAGATTTCGATGGGCTGGGTCGCGACATGGGACTACGCGCAATCGGTGCCCTCCGCCTACGGCAAGGGATTTTGGTCGCTGCCCCGTGTTTTGCAACTGAAAACCTGCCCGGAGGGGCTGCGGATGGTTCAATGCCCCGTAGAGGGTCTGAAGACGCTGCGTCATGATCCGGTTTCCATAACGCGGAGACTCATTGTCGGTACGCATAATCTGCCGGGATTCGCACCGGCGGAGAACACCTACGAAATCGACGCCGTATTCTCCACGACCGGGTCCAATACGTTCGGCTTCAACCTATGTGCGGGCGACGGTCGGAAAGTCGTGGTCAGCTACGATACCGACTCGCACAACTTCGTTGTCGACCGCACCCGCTGCTCCGACGTCGAGATTCCGAAGTTCGCACGCATGGCGCATGCGCGGGTCGATCCCGTCGACGGAGCGCTTCGGCTGCATATTTTCGTCGACAAGTCGAGTGTCGAGATTTTCGTCAACGACGGCCGCGAAGTCTTCACGCTGCTGACCTACGCGGCCGACAGCCAGACCGGCATCGAGGTTTTCTCCCTGAAAAAGGGTACGCACCTGCACCTCGACGCATGGATGCTCCGTTCCGTGTGGTGAACTCTGTCCATCCCCGATGAGACCTCGCAGGATCGTTTCGACGCTGCAATAAAAAGGCGGGGCGGTACCCGGAAACGGAAAAAATTTCCTATCTTTCGGGTATGAAACGATCGATGACGGGATGGAGACTGTTGGCGGGGATGCTCCTCGCTGCAGGAAGCGCATACGGTGCTGCCGCCGGATTTCCGACGCTGGAGCAGCTGGACCGTGCCGTAGCCGACCATCAGCGCTATGCCGAGCAGCGCGAAGCCCGCATTCGGGCCATTCGCGAAGAGCTGGCCGGACCCCCCCCCTCCGCATCGCCTGAGGAGCAGTACGACATCTGGGGCCGCCTTTTCGACGAGTATGCCAGCTATCGGATCGATTCGGCGCTGCACTGTGCCCGCATGCGGCTCGAAATAGCCCGCAAGATCGGCGACCTGTACCGCATCAACGAAGCCAAATTGGTCATCGCCAACGAGTTCATTCCGGCCGGCATGTACAAGGAGTGTCTCTCGCTGCTCGCCTCGATCGACCGGCCGTCGCTCCCTGAGAGCAATCTGGGATATTACTGGCTGGTCCACAACACGCTCTACGAATCCATGAGTCAGTACAACTTCGTGGAGGAGGAGCAGGACGAATATCGCGAGATCGCCGGCCGCTACAAGGATTCGCTGCTTGCGGCGGGTTATGCCAACGACTACATCCGGGCCGAGCGGCTCCATACCGACCGGCAGCATGAAGAAGCCCTGCAGGTGCTGCTGCGGCGTTACGAATCGTTGCCTCCCGATTCGCGGGAGGTGGGCCCCACGGCCTACATGATCTCGGACTATTACCGCCGCCTCGGCTGGCGCGACGAGGAGATCAAGTGGCTCACGGTCTCCTCCGTTTCGGACATGGAGCATGCCGTCAAGGAGTATATCTCGCTGCGGAGACTGGCCGTGGTGCTCTACGAGGCGGGGGATGTCAAGCGGGCCTATGCCTACATGATCCGTTCGTTGGAGGACGCCGCTTTCTGCAAGGCCCGCCTGCGGACGATCGAGGTGAACCGCATGCTGCCGATTCTCAACAAGGCCTATCTCGAAAAAATCCGCCGGGAGCGTTTGGTGTTGCAGCTCGCGCTGCTCGTCAACGGCGGACTGCTGGCCTTTCTGGCCGCCCTCCTGCTGTCGCGGCGCCGGCAGCGGCGCAGCCTGCTGGCGGTCAAGGAGGAGCTCGAGCGCACCAACCTCCGGCTCGGGGAGACCAACCGGCTGCTCTCCGAGACGAGCAACGTCAAGAACACCTACATCACCAAGCTGATGATGGAGTGCGTGGGCCATATCGACAAGATGGACCAGTACCGTCATCTCCTCAACCGCAAGGCGCTGGCCGGCGACGTGCGAGGCATCTTCCGCGACCTGAAATCCACGCTGCTCATCGACGAGGAGCGCAAGGCTTTCTACGACATGTTCGACCGGACGTTCCTGCAGCTTTTTCCCACTTTCATCGAGCGCTTCAATGCGTTGTTCCCGGCCGGGGAATACGCCGCTCCCGCTTCGTCCGGGGAGATTCGGCTTACTGCCGAACAGCGCATCTTCGCCCTGATCCGGCTGGGCATCGACGATACGGAGCGCATCGCCGTGCTGCTGCGATACTCCAAGTCGACGATCTATGCCTACCGTTCCCGCACGCGCCTGAAATCGCTCGTCCCCGAAACTTTCGAGATCGAAATCTTGTCGATTCCGTCTATCTGAGTTTGTATTCGGTTTGTATTTATTTGCTTTGATTGTCTGCTCGATATATTGATTATCAATATATTAAAGGATTATTTCGTTTATATCTTTCGGTAGCAACCTTGCGACTTTTGGCCTCATTGGTGAATTTTGTTTATCCGACAAACTTAAAACCAACTACTAAATGAGGACAAAATTTACTCGGTTCATCTTCTTGTTCCTGCTCGTCGCAGCGGCTTTCCCGCTGTCGCTTTTCGCCCAGGCGCCGAAAAGCGACATCCGGGTCAGCGGCACGATCGTCGACAAGGACAAAAATCCGCTGATCGGCGTCTCGGTGATCGTGCAGGGGACCACGAGCGGCGCCTCGACGGACGTAGACGGCCATTTCTACCTGACCGTGCCCGACCGCAGCAGCGTGCTCGTCGTGCAGTATCTCGGCTACCGGACGCAGGAGTTGCGTGTCGAGGGAAACATCAACTTCGACATCACCTTGTATGAGGATGCCGCTGAGCTGGACGAAGTCGTCGTCGTGGGCTACGGCAACCAAAAACGCATGTCGGTCATCGGCTCGATCCAGACCGTCGAGCCCAAGAACCTGCAGGTAGGTTCCACCCGCTCGCTGAGCAACAACCTCGCGGGGCAGCTGGCCGGCGTCATCGCTGTGCGGCCCTCGGGAGAACCGGGCTACGACAACTCCAATTTCTGGATCCGCGGCATCGCGTCGTTCAGCGGCAACACCTCGCCGCTGGTGCTCGTCGACGGCATCGAACGTAGCCTGAACGACATCGACCCTGCCGAGATCGAATCGTTCTCCGTGTTGAAAGATGCTTCGGCCAGCGCCATGTACGGCGTGCGCGGCGCCAACGGCGTGATCATCATCAACACCAAGCGCGGCACGGTCGCTCCGCCGTCGATCGACTTCCGGCTGGAGCAGTCCGTCTCCGTGCCGACCAAGCTGCCGCAGTTCATCGGGGCGGCCGAGTACATGAGCCTGCTCAACGAGCTCTGCTCGGACCCTGCGCGGCGCATGTTCACCAAAGATCAGATTCTGAAGACCTACTACGGCTACGACCGCGACCTTTATCCCGATACCGACTGGATCGACGCCATTACGAAGGACGTGGCTACCTCGACGCGCGCCAACCTCACGGTGGGCGGCGGTTCGGAGCGGCTGCGCTACTCGGTTACGGCGTCGTACTACCACGAGGACGGCATCATGTCGGTCGACAAAACCCTGCCCTACGACACGGGCAGTAAGCTCGACCGCTATAACCTGCGGGCTAATGTCGACCTCGACATCACGAAGACCACGCTGCTGCGCGTGAGCGTCGGCGGCTACCTGCAGGACCTGCGCAAGGCGCGTTCGTCGACCGACGAGGTCTTTTCCAAAGCTTTCGAGACCCCTCCGTTCGTCCACCCGGCGGTCTACTCCGACGGAACGATCCCCATCGCCAGCGCCGTGCGCTCGAATCCCTGGGCCCTGAATACGCAGTACGGCTATTATAAAGGTACGCGCAGCAAGTTCGAGTCGCTCTTTTCGCTGGAGCAGAACCTCAGGATGCTGACGCCGGGACTGAAGCTCAAGCTGACGTTCGCTTTCGACACCTATGGCGAAACGTTCGTTACCCGCGGTACGGAGCCCAACTACTACAGCGTCGCGCGCTCGCGCAACGACGAGGGCGAGCTGGTCCACAACATCCTGCTCCACGGCAGCGAGACCCTCAGCCACAGCAGCAACGCCAACTACGGCAACAACAGCACCTATTTCGAGGCTGCCGTTACCTACAACCGCGATTTCGGGCCCCATTCGCTCGACGCCCTGCTGCTCTACAACCAGCGGAGCTTCAACTACGGCGACATCCAGCCCAACCGCACGCAGGGCATCGCCGGGCGTCTCTCCTACACCTACGACCGCCGCTATGTCGCCGAGTTCAACTTCGGCTACAACGGTTCGGAGAACTTCGCCAAAGGCCATCGTTTCGGCTTCTTTCCGTCGCTGGCCGTAGGCTGGCTGCTCTCCGAGGAGGCGTTCATGGCCTCGGCCAAAGAGGTGCTCACCAAGCTCAAAATCCGTGCGTCGATCGGCTCCGTGGGTAACGACAACATCGGCGGCAACCGCCGTTTCGCCTACCTGACGACTATCGATGCGAACGCTCCGAGCTACAACTGGGGCTACGACGGCAGCGTCTATTACACCGGTATGCAGGAGGGCGAGGTCGGCGTGGTCAACCTCACGTGGGAACGGGCCCTGAAGACCAACGTCGGCATCGAACTCGGCCTGTGGGACGACCTCGACGTGCAGTTCGACCTTTTCCACGAGCGGCGCACCAACATCTTCATGCAGCGCTCGACGATCCCCTCGCAGACGGGCTTCCTCTCGAATCCCTATGCCAACTACGGCGCGGTCGACAACCGGGGCATGGACCTGCAGCTGCTCTACAACAAGCGCTTCGGCTCCGACTGGAACCTGACGCTGCGCGGCACGTTCACCTATGCCAAGAACAAAATCCGGGAGATTGACGAAGCCGCCTCGGTCAAAGGCACTTACCGCTCGATCACGGGCCGTTCGATCAACACGCTGTGGGGCCTGCAGGCCGAGCGCCTCTTCACGGAGGACGATTTCGTCGACGGCGAACTCAAAGCCGGCATTCCCCGGCAGGAGCTGGGCGGCGAAGTGCGTCCGGGTGACATCAAGTACCGCGACATGAACGACGACGGCGTAATCACCGACGCCGACGAGGGGTATATCGGCGGCACGACGTCGCCGCGCATCGTCTACGGCTTCGGCGGCAACCTCGTGTGGCGCAACCTCGACTTCGGCTTCTTCTTCCAGGGTACGGGCGACGCCTACCGCATCATCGGCGGCTCGGATTACTTCATCCCCGGCAGCGGCCAGGGCGTGCTGGGCAACGTCTACAGCAACTACACCGACCGCTGGACCGAGAGCAACCCCTCGCAGGATGTTTTCTGGCCGCGCCTCTCGGAGTCGACGAATCCCAACAACAACCGTGCGTCGACGTGGTGGAAGAAGAACATGTCGTTCCTGCGCTGCAAGACCATCGAGATCGGCTACAGCCTGCCGCAGCGCAGCGTCGCCCGGGCTCATCTGAGGACCGTGCGCTTCTACGTGAGCGGCAACAACCTCTTCTACTTCTCGGGCTTCAAGCTCTGGGACCCCGAGCTCGACTCCAGCGACGGCCTGCGCTATCCGGCCATGCGTTCGGTACTGATCGGCGCCAACATCAAATTCTGACAACTTCGCATCTATGAAACGAATCCTATATCTCTTATTCGCCGCATTCGTCGCCGCGCCTTTCGCCGCCTGCACGGACTACTTAGACAAGGAGCCCGACACGGAGAAGACGCTCAAGTCGGTTTTCGATACCAGCAACGACGTCTACGGCTGGTTGGGCAACGTCTATTCGGGTATTCCCGACCCCTATATGGGCTATACCCGTTATTTGGGCTGGGATGTGCTGGGCGACGACCAGACCCCCTCGGAGCGGTGGCGCCAGTGGAACTGGAAAGTCATTCCTTTCATCCTCGGCGAGTGGACACCGTCGAGCTCGTGGGACGGTAACTACTGGGCCTACCTGCCGCAGCGCATTCGCGAAGCGCTGATCTTCATCGAGAACGTTCACGCACTGCCCGAACAGGACCTTTCGGCGCAGGAGGTCGCCTATATGCAGGCCGAATGCCGCTTCTTCGTGGCTTACTACTGGTACCTGCTGGCCAACACCTACGGCCCGATTCCGTTCCGGCCCAACTACATTGCGCCGACCGACTCCGACCTGAGCGCCTTGCAGGTCGGGCAGTCTCCCTACTACGAGGTCATCGACTGGTGCGACCGCGAGCTGCAGGAGGCGGCCGAGCTGCTGCCGGCCCGCTATTCCGAAGCCCGCAAGTACGGGCGCGTTACGTCGGTCATGTGCCAGGCCGTGCGGGCCCGCATGTTGCTTTTCGCGGCCAGTCCGCTGGTCAACGGCAACCCCGACTATGCCGACCACGTGGGTCGCGACGGCAAGCATCTTTTCAGCACGTCGGTCGACGAAACCCGCTGGACGAAAGCCGCCGACGCCTGCCGCGAGCTGATCGAACTGGCCGAAAGCGCCGGGCATACGCTCTACGTCGAGCAGAACGCCGACGGTTCGGTCGATCCGTTCGCTTCGTGCCAGAATCTCTTCCTGACCCGCTACGACGAGGGCAACAAGGAGATTCTCTTCGCCCGGCCCGGCGGTTGCGATTATACCGAGTACGAGAAGCATATCTGCCCGACGGCCGCCGGCGGCAGCGGCGGACTGGGCGTTACGCAGTCGTTGGTCGACGCTTTCTTCATGCGCAACGGCCTGCCGATCGACGATCCCGAGTCGGGATATGTCGAGGAGGGTTTCTCCACGCAGGAGGATCGCCGCGGCAACGACTGGGAGACGAAGTACAACAACGGCTCCACGACGCCGGCCGGCACCTACAACATGTATTGCAACCGCGAGCCGCGTTTTTATACGGCTGTGAGCTTTAACGGTTCGTGGTTCGCACAGGAGGAGCGGCCTTTCTCGTTCTTCTACGGCGGCACCGACAATCCCCACACGCACGACGCGCCGCAGAACGGCTACCTGCTGCGCAAGAAAGTGTCGCCCGACACCAACGTCAAGGAGGGCAACTTCAAGTACCGTCCCGGCATCCTCTACCGCTTGGGCGAGGCTTACCTCAACTATGCCGAGGCGCTGAACGAGTGCGACCCCGGCAACAATGACATCCTCGTCTACCTCAACCGCATCCGCGAGCGTGCCGGCATCCGGCTTTACACGACCGGCTCCACGGACGAGGGACACATCCATGTCGACCTGGCCGATCAGAGCGCCATGCGGCGGCTGATCCGCGCCGAGCGGCGGGCCGAGCTCTGCTGCGAGGGACTGCGCTACGACGACCTGCGGCGTTGGAAAGAGGCCGAAACCCGCCTCAACGGCGACTTCGACGGCATGAACTTCAACGGCCGCACGCCCGAGACCTTCTACGTGCGCACGCCTTACCAGACGCGCACCTACCGGAAGTCCTACTACTGGTTCCCGATCCACCAGAGCCAGATCGACAACAACCCCAATCTGGTGCAGAATCCCTACTGGAAATAACCGACCTAATACTTTCCCGAAATGAAACGATTCTTCCTAACAGGCTGGCTTCTCCTCGCCGTCGCCGCGTGCGACGAGGGGGACGTGCGCTACGACATGCCTTCGCCGCCCGATACGATGCACCTTGGGGTCTCGGCCGCGAGCGTCGTGCTCGACCCGGCCCGCAAGGCCGACGAAGCGCTGCGCTTCACGTGGGGCGCTGCCGCCGCGCAGGACAACGCCGCCTACTATTTCAAGATGGACCTCGAAGAGAACGGCTTCGCCACCTCCATCGACAAGGTGCAGCTCGCCGAGGGCGTCCGCACGATCTCCTTTACCCATAAGCAGCTCAACGACTTGCTCGGCCATTGGGGCGTCGAACCCGGCGGCAAGGCTTCGCTCATCGCCGAGGTGATCGCCGAAACGGCGAATGCCGACCGCTATCGCAAGCCCGAGATTTCGCGCGTCGTCTTCGAGGTGCAGAGCTACACCACCAAACTCTACCTGCTGGCCGGCGACGTCCCGGAGCAGGCGCTGCAGATGCGCGAAACCGTAGCCGGACAGTGCTACGAGTGGTTCGGGCGCCTCGACGAGGGCGGCATCTGCTTCCCGCTCGGCCAGGGTGCCGCCACGCCGGCCTACGGACGCGGCGAGGACAACGCTACGCTCGCCTATTACGAAACCGGCGACGTGCCCCGTATCGAGGTCTCGGGAACGGGTTATTACACCGTCTCGGTCGATGTCGATGCCCGCACGGTCGCTCTGCGCGAGAATGTCTACCTCGTCGGCGATGGCTGTCCCGCAGGCTGGAGCATGCCGGATGCGATCGCTTTGAAGCAGGAGGACCCGCAGCAGCGGATCTTCACCTACTACGGGATGCTCTACGAAGACGGTCTCGTCAAATTCCCGCTTCAGGGAGGCGTCGACTCGTGGAGCGTGCCGTTCCTGATGCCCGTAACGGACCGGACGGAGGCTGCCGGCGAGTCGGCGATGGAGTTCTCGCCCAACGGCTATCCCGATAAGTTGTGGAAAGTTCCCGCTACGGGACTCTATACCGCGACGCTCGATCTCGACCGCCTGACCGCGACATTCTCGTGCGATCCGCTCGACGACGTGCCTTTCACCCGCGTGTGGATGGTCGGCGATGCGACGCCCGGCGGCTGGTACTGTCCGTTCCGGATCGAGCTGCGCTACGATCCTGCGGCCGAGCGCGGCACTTTCGTCTGGGAGGGCGACCTGACGGCCGGCGAGTTCAAGTTCCCGTTGGGCGGCGAGTCGTGGGACGTGCCGTTCCTCATGCCGAAGCACGTCGACGAGGGCAACCACGCGCCGCTGAGCGAGACGGAGCTCGACTTGGTGAAGAACGGCCCCGACAAGAAATGGCTCGTCGGCGAGTCCGAAGCCGGACGCTACCGGATTTCGGTCAACGTGAAGAGCATGCGGGCGAAATTCGAAAAACTGAACTGAAAAAATGAAAAACGCGATGAATATCTTGTTGGCTGCGGCAGCGCTCTTCGCGCTGGCCTGCAGCGAGGAGGGAACGGGCTGGAACCCGAGCATGATCCCCGACGATCCGGTCGTCGAACCGGTCGTCGCCGACCGCAAGGCGCCGCTCTACTGGAGCGTCTACGAATATTGCCGCGAAGCCGAAAAGGCGGGCGACAAGGCGATCAACATGTCCGACACGGAGTGGGACCGCGTCATCGACTGGGCGGCCGAGAACCTTTTGCCCTACGGCTACGACATGCTCTGCACCGACGGCTTCATGGCCATGACCGCCGACACGTCGCTCGACGCCTCGGGCTACATGACCACCTACGGCACCATGCCGCTCCGGACGCTGATCGCCAAAGCGAAGACCAAAGGGTTGCGCATCGGCATCTACGACAATCCCCTGTGGCTGCACGGGCCCGACGAAACGCTGGTCGAGGGGACCAACGTTACGTTCGGCAGCCTGCGCTACAACACGGCGCTCGACCGCGACGTCGTGCTCCATCCCGATGCCGAAGAGGCTTTCGGGTGGGTCGTGCCGAGCCATCGCGGCGCGAAAGAGTACATCGACGGCTTCTTCAAGTATTACAAAAACCTCGGCGTGGAGTACATCCGCATGGACTTCATGTGTCTGTTCGAGGGGGCCAACGGGGCCGGCGACATGACCGGCAAGGGCTACGGACGCGACAACTACCGGCTGGCCCTGCAGTACATCCATGAAGCGGCCGAGAAGTACGGGGTCTTCACTTCGATCGTCATGCCAAACCTCGACAACGACGGCGAGCTGGAGTTGCAGTACTGCGATATGTACCGCATCGTCTGCGACACGTTCGACGGCGGCTGGGGCCATGTCTCCGCCTGGCTGCGCGGCCAGGTGCACAGCGACTGGCCCAGTACGCACAACCAGTTCGACGGCTTCGTCCACTGGTCGCAGCATACGGGGCGCGGCAAGGCGATTCCCGACGGCGACTTCATCCGCCTCAATACGCTCGGTTCGGATTCGGAGTGCGAGTTCGCCATTTCGCTCAACGCCCTCGGCGGCGGCCCCATCACCGCATCCGATCAGTACAACACCGTCGGCGACCGGCTCCGCTTCTACCAGAACGAGGAGATTCTGGCCCTGCCCAAAGACGGATTCGTCGGCAAGCCGTTGGGCGACAACCGCAACCTCTGGGACGAGCAGAACCAGATCTGGTACGGCCGGATGTCCGACGGCAGCTGGATCGTCGGGCTCTTCAACCGCGAGGACGATGCGCGCACGCGCTCCGTCGACTTCTCGCGTCTCGGCATCGGCGGTCGCATGCGGGTCCGCGACCTGTGGAAGCACGCCGACGAGGGCGAAGCCTCCTCGCTGACCGTCCGCCTGGAGCCGCACGCATGCAAGATCGTCAAACTTACGGAGATCGAATAGTCATGAGCTTCGTTCTTCGCATAAAAACCGGGCTGTTTGCCCTCGGGCTCTTGGCGACCGTTTCGGCGGCGGTGGCTTCCGAAATCGTTTCGCCTGACGGACGGCTGAAGCTCTCGGTCGGGGTCGACGACGGGGGAGTGCCTTGCTACTCGCTGGAGTACAAGGGGCAAAGCGTGCTCGCCAAGAGTCGCTTGGGATTCGTTTTGCGTTCCGATTGCGGCTATGTCGACGGCCTGACGATCGATAGCACCGAGGAGCGGTCGTTCGACGAGACGTGGACTCCGGTCTGGGGCGAAGTGTCGCAGATTCGCAACTGCGGCCGCGAGCTGCTGATCCGCTTCCGGCAACCCGCCGGCGGACGGTTGCTCGACGTCCGTTTCCGCCTCTTCGACGACGGACTGGGTTTCCGCTACGAGTTTCCCGTACAGCCGGCGCTGCATCGCTTCGAGGTCGAGGAGGAATTGACGGAGTTCAACCTCGCCCGCGACTATACGGCGTTCTGCATGCCGGGCGACTACGACACCAGCGAGTTCACCTACACGACGGCCCTGCTGTCGCAGCTGCGGGTCGAGATTCCGCGCCAGTCGGAGGCCCATAAGGAGCACGAGGCCCGCTCGGCCGGCGGTTTGGTGGTGCAGACACCCTTGATGCTCAAGGGCGACAACGGGCTCTACGTCAACATCCACGAAGCCGCACTGGTCGACTACGCCGCGATGGAGCTCCGCGTCGACGACGAGCGTTTCGTGCTGTCGGCCGCGCTGGTGCCCGACCGCAATGGCTGCAAAGGTTACCTGCAGGCGCCGTGCCATACGCCGTGGCGTACGGTGATCGTTTCGGACGACGCCCGCGACATCCTGGCCAGCAAGCTGATCCTCAACCTCAACGAGCCTTGCGCCTACGAGGATACTTCGTGGATTCGGCCGATGAAGTTCGTCGGCGTGTGGTGGGAGTATTTCATCGGCACGGGCAGCACGTGGTCGTACAGCGACCGTCGCGATGCCCGGCCCGGCGAGACCGACTATGCGACGCTTGCGCCGCACGGCCGCCACGGCGCCACGACCGAAAATGCGAAGCGTTACGTCGACTTCGCGGCCGACAACGGCTTCGATGCCGTGCTGGTCGAGGGCTGGAACGAGGGCTGGGAGGACTGGGGTGCCTACACCAAGAACCGCCATTTCCGTTTCGACCGGGCCTATCCCGACTTCGATGTCGCGGAGCTGCAGGCCTATGCCGCCGCCCGGGGCGTGCGGATCATGATGCACCACGAGACGGCCGGCAA
>CAZIUJ010000040.1:0-12652 GCA_964542345.1 uncultured Alistipes sp.
GGCCATGAAGCCCGAAGGCACGCCGTTGAAGGCGCTCGCGTTCTTCGAAGCCTCCTCAATCTGCATCAGTGCGCGGGCCAGAATGTCTTTGGAGGACTGCACCGAGCGCTTGACATGGCCCTCCGAGACCTTGAAAATCTCGCCCTCGGCGAAGCCGATCAACTCCGTAACGTCGGTCGACTCGTCGTACGAACGGCGCTGGATCTCGGTCGCCGAGCGGATCAGCTCGCGCTGCACGTATTTCTGGGCGATGATCTTAGCGTGGAACTCGACGTTGGCCGCCGAGCCGACCTTCTGCGTCAGCTGCGCCAAGTAGGAGGCGCCGCCCACCTTCCTGAGCTCCTTGCGGACCTTGAGCCGCTCGGTTACGGTGTAGAGGTCGATGGGCTTGAGCTCCATCGAGAGCTCCTCGATCGCCTTGTAGATGAGCCGGTGTTCCTCCGTGTAGAACGACTCGGGGGTAACGAACTCCTGCACGGCGATGATGCTGTCCTTTTCGAGCATCAGGGCGCCCAAAACCGCCTCCTCCAGCTCGACCGCCTGCGGGGGAATGCTGCCGGCCGCGGAAGTCAGCTCGTCGTAGGCTTCGCCGTTGCGGCGGGAGGGGGTAAAATCCTTAGCCATTTCGTAGGAATCGCTTTTTAAGGTTCAAAATTAACAATTCGCACGGACATATCAAAACGGGGAGGCAAATTCGTCCGATTTTCGCCGCCGCACCCGCGCCGGAAGCCGATCGCCGCCCTATCCTCTCGGGCCGGTTTCGCGATACGAGACGGCGAGGGCCGCCACGCTGATGCGGCAGTCGGGCACGGCCCGCAGCACCGCTTCGGCGCACGAAGCCAGCGTGCTGCCCGTCGTCAGCACGTCGTCGACCAACAGCACGTGCTTCCCCGCCAGCCGCTCGGGACGGCAGACCGCAAAGGCCTCCGCGACGTTGCCGGGCCGTTCGCTGCGCGGCTTGAGGGCCTGCGTCCCTGTGTGGCGGCACCGGCGGACGCTGCGGCAATCGAGCGTCGTCCCCAACTGTGCGGCGATCCCTGCGGCGATGTATTCCGACTGGTTGTAACCCCGCCACAGCCGCCGCAGCGGATGCAACGGAAGCGGCACCACCGTGTCGACCGTGCCGTACAGGCCGCTGTCGGCCAACGCACGACCGTACCAGTCGCCCAACGCCCGGGCCGTGCGCCAGGCACCGCGGTACTTGAAGCTGTGGATCGCGCGCCGCCAGCCGCTGTCGTGCAGGTAGTAGAGGAAGCCCGACGCCCGCTCCAGCGGCACGAGCCCCTCGAACTTCCGGAAGACCGGGTTGCAGGCCTCGTGCCAGAAGCCGGTCAGGGGCGCCGTCGTGCGGCAAAAGGAGCAGACGCCCTGCTCGCCCGTGCGGAGGGGTTCGCCGCAGACCGGACATACGGAGACGAAGAAGAGCGACGCGACATCGCCCAACCATTCACTGAGGATCGACATTGGGAATGACCGTGATGTTCCGGTACTCGGGATGCTGCGCAAAAGTCTGCAGCTCGGCGGCCAGCAACTCGCGGGCCCGGGCCGACGAGGCGCCGCTCTCGATCTTGAGCAGCAGCCCCAACAGATATTCGCCCCGGATGCGGTCGACCGGCGGGGCCATAGGCCCCAGCAGCCGCTTGCCGAAACGTTTGCGCAGTGCCGTCGCCAACTCCGCGGCGCCGCGCCGCAACAGCTGCGGATCGCGGTGGCGCAGTGTCAGGGCCGTCAGCCGCGCATAAGGCGGATAGAAGAAAGCCTGCCGGTCGGCCAGCTGCATGCGCACCATCGCCTCGAAGTCGCCGGCGACGACCTGCCGGATCACCGGATGGCCCGGCTCCGCGGTCTGGATCACCACCTCGCCCCCCTGCGCCCGTCGGCCGGCACGGCCCGCGACCTGCATCATCAGCTGGTAGGCCCGCTCGCCGGCCCGGAAATCGGGGTTGTTGAGCATGTTGTCGGCATTGAGGATGCCCACCAGCGCCACTCCCTCGAAGTCGAAGCCTTTGGTGATCATCTGCGTGCCGACCAAGATGTCGGTTTCGCGCCGCGCGAAAGCGGCGATGATGGCGTTGAACGCCCGCTCGGACGTTACCGTATCGCGGTCGAGGCGCGCCACGCGCGCCGCCGGGAAGATGCGGGCGATCTCCTCCTCGATCTTCTCCGTGCCGAAGCCCATCGGCACGACGTCGGTAACTTTGCACGAGGGGCACTTGGCCGGGACGGGCTCCGTATGTCCGCAATAATGGCAGACGAGGCGGTGGCCCGCCTTGTGGTAGGTCAACGTTACGTTGCAGTCGGGGCAACGGGCCGTCCAGCCGCACTCCGTGCACTCCACGTAGGGCGAGAAGCCGCGGCGGTTCTGAAAGAGCATCGCCTGCTCGCCGCGGTCGAGCGTCTCGCCGATCTTGTCCAGAAGCAGCTTGTTGAAGTGGGCGTGCCGCTCGCCGCGCCGCGCCGCCCGCAAGGTGTCGGAAACCAGGATTTCGGGCATCCGGGCGTTGCCGTAACGCTCGGTCAGCGACGCCCGGCCGTACTTGCCGCCCGCGGCGTTCATCCACGTCTCCAACGAAGGCGTCGCACTGCCTAACAGAGCCTGTCCGCCGAAGAGCCGCGCCAGCACCACGGCGCAGTCGCGGGCATGGTAGCGGGGCGCCGGCTCGGCCTGCTTGTAACTGGCGTCGTGCTCCTCGTCGACGATCACCAGCTGCAGCCTGCCGAGCGGCAGGAAGATCGACGAGCGCACCCCCACGACGAACTCGCCCCCCTCGGAACGGTTGAGGCGCAGGTAGGTTTCCGAGCGCTGCCGGTCCGTCAGGCGCGAATGGTAGGGCGTAACGCGGCTGCCGAAGATGCGCTCCATGCGCTCGATGAGCTGCGCCGTGAGGGCGATTTCGGGGACCAGCAACAAGACGTCGCCGCCGCGCGCCAGCACCTCGGCGATCAGGTGGATGTAGAGTTCGGTTTTGCCCGACGAAGTAACGCCGTGCAACAAGGCCGTGCGCTTGCCGGCGGCGAACTGAGTGCGGAGCTCGTCGAGCGCCTGCCGCTGGTGGGGCGTCAGCTCGGGCAGGCGGAACGTCGCGCCGCCCCGTTCGAAAGTCCGCTCATGCTCCGCCGCCTGCAGGTAGCCCTTGCGCTCCAGGGCATGGAGCACGGTCCGGTCGGCCTGCAGCAGACGCCGCGGAACCTCGCCCCCGGGAATACCGCCCTCCTCGCCGGCCGAAGCCACTTCGAGCAGAGCTTCGTACTGTTTCGGAGCGCGCCGCTCCAGCTTTTCGAAGACCTCGTGGAGCCGCTCCTCGTCCTGCAGCCCGGCCGCCAACGTGAAATAAGTCTCCGTCCGGGGCCGGAACTCCTCCTCGGCGTAGCTCTCCTCGCTCTCGGCCGAGGGTTTCATCAGCGAGGGCAGCGCGGCGCGCATCACCTCGCCCAGCGAACACATGTAGTAGGAAGCGATCCACTCCCAGAAAGCCATCTGCGCCGCGGAGAGCAGCGGCCGGTCGTAGAGCACGCGCCGCACGGGTTTGATCCGCCGGAAGTCGGGCCGGCGGTCGTGAACCCGCCACACGATGCCCGTGTAGAACTTGCGGGCGCCGAACTGCACCGCGACGCCGCAGCCGGACCCCAGCTCCATCCCCTCGGGCACGGAGAAGGTGTAGGCCGGCTGCGCCAGCGGCAGCACGATGTCGGCGAAGCGCTCCATCTACATCTTGGGGAGCGACTGGAAGCCCTGTCCGTAGACGCCCGCCACCGAGCCGATCGACATGAAAGCCGTCGGATCGACCGACCGGACGACCTTCAGCACGGTCGAGGTCTCGCGCTTGCGGCACACGACGACGACGACCTTCATCTGCTCGTGCGTGTAGCCGCCCATGCCGTCCAGAAGGGTTACGCCGCGGTGGGCGTCCTGCAAGATGGCGCGGGTGATCTCCTCGTACTTGTGGCTCATGATGAAGAGCTGGTTGGACTGCTGGTTGCCCGACATGATCATGTCGACCGTATAGCCGAAGACGGCCGTGAGGATATAGCCGTAGACCACCGTGTTGAGCGTCTTGCCCACCAGGAGCGCCGAGGCGATGATGACGAAGTCGGAACACATGACGATGTTGCCGTAGCGCACCGTGCGGTATTTGTTGATGATGACGGCCACAATGTCCACGCCGCCGGTCGAGCCGCCCTGCTTGAAGCAGACGGCCACGCCGATGCCGGCCAGCACGCCGCCTAAGATGACCTGCAAAATGTTCTCCATGCCGGCGAAGAGGCCCTCCGGAGGCAAGATGCTCTCCCAGAAGTTCATCGCCAGCGAAATCATGACGATCGAGAAGATGGTCTTGATGCCGAACTGCCACCCCACGATGAAGCCGGCGACGGCGAGCAGCAGCGCATTGATGAGGAAGACCATCGTACCGATGCTGATCTGCCAGCCGAAGAGATGCTGCGCGGCCGTGCAGAGTACCAGCGAAAGGCCGGTCGCGCCGCCGCCCATACCGTCGGCGGGCAGGATGCAGCCGATCCAGCCGAAAGCGTAGAGGAACATGCCGGCGACCATCAGCCCGTATTCCTTGCAAAAGGTGAGCACCCGGGGGGGGGATAACAGCGAACTTTTCATCATTCGGGTTCCGTAATTTGGTTATAAGGTTGCAAATGTATAAAAAAATTCGCCTTGATAGCTATCGGTCTCCTCCAATCTTTTTTCGAGCAGGCTCCACAGGTGTTCGTTGCGCACCAATCCCCAGTTCGGACCGCCGTGGTAGCGGGGCGGGGCTTCGGAAGCGAAGCGCTCGACGACCAGCGTAGGCCGCAGGCGGCGCAGGATTTCGGCGAAGAGGGCGATGTACTCCTCCAACGTCCAGAAGCGGAAGCGCCCGGGGTCGGCGGCATACTCGGCGGCCATCGCCGTGCCGCGGAAAAGCTGCAGCTGGTGGAACTTGACGGTCGTCAGGGGCAGGGCGTTGATGCGGGCGGTCTGCTTCAGGAGCATGTCGTCCGTTTCGCCCGGCAGTCCCAAAATGAAATGGCCGCCGACGGGCAGCCCCCGTTCGGCGGTCAGGCGCACGGCCCGCTCGGCCGCGGCGAAGTCGTGCCCGCGGTTGACGGCCCGGAGCGTCTCGTCGCAGGTCGACTCGATGCCGTATTCGAGGGCGACATAGCGGTCCCGGGCCAGCGCGGCGAAGTAGTCGAGCTTCTCCTCGTCGATGCAGTCGGGGCGCGTGCCGACGACGATGCCCGCTACCCCGGGATGCGCGAGGGCTTCGCCGTAGAGCGTCCGCAGCCGGTCGAGCGGCGCATAGGTGTTGGAATAGGACTGGAAGTAGACCAGGTAGCGCGACGCCCGGCGGTAACGCCGCCGGTGGAAGTCGATGCCCTCGGCGATCTGCTGCCCGACGCTCTTCGCGGGGGTACAATAAGAGGGGGTGAACGCTCCGTTGACACAGAACGTACACCCTCCCCGGGCGATGGTGCCGTCGCGGTTGGGGCAGGTGAAGCCGGCGTCGACGGAGAGCTTCTGCACCCGCTCGCCGAACAAGCGGCGGAAGTAACCCGCATAGGAGTTATAACGCCGCGAATCGCCCCAGGGATAGACCATTTATTTTCAGAACGACCAGTTGCCCGCGCTGGACTCTTTCGGCGCATCGGGCACGTTGGGGAAGAAAGTCATGCCGGTCTTCTGCTCGATGTCGGCGACCGTCGTACGGTAGGCCGTGAGCGAATTGCCCGAATAAGACTTGTTCTCGAACCAGAAGCCGATGCACTGCATTTCGTCGGCCGAGAGCTCGTAGAGCGGCTTGCCCGTATTGCCGGATTTGGAACGGATCATCACCTTGTAGAAATTCGTCGGCACGTAGACCGTATTGGGCGTAGGCTTGGCGTTGTCCGTAACGGTCTTATCGGTATTGGCATAGTAAACGCCCGAGACGACGAACAACGTATCGGCGCAGACATAGTTCCAGGTCTTGTCTTCGAGCGACGACCAGACGCCGCTGTTGAAGCCGTTCTGCCACTGGGGCGCCATGTTGGTAACGTAGAACGTCTGGTTATTCATCCCCTCGGAAGCCGTGCGGTCGTTCGAAGCCAGCAGGTGGCCGCGCGAATACCCGGGCTGCGGCTTATAAGAACCTGCCGACTGAATGATCACAGGCTGCAGATTCGGCGCAATCTTCGGGTCATACGCAAAACTGTCGTTTCGCCCGCTGCTGCCCTTGTAGCTGGCATGGATCGGGTAGGCCGACCACATGCCCGACATCATCCCGTGGCTGTAGCAGACCGTATAGCTGCGCAAGTTGGTTTCCGAGACGCCCGAAGCGGTCGTAAACGTGGGGCAGATATGCGTGGCGTAGTAGTAGTCGCCAGGACGCTCCTCCATCTTCGGCAACTCGGGCCAGCCCGGATAGCCGCCCGGCTGGGGGGGGGTCGGTTCGTCCGGATCGGGCTCGTCGGGGTCCGGTTCATCGGGATCGGGTTCGTCCGGCTTTTCGGGTTCCTTGCCGGTGCGGAAAACCGTCGGGACGCCCTCCAGATGTTCGGTGCCGAACTCGACATACGGATAGATCGCATAGTTGGTCTCGGCGGCCAGCGAGCTCAGCCGGCAGCGGAGGATGCTGCCGTCGATCTCGGGGTCCGGAACCGTAATGGTCGGCAAGCCCGACGCGGACGACACGGGCATGCAGACGAAGCCGCAACTGCCCGACAAGAGCACGCCCCGGTTGAAAAGCGTCAGGCACGTTGCCGTAGCAGTCGTTCCGTCGACCGCCACTTCGGTCGGCCGGAACCACTCCTGGGACGGCCCCTCCTTGCTGTTGTCGCAGGAGAGGCCCAGCAGCACAAAACCGCAGAGCAAAAAAGCAGATAGGTTTTTCATGGCAAAAAAGGGATTTTAATTAATATAAAATCGATTTCTTGTATTCCTATTTTCTCTTCGAATCCATCCAGATCGTTACGGGGCCGTCGTTCACGAGCGACACCTGCATGTCGGCCCCGAAACGCCCCGTGGGCACGTCGCGGCCCAGCAACTCGCCGACCCGCCGCACGAAAGCCTCGTAGAGCGGCTTCGAAACCGCCTCGGGCGCCGCACCGACATACGAGGGGCGGTTTCCCCGGCGCGTCGAGGCCATCAACGTAAACTGACTCACGGCCAGCACCTCGCCCCCGGCCTGCACGACGTCGAGGTTCATAACGCCCGCTTCGTCGTCGAAGATGCGCAGGCGCACGACCTTGCCGGCCAGGTATTCGACATCCTCCGGCATGTCGTCGGGCCCCACGCCCACCAAGACCAGCAACCCTGCGCCGATTTCGGAATGGAGCGCGCCGCCGATCTCGACGGCCGCCCGCCGCACCCGCTGGACCAGCACCCTCATAACGTCTCGAAACAAGCCCACAGGTTATCGCCCGCCGGCACCGGGGCCGTTACCTCGACCGGCTCGTGCCGCACGGGGTGGTCGAACGCCACCGACCGCGAATGCAGCGAGATGCCGCCGCCCGGCAACGAACGCCGCGCGCCGTACTTCAGGTCGCCGCGAATCGGGCACCCGATCTTCGAGAGCTGGGCCCGGATCTGGTGATGGCGGCCCGTCAGGAGCTCCACCTCCAAAAGCGTATAGTGCGTTCCGGCGCCGATCACCCGGTAGTTCAGCCGCCCCTCCTTCGCCTCGGGACGCGGAGCGTCGAAAGCCTTCGAGCGGTTCGTGCGTCCGTCGCGGAGGATGTAGTGGCGCAGCTCGCCGCACTCCTCCGGAGGCCTGTTCTCGGTGAGCGCCCAGTAGAGCTTGCGGATGCGCCCCTCGCGGATCATTTCGTTGAGCCGCACCAGCGCTTTGGAAGTCTTGGCGAAGAGCACGGCGCCGCTCACGGGCCGGTCGATGCGGTGCACCACGCCGAGGAAGACCTCGCCGGGCTTCCCGTCGCGCGTCTTGAGGAAAGCCTTGATCTGATCCTCCAGCGCGCTTTCGCCCGACGGGTCGGGCTGCACGAGGTCGCCGCCGTGCTTGTTGACCACCAGCAGGTGGTTGTCCTCGTAGAGAATATCGTCGGGGGAGAACATGCCTACAAGACGAAAGTGAAAGGCAGCAGCTGCGCCGCCGACTCGACGACGGTCGCCGTGCCGTGGCCGCTCATGATGACGCGGATGGGCGAACCCTGCCGGCGCTCGACGTCGACCATCACCTGGCGGCACTGCCCGCAAGGGTAGCACTCGCGCTCCGAAGGCGACGAAGCGATGGCCAGCGTCTCGATCGGGTCGTCGGCATAGTTGGCCTCGGCGTAGAAGAGCAACGTCCGCTCGGCGCACAAACCCGCCGGGTAGACCTCGCTCTCGAAGTTGCTGCCGTAAAGCACGCGGCCGCTGCGCAGCCGCGCGGCGGCCCCCACGCGGAACTTCGAGTAGGGAGCATGCGAGTTGGCCGTGGCGCGCTCGGCTTCGGCGACCAGCGCACGGTCGGCCCCGGGCAGCGCGTCGAACGAATCGTAGTGTTCGTAGAGGAAGCGATGTTCTTTTTTCATAAGCAAACAAGGCTAAGGAAACAAAGTAAACCAAAAAAAACGAATTCTCCAAACGACGTGCCCTCCAAACGACGGAGAGGACGCCGCGAAGGCATCCTCTCCGAAAGAAAAAAGCGTGCCGCGCCTATTCGAGCACGAACTTCGTCTGCACGCGGTACTGCAACTTGATGGTCTTGAAGTCGAGGGGCTGCTCCTCCTCGGCGAACTCCGCCTCGGCGGTGTCCATCATCTTCATGCTGCGCGCCACCACGGCGTTGTCGTAGTAGGTCGGGGCGATGTCGTTGTTCGAGTCCCAGATATAGAAACACTTGCCGATCGTCTGCCCGAGGGCCTCGGCCAATGTCCGGGCGCTCTGCTGCGCATTGCGGATCGCCTCGATGCGCACCTCCTCCTTCAGCCGTTCGAGCTCGCTGTGCGAGACGCGCAGAATCGAGACGTTCGAAATACCCAGCTTGTCGAGCGCCTGCCAGACGTTGGCCACCTCGGCCGCCGAGGCCAACTTGAGCTGGTACTTGGCCGTCGCCACGGAGGTGTTTTTCCGGAAAAACTCGCTCGACAGATTGGCCACCTTGAGCTGCTTCTCGACGTCGACGCCCTGCTTGCGGAGGGCGGCGATCAAGTCGCGCTGCTGGTTCTCGACCGAGATTTTGCCCTTCGAATCGCGCTCGTCGAGGACGATCGAGAGGTAGAATTCGTCGGGCACGATCTCCTTCTCGGCCCGGCCGTTCACCTGGATGTAGCTCGGAAAAGCCTCCGTCATCTGTGCCGCCGCGCCCCACGTCGTGCAGAGCGCCGCGACCAACAATACGATCTTGTTCATCTTCTTTTTCTGCTTTGAAATTAGGTAACTGCAAATACAACGCCGCAAGGCTACGGTTTATTGCCTCCGGACGAGTTTTACGACGTTTTCGACATGGTGCGTGTGGGGGAACATGTCGACGGGCTGCACCGCCTCGACCCGGTAGGCGGCATCCAAGAGCGCCAAGTCGCGCGCCTGCGTAGCGGGGTTGCAGCTGACGTAGACGATCCGCTCGGGAGCGGCGCGCAAGATGACATCGATGACGGGCTCGTCGACGCCGGCGCGCGGCGGATCGAGGATCACCACGTCGGGATGGCCGTTCGCCGCGACGAAAGCATCGTCGAGCACCTCCTTCATGTCGCCGGCGAAGAACGCCGTATTCCCGATGCCGTTGATCGCGGAGTTGACCTTCGCATCCTCGATCGCCTCGGGCACGTACTCGATGCCCACCACGCGGCGGCAGTGCGCAGCACAGAAGTTGGCGATGGTGCCCGTGCCGGTATAGAGGTCGTAGAGCACGTCGTCGGGTTTCAGATCGGCGAAGCGGCGCGCCACCTTATAGAGTTCGTAAGCCTGCGCCGAATTGGTCTGATAAAACGATTTAGCACCCACCTTGAACCGCAGTCCCTCCATCTCCTCGACGATATGGTCCTTGCCGCGGTAGCACACGGCCTCGAGGTCGCCCGTCGAATCGTTGAACTTGGTGTTGACCACGTAGCAAAGCGAGGTGATCTCCGGGAACGTCGCCGCCAAGTGGTCCAACAGGGCTTCGATGCGCGGCCGGTCGTCGGCCCCGAAGACCGCGACGACCATCACCTCGCCCGTCGACGCCGTGCGCACCACCATGTTGCGCATCAAGCCCTCGTGCGTGCGGGCATTATGGAACGAGTAGCCGTGCTCCGACGCGAAGCGCTTCGTCTCCAAGCGGATGGCGTTCGAAGGGTCGGGCTGCAGCCAGCAGCGGCGGATGTCGAGCACCTTGTCGAACATGCCGGGGATGTGGAATCCTGCAGCCGGCTCGGCGGAGAGGTCGCCCCCGGCAGCCACCTCCTCGCGGGTGAGCCACCGCCGGTCGGCGAAAGTAAATTCCAGCTTGTTGCGGTATGCCTGCGTCTGTGCCGAGCCCAAGCAGGGGGCGATTTCGGGCAGCTCGACCTTGCCGATGCGCGTCAGCTGGTCGCGCACCTGCTCCTGCTTGAAGCGCAGCTGCTCGTCGTAGGGCAAGTTCTGCCACTTGCAGCCGCCGCAGACCCCGAAATGTTCGCAAAAAGGTTCGGCCCGCAGCGGCGACCGCTTCGCGTAGCGCACGACGTAGCCCTCCATGAAGCGGCGGCGCTTCAGACGGATCTGCACGTCGACCACGTCGCCCGGCACGGTCATCGGCACGAAGACCACCTGATCGTTCCAGCGGCCCATCGCCTTGCCCTCGGCCGCCACGGTCGTTATCTCAAGCCCCTCGATCAGGGGATAGTTCGCTTTCTTTCTTGCCATTTTACAAGGTGAAAGGTGAAAAGTTAAAAGTGAAAGGTAAATACCGGCTTTCACTCGTCGGTTTGCGGCGATAAAGATACGAAAATACGGTGAAAGTTAAAAGGTGATTCATAAAACCCCGTTCTTAACGGGGTGCCGGACGGAGTATCTTCGGTAAAGTCAAAGATAGCGATTTTCGTGCTATCATCCACCTAAACGGCAAAAATAGATTCTCTCGCTCCTTTTCACTTTCGATAAGGTACCGGTGCCGGGTTTCGAGTAGGGCTTCGGCGACGAATCGGGTGAAGTTGCAGGCAAATATTCTGCATGTATCAAGATTGAAGCAGTCTTCGGAATGACGCACGAGTGGTGCAAATGTGGTGCAAAACGGAAATAAAAAATCGCAACCGATTGATATTCAGTTGCGATTTTCTTTTTCTGTGCCCAGGACAAGACTCGAACTTGCACGAACTAAACGTTCACTACCCCCTCAAAGTAGCGTGTCTACCAATTTCACCACCTGGGCGACACTTGCCGAACCTTGCGATTCGGGAGTGCAAATATAACGACTATTTTCGGTCCTTGCAAAATTTCGGACCGATATTTCGCAAAAAATCGCTTCGGTCTACTTGAGCGTCATTTCCTCGATAAGGTAACCCGCGCCGCCTATGCGGTCGATGACCATCAGCACGTAGCGGATGTCGACGGCGATGTTGCGGCAGATCGAGGGGTCGAACTCGATGTCGCTCATCGTCGAGCGCCACGTGCGGTCGAAGTTGATGCCGACCAGCTCGCCTCGCGCATTGAGGATCGGCGATCCCGAGTTGCCGCCCGTCGTGTGGTTCGAGGCCAGGAAGCAGACCGGCACCGTGCGGCGGCCGTCGACCTCGATGCCCCAGCGGCCGTAGGCTTTCGTCGCGTGGAGGTCGCGCAGGGCCTGCGGGATGTCGTAGTCGTAGATCGCAGGGTTGTCTTTGGCAATGATGCCGTCGAGGGTCGTCCGCGGCGTGTGGTACTCGCCGTCGGCATATTCGTAGCCCGCCACGGACCCGTAGGCTACGCGCAGCGTGAGGTTCGCATCGGGGAACATCGCTCCTTCGCGTTTCTCGGCGACGGCCCAGCGGCGCAGCCCCTCGACGTAGCGGGCATAGAGCTCGTTCATGCGGGCACTGTTGAAGTTGCGCAGCGAGCGGGTGCCTAAGCTGTCGATAATCTGCGTGTGCTGCTTTTTGATGCCCGCTTTCAGGGCGGCAAGCTCCTCGTTCTTCGGATCGGCGACCGCCAGGTCGAAGATGCGGTCGGCATAGGCTGCCGGGGTGCCGTATTGCTCAATGCCGGCCCAGAACTCCTCGATGGGGTCCAGCATCGTGTTGCGGGCGGCATACTCCTCGAACGCCAGCCGGTAGAGCCCGCGTTCGACCGCTTCGCGCTGGGCGAAAATCGGGTCGGCCTTTTCCTGGTCGGTGTAGCGATAAGCGAGGGTGAGGAGCGTCTCGGCCAGCAGCTCGCGCGTATAGTAATAGGGCAGGGCGCGTTCGAATTCCCGGTGCAGCTCTTGCAGCACCCCGGCATCGCCCGTCGCTTCGACGAACCGGCGTTCGGCCGCCGCTTTCTTCTCGCAGGTGCCCAGGCGTTTCAGCCCCAGCACCTCGCCCTGCCACTTCTTCCAGGCATTGGCGATCGTGGCGTGCTTGGCGGCGTAGTGGATGCGCAGGGCCGGGTTGCTCTCCTGCGCGGCGGAGATCAGGTCGAGGCGTCCCGTGCGGATGGCGATCTTCATCGGATCGGAGGTCTCGGCAATGTAGCGCACGACGTCTGCGGTGATGTACTGCTGCGTGTTGCCCGGGAAGCCGTAGATCATCGTGAAGTCGCCCTCTTTCACCC
>CAZIUJ010000041.1:0-12412 GCA_964542345.1 uncultured Alistipes sp.
CATTCCCCTTACCGTGAATAACGCCAGAGCGTTCGGCAAAGGTACGAATAAATTCCTAATTCATAATTCACAATTCATAATTATTTTTCTTTATCGGGACGAAATTCGTGGGATTCTTCCGGGAAAATCGTAATTTTGCAGGTGAAAAGTATGAATTTTATGCTGAAAGGGTGCATGATCGTCGCGGTCGCGGCTGCGGTGCTGGCTGCCTGCTCGCCCCGCCGGAGCTATGTTGTCGTCGAGGGGGCGATGCTGGGAACCTCCCTGCGCGTCGTTGCCGATGTCGAGGGCATCGGGCCGCAGGAGCTCTACGCGGCCGTCATGGAGCTGGACCGCGAGGCCAAAGCCTCGATGTCGATCTTCGACGAGGAGTCGCTGCTGAGCCGCATCAACCGCAACGAAACCGACCTCCCCGACGAGCATATCCTCTATTGCCTCCGCCTTGCCGACAGCATCGGCGCCCTGAGCGACGGTCGGTACGACGTTACCGTGAAACCGCTGGTCGAGGCGTGGGGCTTCGCCGGCCGCGAGCGGACGCGGGAGCCGAACATCGACTCGTTGTTGGAGTTCGTCGGCCGCGGGAAGATTGCGGTGCGCGACGGACGCCTCGTCAAGGCCGATCCGCGCGTGCAACTCGACTTCAATTCGGTCGCCAAAGGCTATACGGTCGACCGGCTGGCTGCGCTGGTCGAGGGTTTCGGGGCCCGCAACTACTTGGTGGACATCGGCGGCGAGGTTCGCTGCCGTGGCGTCAACCGGCAGGGCGGCCCGTGGCGGATCGGGGTCGAAACGCCGTTCGACGGCAACATGTCCGACGGTGCCTACCTGCAGAAGCGCGTGCGGATGACCGGGGGCGGACTGGCCACGTCGGGCAACTACCGGCGCTACTATTTGGACGATGAGGGCCGCAAGGTGGCCCACACGATCGATCCGCGCACGGGGCGCAGCGTCCTTTCGCGCCTCCTGTCCGTTACGGTGGCGGCCCCGACCTGCGCCGAAGCCGATGCGCTGGGGACGATGTTTCTGGCGATGGGGGCCGACGACGCGCGGGCGGCGATCGGGCGGATGCCCGGTGTAAAGGTGTACTTGATTCTGGCGGGCGACGACGGGTACGAGGAGTACGTCTCGCCGGCCATGCAGGAACTGATGATGGACTAAAAGAATGAAGAAAGCCGTTTTTCTTTACAACAACCAATCCGGCAAGGGCCGGATCGGAGAAAAGGTCGATGCGGTCTGCGAGGTTTTCCGCGGAGCGGGCTACGGGATCGAACCCGTGGCGATCGACTTCGGGGCCAACCCGTTCGACGGACGCGAGACGATCGACCTGATGGTCGTCGCGGGCGGCGACGGCACGGTCAATTTCGCGCTCAACGCCATGAAACGCAAGGGGCTGGATATTCCCCTCGGCGTGATCCCGGCCGGCACAGCCAACGACTTCGCCGGGGCGCTCGGCATGTCGTCCGATCCGCTCGAAGCGGCGCGGCAGATCGCTTTCGGCAGCATCGACCGCGTGGACTGCGGACGGGTCAACGACCAGTATTTCGTCAACGTCCTCTCGTTCGGCATCTTCACCACGACGTCGCAGCACACCTCCGATGCGAGCAAGCACCGGATCGGCAAGCTGGCCTACCTGATCGAGGGGGCGAAGGAGTTCCGCTCGATGCACGCCGTGCCGCTCGAAGTGGTGGCCGACGGTCGGATGTTCGACCTCGATTCGCTCATCGTGCTGGTATTCAACGGCGAAACGGCGGGCGGCTTCCGCCTGGCGCGCCGCGCTTCGGTCAAGGACGGCCTCTTCGACTGCCTGATGCTCGAAAAGAAAAACGTCTTCCGCTCCACGGTGGCGATGATCCGCTACCTGCTGGGCGGCAGCCCGAAGATCATCCGGCAGCTGCAGGTCCGGGAGCTCGACATCCGCTCGACGCTCAACGAACCAACCGATGTCGACGGACAGAAAGGGGCCGAGTTCCCCCTGCATATCGAATGTCTGGCCGGCGGCCTGCAGGTGATGGGCCCCCAGGATTCCTTATAATACGTTCTTCCGATGACTGTCAAAAGTGCCCCTGTCGGACGCGAAAACCTCAAGAAAGTTTCTATTTCGCGCATCAAAAAGGAGATGAGCGACGTTTTCTACCTCTCCGACGATCTGGTCATCATGTCGCTCGATGCCCAGCATAACACCACGGCCGAATATCCGGTCTCGATCGACGGATTCTCGGTCATCATCATGATGGCGGGCGATGCCGTGGTCTCGATCGACATGAAGGAGTACAGCGTGCGGCCCAACCACCTGGTTTTCTGCAACTCGGGCAGCATCATCCGCACGCTCCGCTGCTCGGCCAATGCGGCGGCTTTCGTGCTGACCTTCTCCAAGTCGTTCGTCAACGAAATTCAGATCGACCTGTCGGCTTCGCTGCCCGTCTACATGCGCTTCGGCCGGGCCCCCGTGCTGGAGGTTTCGCCGCAGGACGTGGCCGAAATCCGGCAGGTTTTCCAGCTGGTCAAGACCATGCTTCGCAGCGACAAGGAACGTTACCGCCATGAAATTATCCGCTCGCTCTTCACCACGGCCTTCTACCTGATTATCGACATTAACCGGCGCGAGGTGCCGGGCGAGCAGAAACAGGGACGCTGCGAAGTGCTCTTCAGCGAGTTCATGAAGCTGCTGGAACAATACAATAAAAAGGAGCGCAACGTCGGCTTCTATGCCCGGCAGCTGAACATCACGCCCAAATATCTCTCCTCGGCCGTCAAGGAGGTGAGCGGTAAGACCGCGGCCCGCTGGATCGACGAGTCGGTGATCCTCGAAGCCAAGACGCTGCTCAAATACTCCGGTATGAGTATCCAGGAGATCGCTTACCACCTTAATTTCTCGACCCAGTCGTTCTTCGGCAAATACTTCAAGCAGCACACGGGAACATCGCCCTCGCGTTACAAACGCAAGGGATAAGAAAGCCCGCGGGGGAGTTTTATAACAGATAGGGGAGGTCCTCGGCGTCGTAGACGGAGGGCAGACGCCGGTTGTCGATCAAGACGGTCGGGGTCGTCAGGATGCGGCTGGTGCGGCAGTACTCCAACTGGGCGTCCAAATCATTTTGCGCCAGCTGGTGCACGTCCAAGTCGGCCGGCAGAGAGTGCTTCTCGTACCAGCCGGCGATGATCCGGGAAGTTTCGGCCCACGAATCGCGGATGCCCGACGAAATCATCCGCAGTGCGGCGTTGCAAGCCTTGACATTGCTGGGGTCCACGTTGAATATCAGGTCGATCCGGAAATTTTCTATCCGTGCGATGGCCTGAAAGGCCCGGGCGCAGGCAGGATTCGCCGGATCGAGCACCACGGTGAGCGAGTGGTCGGTTTCCGCATAGTTGCTCACCGAGCGGACCGTGGAGCTGTCGGTCGGCATTTCCGGCTGCCGGATCAGGAGCTGCCAGAACGTCTCGGGCGAATTGAGCAGCTGCTCGTGCTTGACCTTGAGCTGTTCGGCTTCCTGCGCAGCCTTGCTTCGGTCAGAAAACGGAAACCCGAGCCGGGCGGCGCCTTGCCGCAGGCAGTAGGCGAGCGGGTTTTCCCGAAGGCTCTTTTCGCTTTTCCGAAGCGTCAGGAGCGTGCCGCTCCACAGGGCGCGGAGTTGCTCGAATGAGAGTTCGCAGCGACGTCCCGAAACCGACCGTCCGCGGACGGTCGATCCCGGAACATCCATGCTTTCAACCAAAAAGAACGGATATTCATCCGTTCCTGCCGTTACCACGAACGGCCTTTCGAACTCCGGAAGCCGCCCGAATGCCGGACGATGGAGCTCCGCCGCCGCATGCAGCTCGCCGAGCGTGTCGCGCAGCGAGCGGATGCTGTGGGGCAGCGGGTGTCTGTCGTAGACCGCACGGATTCGCAGTTCGTCGATCCGGATGCCGGCCCGGCGAAGAAACAGATGCAGAAAACGGGGAATCGGATTCTTCATAGTGCCTTTCGGTGCTTGGTGCGGTTTCGTTCGTTTCCGGAAATTCCGGTTTATATAAACGGAGCTGGGATGCTGGGGGTTTATATTGAATTTTTGTCTGGCGAAAGAATGGGGGTGCGGACGATCGGTCGTTACAGGGATAACGGCTTGCTGAAGGCCGTTATCCCTGTTGATGATCCGTACCCGGCTGGCATTACAATGAGAAAGTACCCTCGTAGGAGGCGGCTGCAGTCTCGATCTTCAGGGTGTAGTTGCCCTCCTCGGCGGGAAGCGGGAGGTAAACCATCCACTCCATCTCGCTGTCGCATGTGTACTGGTATACGGCCTGTCCGAATGCGTTGACGATCGTCGTTGTGGCCGTACCCTCCGGGATGTCGAAGATCACTTCGATCTGACCCATTTCGAGGTCCAGATAGGCCGAAACCGGCATCCCTATCACGGAGCGGGAACGGGTGTCTTTTAATCCACCTCGATCGGTTGTTACTAAAACGATTGCATCTTTGTTGTCGTCTTTCGACTGGTTCCCGCCGTTGTTGTCTGCATACATAGGTAGGGCGCAGAATGCGAGGATTGCTGAAAGAAGAAACTTTTTCATAGTCGTAATTTTTGTGTTTCCGATGTTGCAAAATTACGGCGGAAAAAGAGAAAAGCATCGTTTTGGCATATCCCAAATTGCTTTAACAACCTATTAGCAATCAATTAACTAAATATTTTTAATTACCCTATTCGGATTCACTCGGAAAATTCGCATGAAAAACAGCTTAAAATAACATAAAAAGACTTGGTTTTACCTCAAAAGATTTACGCGGTGTTTCATCCGGTTGCTGAGATGAAATTAAAAGGTTTCCAGCCTGAGGCAAAACTTCATTTCCGATAATCGGTTTCGGTGCGGTCAGGCACCTTCGGCCAATGGCTGTCGCTGGCAGAAGATTTCGAAATGCTGCGGGATTGTCATCTCTTCGTTGATCATCTTCAGTTTGCTCCGGAGGATGTTCCGGTAATTGTAGTAGGTCTTGAGCCGGATTCCCAAAACCAGGCAGATCGCCGATTTCGACATTTCCAGACAGATCATGCTGTACATGCCCAACTCCTGCGCCGTCAACTGCGGGTAGGCTTCGCGCAGCCGGTCGATGACTCCCGGATGGCGATCGTTCAGAATATCCTGGAAAAGCAGGAACATTTCGTTCGTCCCTTTCTTGGGAGGGTTCGTTCCGTGTTGGGTCAGCAACTGTTCGATCTTCGTATAGAAGAGCTCTTTGTCGTGGTTGTAATGTGCCGTGGTGTCGAGAATCTGTTTCAGGAAAGCGATGCGTCGCTCCACGATTTCGGGGGCGATGACCGGATGCTCCGTTTCCCGGGACGACCGGAGTGTTTCGTACTCCGATTTCAGTCGCGAGATCGTATGACGGTAGTCCGATATTTTCTGTTCCTGCAATAGCATCTGCCTTTTGCGCCGGCTGGAGAGCCACAGGGAGATGAAAAGAATCATCAGCACAAGAATCGTGGCGATGCAGAACATATGTTGTCTGTTCTCTTCCAAATGCTGGTTTCTGAGGGCCAGTTGGTCGGCTTTGTATTTTTCTTTCAGAGCCGGAATGGATTCTTTCTTTTCCCGAAAGTAGAGCGTATCGCTGATGGCCAATGCTTCGTAGTTGTATTCATAGGCTTCCTTGTATTTATTCTGTTGTTTCATAGCAACGCCGGCCAAATACAGGATTTCTAATCGTTCTCGATTCTGTATTCCATCTGTCAGATAAATAAGCGGTTGCAGATAAATAAGAGCACTATCAAGCTTATTTAATTTTATGTAGATATTACTTAATAGAGAACAATATTCAACAGGAATCTTTCCGTGGTTATAGTTAATAATAGCTTTTTGTAAGATTCTCAAAGCTTCGTTATAATTGTTTTTTTCATCGATGATTTTATTAGCTTGAAGTCTTGCTAATGACAAAAAAGCCAAAGTGTCGTTTAATTCTAATGCGATTGTTTGAGCGTAATTAAGGTAAAGAACCTGATTTGGATAATCTTTTGAGATTCTGAGATTGCCTATCGCTCCTATGTAATTTCTTAAAACGTTGTCTTTATGCCCCACCTGCGAAAAGTAGTCGGCGGCTTCGAGGTACTTGTCTTTGGCTTGCTCCACGAAGTTCTGCGATTCGTAGAGGATCGCGTGGGTGTTGGCGATCAACCCTTTCAGATAGAGGTCGTCCGTCTGCCGGGCGAACTTCTCGGCATGGTCGATCTGAATGATCGCCGAGTCGATGTCCTGCCGGTTTTCGTAGAGGCGTTCCGAGTAGAAGTAGGCCAGCGCCCGTTCTCGCTTGGGGCCCCGGTGTTGATAATAGCGCATGGCGGTGCGCATCAGCGTGTCGCAGTCCGCTTCGATGCAGTTTTTGTCCAGCGCCTGCAGGTAGAGCAGGGCGTAGCGGGCTCCTCTTTTCCGCGTGTGCAGGGTGCGGCGGTCGAGAGATTTCAAGGTCATCAGAGCGCTGTCGGGCGCATCGGTCATCTGACGTTCGGCTTCTTCGAGAGTCCGGATCGAGCGTTCCGGGTCGACGCATCCGCCGAGCAGGGCCAGCGACAGCAGCAGGATACCAGTAAGTTTCTTCATGATGGTACGGGTTCGTGCGTGCTTCAAAATCAGCACAATGAAAATTTTGTCAAAAGAAAACGCGCCGGTCAGGAGGACCGACGCGCATTTCTTCGCAGGAATCTCTTTACTGCTCGACGGCCCGGGCTTCGAGTGCCTTGTCGACTTCGATGATGAAGTCCGAGAGGACGTTCATGTAGTTGATGAAAGCATCGTAGGCCGAATCGTAGGGATTGAAGTAGGAGTGGACGTCGCCGTCCGAGAGCCACTTGGTCGCCATGTAGTAGAAGTGGTCCGAGGTCTGCAGGAAGTTCCACACGTAGTCGAAGTCGGGGTTGTTCAGGCGCGCGATCTTCTCCTTGAGGGCGTAGAGCTTCGAGAAGGCTTCGTTCTGCAGTTCGTTGCCGAGCCAGGCCGTTACGTCGCGCTCCTCATCGGCCCACGACATCGTGTGCGGACAGTGGAGCACCGAGACAGGCTGGTATTTGCCGGCCGCTTCGCTCACCGTGCAGAACTCCAGCTCGCCGGTCGAGAGCAGGGCCGCAGGCAGCGCTTTCATAAATTCGAAGATGCCCGTGTCGGCGTTCTGGTGCTCGCCGAAGGTCTCGTAGTCCATGAAGAGGTTGATCACTTCGCCCGGCGTCTCTTCGGAGGCTAACCAGCCGGCGAATTTGCCGGCCGTCAGCGGCCACTGGTCCCAGCCGCGGTCGGAGAAGCGGAAAGCGATATCGTCCGAGAGCTTGTAGTTGCGCAGCAGCAGCCGCATCCGCTGGTCAATGGCGTTGGCATAGACGAAGTTGGGCGACTTCCAGCCCAGCACATGCTTGGCTCCTTCGGCCAGCATCGTGTGGAAACCCATGTCGGCCACCATCGCGCCGATGTCGTCCGAGTAGATCAGCTCCGTGTTGCGGATTGCCGTGGGCTGCATCCCGAATTCGTTGCGGATCTTCTTCCTGTGGAGCTTCACCTGCTGGGCGAAATCTTCTTTCGAGGCCAGCGAGGCCAGCGAGTGGGAGTAGGTCTCGGCCAGGAACTCGACGCAGCCCGTCGCCGCCAGCTCCTTGAACGAGGCCAGCACTTCGGGCGCAAAGGTCCGGAACTGCTCGATCGCCGTGCCCGTGATCGAGAACGAGCAGCGGAAGCGGCCTTCGTTTTCGCGGATCAGCTTCAGCAGCAGGGCGTTCATCGGCAGATAGCACTGGCGGGCGACTTTCTGCATGATCGAGCGGTTCAGCAGGTCGTCCAGGTAGTTGTGGTCCTTGCCCATGTTGAAGAAACGGTACTTCTTCAGTCGCCAGGGCTGGTGGACCTGAAAATATAGGCAGACAGTTTTCATGCGGGGGTTTATTTGTTTTTATTGATTTTTCGATTCTGCGACCACCTCTTCATAGACGGCCTTGATCTTGGCGGCCACGTTGTTCCACTTGAGGTTGGTAACTTCTTCCAGCCCTTTCGAGGCGAACATGTCGGCCAGCGCCGGGTACTTGATCAGTCCGTACATCGCGTCGGCCATCGCGTCGACATCCCAGTAGTCGACTTTGACCGCGTAGTCCAACACTTCGGCCACGCCGCTCTGCTTGGAGATGATGACCGGGACATTGGAGCGCATGGCTTCCAGCGGCGAGATGCCGAACGGCTCCGAGACCGAGGGCATGACATAGACGTCCGAGAGCTGGAACATCTTGTGTACGTCTTCGCCGCGCAGGAAGCCCGTGAAGTGGAAACGGTCGGCGATGCCGAGGCGGGCCACCCGGCGGATGACATGGTTCATCATGTCGCCCGAGCCGGCCATCACGAAGCGGACGTTGGGCATGCGCTTGAGCACTTTGGCGGCCGCTTCGACGAAGTAGTCGGGGCCTTTCTGGTAGGTGATGCGGCCTAAGAAAGTGATGATCTTGTCTTCGACACCGCGCTCGGGCGCTTCCGACGAGTTCTCGGCGAAGCGCACGGCGTTGTGCATCGTTACGACCCGCTCGGCCGGGATGCCGTAGCGGTTGATGACGATGTTGCGCGTCAGGTTCGAAACGGCCATCACCCGGTCGGCGGCCTGCATGCCGGCCCGTTCGATTGCGTAGACCTGCGTGTTGACGTTCTCGCCGCTGCGGTCGTACTCCGTGGCGTGCATGTGCACGACCAGCGGCTTGCCCGATACCCGCTTGGCGGCGATGCCCGCAAAGTAGGTGAGCCAGTCGTGGGCATGGATGATGTCGAACTGCCCCTCCAGGTCGCGGGCCACCTGCGCGGCGACCACTGCGTAGCGGGCCACTTCTTCCATCAGGTTGGCGCCGTACTTGCCCGAGAAGGTGTAGCGCTGTTTCCAGGCATCGGTCGTCGACCACGTTTTCTGACCCGTCTTCAGGAACTGCTCATGGTAGTCGGCATACTCCTCGGGCGAGATGTAGGGCACCATGTTCGAGTCGATGCGGATGAACGACAGGTTGGTCAGGATGTCGTCGGCACCGCTGCCCGTCGCTCCGTACAGCGCCTCCACTTCGCTGGCGTTCAGCACATGGGTGAATCGCTGATCCTCGTCGCCGTAGGCATGCGGCACGACGAACGTTACCTCGACGCCGTTGCGCGCCAGTCCGCGGGTCATGCCGTAGCAGGCGGTGCCCAGACCGCCGGCGATGTGGGGCGGAAACTCCCAGCCGAACATTAAAACTCTCATCATATTATCCTTAAATATCCAATCTTTCTGTCAGGGTTTCAGCCTTTCCGCTCGCGGATCATGCGGTAGATGTTCAGCACGGACCCTACGCTCCACGCCTGCGAAATGGCTCCGCGGTAGGTGTAGGGGGGATCGGCGTCGTAGAGGTCGTTGATCGAGCCGATGCCGTAGACCTGAATGTCTTCTTCGAAAGCGGCCAGAATCTCTTCCGCCTGCGCAAGGAAAGCGTCGCCGTCAATGTCGAAGCAAGCCTGTACGTAGAACTGCAGCAGCCACGGCCATACGGAGCCGTTCTTGGCCGCGAAGTCGCGTTCGGCCGGGGTGCCGTCGCATACGCCCTTGTAGAGGGGGTTGCGCGGCGTGAGCGAGCGCAGGCCTTTGGGCGTCAGCAGGTGCTGGCGCACGGTGCGCAGGACGTCGATCTGCGTCTCGATGTCGGGCATCTTGTACGGCAGGCCGCAGGCGATCATCATGTTGGGACGGATCGCGTCGTCGGCGCCGTGGGCACCCACATAGTCGGCCAGGTAGCCTTGCGGCAGGCGGAACAGCTCGTTGAACGAGGCCGCTGTGCGGGCCGGAATCTCCTCCCACGCCCGGACGAACTCCGTGTCGCCGTTTTCGGCGGCAAGGCGCAGGGCATAGCTTACAGCGTTGTACCACAGGGCGTTCACTTCTACCTGATAGCCGTTTCTCGGCGTTACGGCCGCGCCGTCGACCACCGAGTCCATCCACGTGAGGGGATGCTGTTCGTCGGCCGCGGCCCAGATAAGGCCGTTGTCGTTCATGACGACCCGCCCGGCAATGCCGCGGCGGTAGCTTTCGAGCAATTGCTTCATCACGTGGCCGTAGCGTTCCCAGATCGCATGGCCGTCGAGTTTGGTTTCGAGCTGCTGGAGCGTCCAGAAGAACCACAGCGGCGCATCGGCAGCCACGGCGGCCGATGCCGACCCGGCGAACATGCCGTCGCGCATTTCGCGCACCTGCGTGTCCAAAGCGTCGATGCAGTCTTCCTTGTGGTCCTGCGCCAGCGTCAGGCCCGGCAGGGCGATGAACGTCTGACGGATCGAGACGCCGGGCCACGGATAGCCGGCGACCACCTCCGTGCGGTTGTCCGGACGGCGGATCACGAACTGGCGCGCCGAATGCTCCAGGCAGCTGATGAAGTCGATCTTGTGGGTGCGGCGGGCGATCGAGGCTTCGAATACCTCCTCGATGGTCTTCGTCGAGCCCATTTCGTCGAGCGAGGCCGAGAAGATGATGCTCTCGCCTTTCTTGAGCTCGGTTTCGAAATAGCCGGTGGTCAGCAGGTCTTCGTGGCCCTCGTAGCCGCGGGCGATGTCCTGCAAATACTCGAAGTTGTAGTACCAGTCGGGTGCCGGCACGAACTCCGTGCCGGGCTTGCTGGTCTGCAGGTAGAGCCACGGGAACGACTCGTAAAGGCGGCACTTCACGCCGTTGACCGCCGGGTAGGAGTGGCCGTTGGCCTCCATGTTGGCTTTCGTCAGGGCGTGCTTGTCGCGGAACGCCAGGAACGGCCGCAGGCGCAGGCGCGTTTCGGAGTGGGCGTCGACCAGCGTGTAGCGAATCATCAGCTGCGTGCGCTTGTGGATCCACAGCATCTCTTTCTTGAGGATCACGCCGCCGACGCGGTAGGTGATCGTCGGCGTCGGCGTGTACTCGAAGTCGGTGATGTACTTGTGGCCGCGCGGCTCGTACGTACCCTTGAAACGGTGCAGCGCCAAATTGAAGGATTGGTCGTGCTGCACGACGGTCTCGTCGAGCGACGAGAGCAGGACATACGTCCGGTCGCTTTCGTCGATCGGCGCGACCATCAGGCCGTGATACCGGCGCGTGTTGCAGCAGACGATCGTCGTGCTCATGTAGCCGCCCATGCGGTCGGTCGAAAGCATCTCGCGCTGGAGCGAATACTCCAAATTACCCAGCTCGTTTTTGTCGAATGTAAGCGCTGACATAGTCGTTTTTCTGTTTGTCCTGTCGGTTTGCGGGGCAGCCGCCCGTCCGGTTCCACCCCGGCTCCACAGCCGAGAGCTATCCGGATTTTTTCAAAAATCCGCCGAAACGGGACGGCATCCCATTCAAAATTAATAATTTTTTCGCAACCCCGCACGTTTTTTTCAAAAAAACGACGTTCGGGGTTGAAATTCCGGCCGCGCGTGCTATGCCCACTTCACCAGCGCATAGTCCATGCGGTGCGGCAGGTTGGGGTTCGACGGGTAGACGCGCAGCGCGACGTCGAACGTGCCGGCCGATTCGGGCGTGTAGTCGACGGCATAGGTCACCTGCGAGCCGTCGGTGCCGACGCGGTTCAACTGCACCGTCTTGGCGACGTTGACGCCCTCGCCGCCGACGATCTGGCGCGCGATGACCATTTCGACCCCGATGTCCTCGGGCCGCAGCGACGCGACGTCGACCGTCACCGCGAAGTGGTAGCTCTCGCCCACGCAGACGGCCTCCTTGCCCATCATGACGCGCTGTACGTCGATGATGCGCACGTTATCCCACGCCGCCGAAACCTTGCGCTTCCACGCGGCGATTTCGCGGGCCATGCGGTAGCCGTCGGCCAGCATGCAGTGTTTGCGGTCGGCCAGCTTGTGGTAGAACCGGTTTTCGTAGTCGGTCAGCATGCGGTTGGTCGTGAAGTTCGACGCGATGTCGGCGACGCACTCCTTGACCGCGCGCACCCACTCGTAGGGGATGCCGTCGCTGTTGCGGGTGTAGTACTTCGGCACGATCTCCTCCTCGATCGTGTTGTAAATCATCTCGGCGTCGAGTTCGTCCTGATAGTGCTGGTCGGCGAAGGTGCGTTCCATCGGGAGGGCCCAGCCGGCGCCCTTCTTGTAGCCCTCGACCCACCAGCCGTCGAGCACCGAGAATTGCAGCACGCCGTTCATGACGCACTTCTCGCCCGACGTGCCCGAAGCCTCCAACGGACGGGTCGGGGTGTTCAGCCATACGTCGACGCCCTGCACCATGCGGCGGGCCAGCTCCATGTCGTAGTTTTGCAGGAAGATGATTTTCCCGACGAACTGCGGCATGGCAGACACCTCGACGATGCGTTTGATGAGGTCCTGACCCGGCTTGTCGTTCGGGTGGGCCTTGCCGGCGAAGATGAACTGCACGGGACGCTCCTTGTTGTTCACGATAGCGGCCAGCCGGTCGAGGTTCGTGAACAAC
>CAZIUJ010000042.1:0-12369 GCA_964542345.1 uncultured Alistipes sp.
CGTGCTGACCGGCGCCACCGTCATCTCGACCGACAAGGGCATGAAGATCGAGGACGCCACGATCGACATGCTGGGTTCGGCCGACAAGGTAACGCTCAACAAGGAGAACACCACGATCGTCGACGGTGCCGGCAAGAAAGAGGAGATCGCCGCCCGCGTCGCACAGATTCGTGCTTCGATCGAGAAGGCTACGTCGGACTACGACAAGGAGAAGCTCCACGAGCGCCTGGCCAAACTGGCCGGCGGCGTGGCCGTGCTCTATGTCGGTGCCGCTACGGAGGTCGAGATGAAAGAGAAGAAAGACCGCGTCGACGACGCATTGGCCGCTACGCGCGCCGCCGTCGAGGAGGGTATCGTTCCGGGCGGCGGTGTCGCTTACATCCGCGCCACGGCGTCGCTCGAAGGCCTCAAGGGGGCCAACGACGACCAGACGACGGGTATTCAGATTGTCAAGCGCGCCATTGAGGAGCCGTTGCGCCAGATCGTCGCCAATGCCGGCGGCGAGGGCTCGGTGGTTGTCAACAAGGTGCGCGAGGGCAAGGATGCTTTCGGCTACAACGCCCGCGACGACAAGTACGAGGACATGCTCAAGGCCGGTATCATCGACCCCACGAAGGTGTCGCGCGTCGCGCTGGAGAATGCCGCTTCGATCGCCTCGATGTTCCTCACCACGGAGTGCGTCCTGGCCGAGAAGAAGTCCGAGCAGCCCGCCATGCCCCCGATGCCCGCAGGCGGCATGGGCGGCATGATGTAGTCGCTCTTTTCAAGGGGGGCCGCTCGAAAGCAAGATACCCCTCCTATGACGAACCTCCGGCGCCGAAAGGCGGCCGGAGGTTTTTTCGTGCGGCGGAATGCCGGTGTCAGATGCCGCCGTCGACAAGCCAGCACTTTTCCGGGTTGTCGTTGCGCAGGGCCAGCATCAGCTTCTCGGTCTTGCCGTCGGCAAGCAACACCTTGCAGGGGATGAAGATTCCCGGATAGCGGCCCGAATGAACGCCCTTGCCCGTCTCTATGATCGTCAGACCCCGGTAGATCTCCGCCAGTCGTCTGCGGGTATCGGGCCCATAGTTGTGAAGCGCTTCGTCGAGCAGCGCCTCGTCCCACGTTCCCATCGCTTGCAGGATGCACATGGCGGCTTCTTCGGCCGACAGGCCGGTCAGCCGGGTCCCGGTGAGGGGCTCCGCAAGGTCCGTCCAGGCGATTTCCCGGGGAAAGGCGGTCAGCGCGGCCCGGTCGACCGGGAGGTCGTAGGCGATGTCGGTGCTTTCCGCCAGCACGATGCGGCGGCCGTCCGGCGCAAGGGCTGTGATGCGCAGTCCGAGCAGCCGACCGCTCGATTTGTCGAAACGGTATTCGCGCAGCGTGTTCGCCTCGTCGATGGACGAGTTGAGCCGGTAGTCGCTCTCCCGGAAATCGCCCTGAGCCGGCATGGAGACCTTGAGCCGGATGACATCGCCTTCTTCGGCGATGTCGTATTCCGCCCCTGCGGTCCGGCAGGCCAGCGCCTGTTCGGAGAGCATCAGTCGGCGCAGGTCGGAGAAGATGCCGAATTCGTCGGCGAACGAGAATCGTTCGGCCGGAGTATGCCACCCTTCACCTTGTGCGGGGAGCCAGATGCGGACCGTCCGGCCGTCGCCGGCGGCCGTGCGCTGCGGCTTCTCCGCGCGCCAGCGGAGCGTGTCGCCGTATTCGATCGTCAGGGTGCAGGGCACGAAGGGTTGCGAAGGGTCGGTGTAGGCAAAATTTTCGATCGCCTTCGTGCGGATGAGCAGCGCAAGACGGAGCGTTCGCAGGTCGGTCATCGCCGTGGCGGCGTGGCCGAATTGTTTGCGGGCGGCGTAGGCCGGGGTACGGAACGGGAAGAGCAGCACTCCGGCAAGGAGGGCTGCCGCCGCGGCTGCGGTGCCGGCGAGCCGGAGGATGCGGTTGCGATGCCGGGGGCCGGTCGATGCGGCAGCTGTCAGCATGCGGTCGCGCAGTTCTTCGGAGACAAGGGGGTTGCTGCGGGGCGTTACGGCGTCGAGCGCTTCGGTGGCAGCCCGAAATTCGGCGGCGCAGGCCGGGCATCGCTCCAGATGAAGACGTTCTTCGTCGGTGAAGTTGCGGCCGTCCAGCAGGTCGATGATGCGGTTTCGGAATTCAGAACAGTTCATGATTTCGATGTTTAGGGATTCAACGTTTTTTTCAGTTTCTCGATGCCGCTGCCGAAGCGGGACTTGACGGTCGAAACGGGACACCGGAGCACCTCGGCGATCTCCGTGAAGCGGAGCGATGCGTAGGTGTGCAGGCGGATCGCTTCGGCCTGCTCGGGCGGCAGGCGGTCGAGCAGCGATTCGATGCGTCGGGCTTCTTCGCAGGCATCGCGCTCTTGGACGCTCCGGTCGGGCAGCGGCGGCATGCGGTCGAAAGGTACGAAGGCGGTTCGCCGTCGCAGCCGGTCGCAGCAGGCGTTGCTGACCATCCGGAACAGGTAGGCCTGCGGGTTGCCGACCGGATGTCCGGAGCGGGAAGCCCACTTCAGAAAAGCGTCCTGCACAGCATCTTCGGCATCCATGCGCGATCCCAGTCGGAAAAAGGCGAAGCGGAACAGCGGCTGCCGATAGCGGTCGACCAGTTCTTCCAGCTTCTTGCGGCATTCGGGGTTGCGGTTTTTCATGATTATCGTTTTTTAACGCGCGTTCGTATTTCCATCTATCTTTTCTCGCTTGTCTCAGCATAGCTCGTCGGCACGGCTCTGCCCTCGGCTTATCGAAAAGATTCGTATGTAAGACGCGAGAAAGCGGAAAAAGACGAAAAAAACGCAGGATTTTTTCCTGCGTTTTCGATTTTCATGACGGGGGTGGCTGGGTGCGGCCTCATTTCCCGTTGCCTAACAGAATCCGGGCCTGCTGGAGCGCCGCGTCGGTTACGGTGTTGCCCGAGAGCATCTTGGCGATCTCGCCGACACGCTCCTCGGCCGTCAGGCGGGCGATCGAGGTGCGGCCTTCGTGCTTCGAGACCACGAAGTGCGCGGCGCCTTTCGAGGCGACCTGCGGCAGGTGGGTGATGTCGATGACCTGCATTGTTGTCGAGAGCTGCGCGATGATCTCGCCCATCGCGTCGGCGATGCGGCCCGAGACCCCCGTATCGATTTCGTCGAAGATGATCGTGGGAAGCTGCATGCGGCTGGCCAGCAGCGCCTTGAGTGCCAGCATCACGCGCGAAAGCTCGCCGCCCGATGCGATCTTCTCGATCGGTCGGGGCTGGGCGCCGCGGTTGGCCGTGAAGAGGAACTCCACGTCGTCGGCTCCCGTACGGCCCGGCTCCGTGGGGGTCAGTACGATTTCGAAAAGCGTTTCGGGCATGCCTAAGCGGGCCAGCGTCGTGCGGATGGCTTCGCCGAATGCCGGCGCCGCCTTTTCGCGGGCCTTGTGCAGCCGCGCGGCCAGTGCCTCGGTCTTCGCCTGCGCCTCCTGCAGGGCCGCTTCGGCCGCCGCGATCTCCTCGTCGCCGTGGTCGATGGCCGCTAACTGGGCGATGCACCGGTCGCGCAGGGCCAATAGCTCCGCTTCGTCGGCCGCGCGATGCTTCTGCTGCAGGGCCAGCAGCGTGTCCAACCGGGTCGAGAGCTTCGCCAGCCGGGCCGGATCGGCCTCGATGCGTTCGCTGTCGGCCGCGGCCGAGCCGTCGATGTCTTTCAGCTCCTCGATCACCGAGCGGATGCGCGCGGCGTATTCCCCGGCGGCGGGGTAATGTTCGTGGATATGCGTCAGCGCCGTTTCGGCACTTTTCAGCTGCGAGAGGACCCCCGTTTCGTCAGCATCGAGGGCGTTGCGCAGGCTTGTCAGCGCTTCGCCGATGCGGTCGGCATTCTCCAGCACGGCCAGTTCTTCTTCGATCTCGGCCTGCTCACCGGCCCGAAGCTCCGCGGCCGTCAGTTCTTCGGTTTGGAAGCGGAGCCACGCTTCGTTGCGGCGCCCCTCCTCGGCTGCTTCGCGCAGGGCCGTCAGGCGGCGCCGGGCTTCGTTCAGTCGTGCGTACTGTGCGCCGTATTGTGCCAGCAGGTCGCCGTTGCCGGCCACGGTGTCGAGCGCCGAGGTGCGGAAATCCTCGGACGAGAGGATCAGATTCTGGTGTTGCGAATGGATGTCGATCAGGCGCGTGCCCAACTCGCGCAGGGCGGTCAGCTGAACCGGGATGTCGTTGACGAACGAGCGGCTTTTGCCTCCCGGCGTAACGATGCGCGTAAGGGTCGTCTCGGGCGCATAGTCGAGCTCGTTCTCCTCGAAAAAAGGCTCCAACCCGCGTCCCGTAAGGTCGAACGTTCCTTCCACCACGCAGTTGCGCGTCGGGTCCTTGATCGCCGCGACGTCGCTTCGGGCCCCCAGTAGCAGCCCGAGCGCACCTAAGAGAATCGACTTTCCGGCGCCCGTTTCGCCCGTGATGATGTTCAGGCGGGCATCGGGCTCCAAGACGAGCGAGTCGATCAGGGCGTAATTTTCAACCGACAGACGGCGTAACATGGTAGGAAAGTGAAAGGTGAAAAGGTTCGGTGTGTGCAGGGATATTGCGGGTTCGGCGGTTTCTCGGCAGCAGAGCCGGTCAGGGTTCGGTCGTCAGCTTTTCGATTTTCTCCGCGATGCGTGCCGCCACTTCGGTTTTCGGCAGCAGGGGCAGTTCCTCGCGCCCCGCGCGGTCGATAAAGGTTACTTTGTTGGTGTCGCCGCGGAAGCCGGCACCGGCGTCGCGCAGCGAGTTGAGGACCACGAAGTCGAAGTTCTTCTTCTTCAGCTTGGCTTCGGCATGGGCCGCTTCGTGGTCGGTCTCCAGCGCGAATCCCACCAGGATGCGGCCGCCTTTCTGCGCTCCCAAATGGGCCGCGATGTCGCGCGTGCGGCGCAGGGTGAGGGTCAGCGTGTCGTCGTTTTTCTTGATCTTCGTGTCGGCCACTTCGGCCGGCGTGTAATCGGCTACGGCGGCGCACATCACGGCACCGTCCGCTTCGGCGAAAGCCGCGACCGCGGCGTCGAACATCTCGTCGGCCGAGAGTACGTCGCGGCGCTCGACGCCCGCAGGCGTCGGCAGGGCCGTCCGGCCGCTGACGAGGATCACCTCGGCGCCGCGCCGGGCCAGTTCTCCGGCGATGGCATAGCCCATCTTGCCGGTCGAGTGGTTCGAGATGAAACGGACCGGATCGATCGCCTCGATCGTGGCGCCGGCCGTTACGACGAAGCGCTTACCTCGCAGCCGCTTTTTTTTTTCGGTGCCGGCCTCGGGGATGCAGGCCTCAGTAGTGAGGATTCCGGCGCCGGGGCCCTCCGAGGCCAGCAGCCGGTCGACGACGGCGACGATCTCCTCGGGTTCGGCCATGCGGCCCTTGCCCACAAGGCCGCTCGCCAGCTCGCCTTCGGCCGGTTCGACGATCCGTACGCCGCGCTCGGCGAGCACGCGCAGGTTCTCCTGCGTGGCCGCATGGGCGTACATGTCGAGGTCCATCGCCGGGGCTGCAATGACCGGGCAGCGGGCCGACAGAAAGGTCGTCAGCAGCAGGTTGTCGGCCACCCCCGTGCGCATCTTGGCCAGCGTGTTGGCCGTGGCGGGGGCGATGAGCAGGCAGTCGGCCCACTCGCCCAAGGAGACGTGGGAGTTCCAGGCGCCGTTTTCGGGGTCGAAGAAGTCCACCAGGATCGGGTTCTTCGAGAGCGTGGCCATCGTCAGCGGCGTGATGAACTGCTTGGCCAACGGGGTCATCACCACGCGCACGTCGGCACCCGCCGTCTTCAGCAGACGGCAGAGCACGGCCGCCTTGTAGGCCGCGATGCTTCCCGTGATGCCTAACAGTATGTGGCGGCCCGCCAATGCGGGATACGCTTCTCGCCCCGGTTGCATGGTTCGCGTGCGGCTATGCTTCGGCTGCTTCTTTGTTCTCCTTGTAGAAAAGTTCGTCGTCCAGGAACTCTTCCGTGGCGATGATGACCGGCTTGGGCAGGCGCTCGTAGTAGCGCGAAATCTCGATCTGCTCGCGGTTCTCGAAGGTCTCCTCCATCGTGTCCGTCGGCGACGAGAAGTCGGCCAGCTTGCGGTTGAGCTCGGTCTTGAGCTCCGTGGCGATCTGGTTGGCACGGCGGGCGATGATGTTCACGGTCTCGTAGATGTTGCCCGTCTCCTTGTCCAGGTCGACCAGCTTGCGCGTAACGGTGTTGTTGGGAATGTTCTTCTTGATTTCCATCTCTATATGTTGTCTTTGTTATTGCGGTCCAGGTAGTTACGGGCATGCTTCGCCATGCGCTCCGCCTCTTTCAGGCGGGTCGACTCGGGGTAGGCTTCCTTGAATGACAGGTAGCTGTCGAGCATGGCTAAGTAGCGGTCCGTCTGCTTCGAGGCGACCGAGTTGCTGGCGAAGCGGTAGCTCGCATCGACGATCAGGTACATGATCTCTTCGCGGTGCTTGCTGTCGGGGTACTCCTTCAGAGCGTTTTTCAGGGCCGTGATCGCCGACTTGTAGCGGCCTATCTTATAATAGGTGTAGGCGTTCAGGTAGGCTTTCTCGTGCAGCCGCTCGGCCAGCTCGTCGTTGATCTTCAGGAAGTTGTCCACCTGCTCGCTTTGGGGGTAGTGCGAAATGAAGTCGTTGATCGCCATGATCGCCTGCCCCGTGATCGTCTGGTCGCGCGAGGGTCCCGGCGCCAAGTAGTAGAAGCACATGGCGTACATCCCCTCGGCATCTTCGATGAACGCGCTGCGGCCGAACTTGCGGCGGAAGTCGTCCAGGAGCTGCGCTGCGGCGTCGTAGTCGCGGTTCTTGTACTTGCAGCGGGCGTTGAAGAACGAAATGGAGTCTTCGCGGGGCGTGCCGATGTAGTAGTGCTGCGCCCCCTCGAAAAGGGTCGAGGCGCGCTGCCACTTCTCCTTGCCGTAATACTCCAGCGCTTTGGCGTAAATCTGGTCGGGCTGGCCGCTTTTGAGCAGGGCGTTCATGCCGCTGCAGCCGCTGAGCACGACCGCGACGACCGCTGCGCAGAGGAGGTATGGGTGTCTTGGCTTCATCGATGAATCGTTTACGGCGCTTTATCGCACAAAGTTACGCATAAATTAACGAATAGCCAAAAAAATTATTGCCCCCGCCGCCCTGCAGCCGTGCAAGGGGAGGTTGCATCTTCTACAGCAGCGGTGCGAGGAGCCGCAGCAGCTCGCCGGCGGTGCGGCGGCCGCGCGTGGGACGCCACGAGCTGCGATCGATGCGGCGGCAGGCGGCCTTGTCGGCCTCGAACGTTGCCGCCATGCGGCCGATCGTCGCGCGGTCGCGGATGAAGACCGTAACTTCTAAGTTGGCCGTCAGGCTGCGGTAGTCCATGTTGGCCGTGCCGACCGAGGCGGCGGTGTCGTCGACGATGAGTACTTTGGCGTGGAGGAATCCGCCGTCGTAGCGGTAGAGCGCGACCCCGGCGTCGAGCAGGTCGTCGATGTAGCTGTCGGCCGCGAGGTCGGTCAGGCGCGAGTCGCTGCAGGCGGGGATCATCACCTCGACGCGCACGCCGCTGCGGGCCGCCATGCGCAGAGCGTCGAGCAGCAGCGTCGGCGGCAGGAAGTAGGGCGAGCAAATCCGCACCCGGCGGCGCGCCCGGACGATCAGGAGGGCGAACGCCTCGGCGAGCACGGTGCGCGAGGGCCCCTCCTCCGACCAGGCCAGCTGCAGCGGAAGCCGCCGTCGCACGCCGTGTCGGGCGATGCGGCTCTGCGGATCGATGCGCTCGCCGGCGGCTGCGGCCCAGTCGGCCAGAAAGAGCCGCTGCAGGTCGGCTACGATGTCGCCTTCGAGGCGCAGGTGTTCGTCGCGCCAGCGGCCCAGGTCGTCGCCGTCGAGGTAATATTTGGCAATGTTGATGCCGCCCAAGTAGGCGATGCGGCCGTCCACGACGACGATCTTGCGGTGGTTGCGGCGGGTGGCCCGGGGCATGAACCACGGAAAGCGGATCGGGGCGTAGGCGGCCGTGCGGACCCCGGCCCGGTGCAGACGGCGGAGCATGGAGCGGCTCAGGCGCCACGACCCCACGGCGTCGTAGATCAGCAGCACCTCGACCCCGGCGCGGGCCTTGCGGATCAGAATCTCGGCGATCGCGCTGCCGATGCGGTCGTCGCGAAAGATGTAGTACTCCAGGTGGATCGTGCGCGTGGCACGCTGCAGGGCGGCGATCAGCGAGGAGAAAGCGTTGCTGCCGTCGTGCAGCTCTTCGAGGCGGTTATGGAGGGCGGAGCGGGTGCCGCAGCCGCGAAAGAGGAGCCCTCCGAGCGCATCGCCCGGCGGTGTGGGGATGTCGGGCATCGGCACCGGACGCCGGTAGCCGGCCAGCAGGTAGAGCAACGTGCCGACGACGGGCAGCAGCACGACGACAGCCGCCCAGCTTGCCGCCGAAGCGGGAATGCGGTGGCGGTGCGCGATGCCGGGCAGGACGGCGAGGCTCCACAACAAATGGACGGTCAGCAGAATAAGCATATCCTGCGGCTGCGGCATACTCCGTGCCAGTGCGTTCGAAAAAAAGTTTTGCATTTTCGAATTATCCTTGCTACCTTTGTCCATGAAACGACAGGGTTCTGGCCTTTCCGGCCGGGATTCTTGTTTTTTACGTTTTGAATTATGGCAAAGGAGATCATTTATCTGACGGCGGAGGGCTACAAGAAGCTCAAGGACGAACTCGACCACATGCGTTCCGTCGAGCGTCCGGCCATCTCGGCGGCCATCGCCGAAGCGCGCGACAAGGGCGATCTTTCGGAGAATGCCGAGTACGATGCGGCCCGCGAAGCGCAGGGTCTTTTGGAGATGCGCATCGCCAAGATGGAAGATACGCTCTCGAACGCCCGCGTGATCGACGAATCGAAGATCGACAAGAGCAAGGTGCAGATTCTGAGTAAGGTAACGCTGCTGAACCGCAATACGGGCAAGCAGATGGTCTACACCATTGTCGCCGAACACGAAGCCAACCTGCGCGAAGGCAAGCTGGCCATCGGCACGCCGATCGCCAAAGCGCTGCTCGGCCATAAGAAAGGCGACTGCGTGGAAGTGGAAGTCCCGGCCGGTACGATTCACTTCGAAATCCTCGACATCAACATCTGAGGGTGCTGCGAAGGGGTGCCGCGAAAGGTGGCAGCTGGCGATAGGCGTTGGCGGCCGGCGGTTGCTCCTCCCTATTTATAGGTATTCTGACAGGGTCGTATGGTTCGACCCTGCTTTTTTTGTATCTTCGCGACCTGTTCATTCGATTCTGCTGACCCTATGAAGAACCATCTCCTGATCCTGCTGCTTGCCGTGGCGCTGCTGCCGAACCGTGCGGCCGCCTGGGAAGCCCCCGGAAAACATACCGATGCCAACCTGGTCGGACATGTCGTCGACCGGGAGACGCACGAACATCTGCCCTTTGCCACGGTGGCCGTGCAAGGCACCGTCTACGGCACGACGACCGACGCCTCGGGCCACTACTTTCTGAAGAACCTCCCCGAAGGCGAGTGCACGGTCGAAGTCCGGGCTTTGGGCTATGCCACGCTGCGGAAACGGGTGGTGCTGCTGTGCGGCGAGACGACGGAACTCAACTTCGAAGTCGCCCCGAGCGGCATTTCGCTGGACGAAGTGGTCGTCTCGGCGAGCCGCACGGCGACGCTGCGGCGCGAAGCCCCCGCGCTGGTGAGCGTCCTGAATGCCGACCTTTTCGAGAAGACCAACGCGGCGTCGCTGGCCGGGGCGCTGGCCTTTCAACCCGGTGTGCGCGTCGAGGACGACTGCCAGAACTGCGGCTTCACGCAGGTGCGCATCAACGGTCTCGACGGCCACTACTCGCAGATTCTGGTCGATTCGCACCCCGTCTTCTCGGCCCTGACGGGCGTCTACGGGCTGGAGCAGATTCCGGCCAACATGATCGAGCGGGTCGAGGTGCTGCGCGGCGGTGGCTCGGCGCTCTACGGCTCGTCGGCCATCGGCGGCACGATCAACATCATCACGCGCGAACCCTCGCGCAGCTCGGCGCAGCTGTCGCACACGATCACTGCGCTCGGCTGCGGCGGCTCCTACGACAACAACACGATGCTCAACGCCTCCTACGTCTCGGACAACGGCCGTGCGGGGCTCTGCGTCTTCGGCCAAAACCGCCACCGCTCGGGCTACGACCACGACGGCGACGGCTTCACCGAGCTGCCCGTCATCCGCTCGCAGTCGGCCGGCCTGCGCTCGTTCTTCCGCACGGGCGCCTATTCGCGCATCACGGCGCAGTATCACCACCTCGGCGAATACCGCCGCGGCGGCGACCGTCTCGACCTGCCGCCCCACGAGGCGATGGTCGCCGAGCAGACCGACCATGCGATCGACGGCGGCAGCCTCTCGTTCGACTTCTCGACGCCCGACCGCAGCGACCGCGTCAACGCCTACGCCTCGTTCCAGAATACGGCCCGCAAGAGCTACTACGGCTCGAAGCAGGACCCCGACGCCTACGGCCGCACGCACGACATCACCGTAGCCGCGGGTGCGCAGTATATCCATGCGTTCAAGAAATTGTGGTTCATGCCGGCCGAGCTGACCCTCGGCGCCGAATACAGCTTCGACGACCTCTCGGACCGTTCGATCGGCTACGGCATGGCGACCGACCAGACCGTGCATATCGTCGGCGGCTACTTCCAGAACGAGTGGAAAACCCCGAAGTGGTCTTTCCTCCTCGGCGGCCGCCTGGACAAGCACAACTTAGTCTCCCACGCGATCTTCAGCCCGCGCGTCAACGTGCGCTTCAACCCCACGGAGTCGGTCAACCTGCGGGTCAGCTACGCCGGGGGTTACCGCGCGCCGCAGGCTTTCGACGAGGACATGCACATCGCCGTCGTGGGCGGCGAGCGGGTGCGCATCCGGCTGGCGGACGACCTGCGCGAGGAACGTTCGCACAGCGTCAGCTTCTCGGCCGACCTCTACCATAACTTCGGCAGCGTGCAGACCAACCTCCTCGTCGAGGGCTTCTACACCACACTCGACCATGTTTTCGCCTTGCGCGACCTGCCCGAGCCTGCCGAGGACGGCAGCACGATCCGCGAGCGTTACAACGGCTCCGGTGCCACGGTCGCGGGCATCAATGTCGAGGGTCGGGCGATCTTCACCCGCTGGTTCGAGCTGCAGGCCGGCATGACGTGGCAGCAGAGCCGCTACAAGGAGCCGGAGTACTGGAGCGACGACGAGTCGGTCGCCCCCGTGCGCCGCATGTTCCGCACGCCCGACCTCTACGGGTATTTCACGGCTGAGTTCAAGCCGTGGCGTACGCTGACGCTCGACCTGACGGGCAACTGTACGGGCAGGATGCTCGTGCAGCACATGGCCGGCTCGGGCACCGGGCGCGACGTGGCCGTTACGACACCCCGCTTCTGCGACCTGAACCTCCGCCTGAGCTACGACCTGCGCATCTACAAGGAGGTTACGCTCCAGCTCTACGGCGGCGTGCAGAACCTCTTCGACGCTTACCAGAAGGATTTCGACCGGGGTGCCGACCGCGACTCGGGCTACGTCTACGGTCCTTCGCTGCCGCGCAGTTGGTTCGCAGGCGTAAAGCTCAGTTTCTGAGCCGACGCCCGCATCCTGCGCCGCCCGGGCCGTTGCCGGCTGCTGGTCCGGAATCCGTGGCTGTTCCGTTGCGGCAACTGCATAAAATGCCGCCCCGAGGTTTTCCCCGGGGCGGTTCTTTTCAGTGCATTTTCGCAGTTTGCGGGACGGCTTCCCCTCCCTTTCGGCTTTCGGGCGGTGGCTTTTTCTCACCCCCTCGTAGCTTGCAGGACGGTGGCTTTTTTGCTCCCTCGCTGCTTTCGGGCGGTGGCTTTCCTCACCCCCCCCCTCGCAGCGGCCGGTCTTTAGAGCGCCTTGATTTCGTGGAGCACCTGATTGGTCTTGCGCACGGCGTCGGCCGAGGCTGCGAACTTCGCGGCTTCTTCTTTCGTGAGGTCGATCTTCACGATCTTCTCGATGCCTTTGCGGCCGATGATCGCGGGTACGCCGATGCAGAGGTCGCTTTGGCCATACTCGCCCTCCAGGTAGCACGAGCAGGGGATCAGCTTCTTCTGGTCGTTCAGGATCGCTTCGACCATCATCGAGGCGGCGGCTCCCGGGGCATACCACGCCGAGGTGCCGATCAGCTTCGTGAGCGTCGCACCGCCGACCATCGTGGCCTGCACGGCTTCCTGCAGCTTCTTCTTCGAGGCGAACTGCGAGACGGGGACACCGTTCACCGTCGCTTTCGAGAGAAGCGGCAGCATCGTCGTGTCGCCATGACCGCCGATCACCATGCCGTCGACATTGTTGATGTTGGCGCCGGTGGCTTTGGCTAGGTAGCATTTGAAGCGCGACGAGTCGAGGGCGCCGCCCATGCCGATCAC
>CAZIUJ010000043.1:0-12362 GCA_964542345.1 uncultured Alistipes sp.
GCGGTAGCCCGCAGCAGGATAATATACCGTGTTGGTTCCGGAATATATGAAGTTCCAACCAACATTGAACGTACCGTTTACGTTGAACTGACCCGAGTCCGACGTGTTGCTACCGGGAACGAAGGTATCGGAAGCGTTCTTCTTTTTGGTGAAGTTCAACCAGGTATCCTGCGGAGCTACCATGTAGCCAGCGGGACACGGATCGTAAGGCGACTTGGCCGTACGAGCCAACGAACTTGCGTTGCAAGTGGAAGGCGTAGGAGCCGCCGTATTCGTGTTAGGAGCACCCCACAGGTTGTCGCGCTGGTTCGTATAGCTTGTGCCGCCGACCCAGTCGTAGCGAGTAGGATCGACCTGCTTGAAGAACGTCGTAGGCTGCGAGATAGCACTCGCGATAATCTCCTCGGGGGTACCCGAACCGGTCGTCGAAGTCCAGTTGTTGCCCTTGGTGTTCGTAGCGAACTGTCCCGGGTTGGAAGCATCGCCATTGGAAGCGGAGGAAGCCGTAGCCGCACCTACGAACGGGTCCTTACGGCCCCACTGGTAGAGCAGACCGAAGCTGCCGTTGTCGGCATTCGTGGCGACATTGTTATGCGCCGCACCGAGGTTACGATTCATAACATTGATCGTACGGGAGGACTTACCCTGGTAACTCTGCGTAGCAGGCGTCCATGCCGTCGACCAGATATGCCAGCTCCAAAGCACACCCGTCTCGGGGTTGGCCGGAACGGTGGCACCGGAATAAACCGCGATCAATGCGTTGGCCTCGGCCACACCCCGATCGAAATCGCTACCCGTGGAGAAGTAGACGTAACCGTCGACGAGCTTCACGGCACGGATCACCGCACCGGGCGTGGTGGTGCCAGTCTCCCACAAAGTCTTCACGGAGTTGGGGGTCAAAGGCTTGATACGGGAAGAATTCAGAGCCGGAGCTGTCTGAGCCGGAGTGACGCCGGCAGGCGATGAATATTGGGGAATCGACGTATTGCCGTTACCCATGACTCGCGCGTCGAACATGTAAGTAGCCAACGGTCTGTTCACCATGTAGCAGTTGGCCGTAGCGGCACTACCGTTCACGAGGTCCTTGCACAGATTGGGATCGTGAGTGACGCCAGCATAACCAGCATAAGCGATACGGAAGTCTTTCTCGTTGGTACCCCGGATAGTCGGGCTGATGGTGTAGATCGTATTACGCTTGATATCGAAATTCGAGGTCTCGTTGGTACCGGGGAAGATCGAGTATTCGACGGTGTAGGTATTGGCACCGCTATCGGTCGTATAATTACCGGTGATCACGATGTAGGAAGCGTATCTCGGCGCTGTCCACCAACTCTTCTTCTTAGCCTCCGAGTTGGTGATGTTGCCGCGGATGTTCTCGGGAACGTAGAACGTAAGCTCGGAAGTATTGGTGCAAGCCATCTTAGCATAGGTAGCGAAAACGGAAGTTCCGGTCGACGTAGCAGTCGAAGCGGGCGCAGCGACGGGAACGGTCTTGAGCACGTCGCGGAGCTCGGCAGAAGTTGCGGTGAACGAACCCTTCTGCATGTTGACAGCCACTTTCAGCTTGATCTTGGAAACCATGAACGAAACCGGAATCGTAGCCGTCTCGTTGGTGAAGTCGGCCGACGTGCACGAACCGATCATCGGCAGACCCTTGGTGGTCAACTCGGTCGACTTGACCTCTGACAACTGAAGAGCTGCGGCCTTGAAAGCGCTGAGTTTCGTACCGGCAGTCGAACCTTTCAAGGTTAAAGTTATGCTGCTTTCGATCTGAGCCTTAGGAATATTGACAATGGCATAGATCGTCGTCTTGGGAAGCTCGTAGAGCGCGACGCTGACGGAGTTGTCGTTGCCGATCTGACCAGCCGCTTTCGTAAAGAACTGCGTTTCGACCAACTCGGCATTGTCGTTCTCCTCGTTGAACTGCAGAATCATGACGGAAACCAAGGTTTTCTCATCGGCGGTAGCCGGCTCGGTAGCACGCGTATCGGGCTGCAGACCGAACGAGATAGCCTCATCGGCATCCTCGGCACGCGTATCGAGAAGCGTCATTCCGATACCGGGCGTAGTCATATCCGAAGCCGCGAGACCGAAAGTCACGGTCTTTTTCGGCCCCCCGATCCCGCTTTCTTCCCCGATGGGGTCGACAACCGGATCAACCGTCTCCAAATCCTTGCTGCAGGCTGCCAATAAAGCACCGGCAAAGGCAACCAGCATCAATTTTTTCAAGATTTTCATAATCGTTTGGATGTTAAATTAATATTTATATGTTTTATTATCGAAGAAAGTCTAATTGTTTCCCATCTCGAAACTCGTATCGGAACCACTGCCCCAAGTACCGCCGATGGTGAGACCGCTCAATGTAGGGAATCCACCCACATCCGAGCCCCAATTTTCGGAGGGATTGGCCGTCCATTCGCCGACCGAGATCGTAGGCAACATCGCACCGCCGAGTTCGGTACTCCAATCGGGGCCGAGGTCCCACTGTCCCACGACGATGGAAGCGCCGGGCCAACCGCCGAGATCGCTGTTGCCCCAATCGGGAGCAAGGTCCCAATCACCGACCTGGATGTAGAGGGTGAAGATGTTGCCTTTCAAAGAGATTTTGAAATTATAGTGGTAACCCGGAACAAAAGCGAGCACGGTATTACCGGTCGGATTGGTAGCGGACAACGTAGCCTCGAGCTTCGTAGGCTGCTTGGCCGGAGTCTCATTAGCGGGGTCGTCGGTCAACGGATTGAAGTAGACGTTCAACGACAACTTATACTCTCCGGAGGCCTTAGGCAACACCTCGTCGAAACAATCGTAACGATCGACCGTAGGAGGAGTCGCCGTATCGTTGTAGACGACCTTGCCTGTGGGGAAGAGGTGCGAACCGTCGTTAGCGCCGATCGCCAACGGAGTGCAAAGTTTCGAAGCAGCGGAAGGCGCATGCGCGATCTGCGAAAGCTCGACCTTGTCGACGAGTATTTTCTTGATGCTGCTGCTCGCGGCCTTACGGTCGAACGAGAAACTGATCTTCACGCATTTACGATCCAGCGGAGTAAGCTGGACGGGCTGCTTATGGGTCGTAGCATTGACATAAGCCGGACCGACGGCGACAGCCTCCTTGACGGAAGCCGCATGGTCGACGCCATGGGAAATGGAGACTTCCCAAGGAGCAGATATCGCGATTGCGGGGGTCAAGGCATAGAAATCGTAGGTATCGGCACGAAGACGGATCTCGGCGGGAGTAGCCGTGCTGACGGAGTCGATATCGCCAGTGGCGCCAAAGACATTGCAAGGAACCAACGTCCCGTCGGCCAAAGCCTTATATGTAGCCTCGGTGACGTAGGTGTCGGCCGTGATATCGGCGCTGGCACCTCCGGTTCTACGCTTGAAAGCGAGCACGCGGACGGTGACGTCCTTAGCGAGGTTCTCCGTATCGACACGCGATACGGGCGACGCCTCGGCATCGACACCCGGCATGACGAAACGCACCCCTACTTCGGGTCCCTCGACACGCACAGGCTCCTCGGACTTATGGCATCCGGTCGCTGCGGCCAACAACAAGATGAATAACGCTTTTTTCATTGAACAAATCAATTTTAACAACCAGAACGAACGAGCGGCAGGGCGCTGCCACGGCGGCGGAGAGTTTCCGCCCGAGCCCCCGGGAACCGCGCGAGGCGGAACCCGGGGCGCGCGGAACCGTGTGAAGTATACGCGCTCGCCGAACGGGCGATATTAAATTTCGACTTCAACCTCGTCGCCATCAATCCACTTGGTAATCGTAGCGGTAGGCTCGATACCCGAAGCGGTGAAGCAGAGGGTGATGCTATAAGCCTTGCCGGCCTCGAAACCAGCGGCAGGAAGCGTGAGATTGTACTCTTTCGAACCACCGAGTTCGGTCTCGACGATGAGGGTCACGGTGCCCGACGCAGCGACGGGAGCGATCAGCGCGTAACCGCACTCTTTCTCGTTCTTAGCAGTGACGGCGCCCGTAGTACCATCGATCGTAGCGATGTTGACTTCCAAAGGCAGGGTAATAGCGGCATCGGTCTTATCGGCCTTTTTAGCCACCATAGCCATGTTGGCGGTGGGAGTAGCAAACGTAACCTGCGAAGCCTGGTCGCCGGGCAACGTGATGCTGCAGGTGGTGGTCTGATTCTTCAAAGCGATGCTGACGAGCTTGCCGTTGACATCCTTGCCTGCCTGGTCGGCAGCGTAGGCGTTGAACTTCATCAAAGCGAGCAAGTGCTTGAATTTGAAAACCTTGCCCGTAACGCCGAAGTTGTTGGCAGCCTCCTTGTTACCGGTCAACTCCTGGGTCAGCATGATGTCGTTGGCGCCGTCGACAGCGATGGTGACGGTACCCGAAGCGAACGTATTCGCAGCGAGGTGGGGATACCAACCGACCAACGCGGTATTGTTATTGGTAGCACGCGTAAGGTAGTACTGCGGCGTATCGAACGTAATGGACGTAGCATCGGTATCGGAGAAATTCTTGGCCCACGTAGCGGGAAGCGCTGCCGACAAGGTGCTATAAGCAGGATAGGTGGCGTCGGTCGCACTCTTCTGATCGAGGCGTGCGAAAGCGACTTTCAGGTCCTGGTCGTGGCCGGCGTCGATGACGGCACGCGACATGCCCGTATACGAGGTAATCTTACCCACGGAAGAACCTGCGGCCGGGAGAATCTCGACGAGTTTGCCATCGGGAACGACGATTTCCTCGGACTTTTTCGAACATCCCGTCAGAGCGACAACCGAAGCGGCTACGGTCGCAAAGACAACGGATTTGACAAGAGTTTTCATGACTTTGACTATTAACTGTTATTATTTTTGTTCGTAGTTCCTAATTTTTTGCAGTCCTCCATCGCGGAGTCTGCCGTGCCTGTTTTCCGGCAAATTTCCAGTTCCGGTCGGAAAGTCCGCAACTGCCGCCATCGATGTGCGAGCAAGCATTCGGAGACCGAAAATGCGAGAAAACCGGCTTTGGTGACTGTAAGGGGACATTCAACCCCTTACAGCCTTTGAAGTGCGGCGATGAACGCCGACAGTCGGTAGTCCGAAATTACTTGACGGTGATGTCACCCGGCATAACGACCTCATCCCAGCTGGTAACGGTACCGAGAGCTACGATGGGAGTCGACTCGAACTCGAGGGTGATGACGAAAGCCTTGCCCTGGGTCGAACCGGTGAATGCGTTACCGGCAGCGTCTTTCAGGTTAACCTTAACAGCGAAACCGGTCGTATTCTCTTTCGTCTTAACGAGCAGCTCGTAATCCTCGGTACCCGTAGCGATGATAGGAGCAACCATCGAGTAAGCGATCTTGGGAGTCTCGGTAACAGTCGTACCGTCAACCACTACCAGAGCAACATTCTGAGCTGCGAAAGCCGTGTCGGTAGCACCGGCGGTAGCATCGATCGTGTAGAACGGGAAAGCGGTGATCGCGGAGGGGTTCGAGAAAGCACTCGGAGCAGCCACACCCGTGTTGATCGTAGCATTCATCGTATTGTTAGGAGCAACGGCTTTGGCTTTCGTCAGCGTGATGTCCGTGATAGCACCGAAGTTGGTGATAGCCTCAGCAGACTTGGCCTTTGCACGAATAACCAGCTTGGTGAGCATGTGGTTGAACGTGAGCGTCTGGTAAACAGGAGTAGTAGCCAGTACATCGGCTTTCTTCGTCTCTACCTGAGCGGCAATCATCACATCGGTCTTACCGTCGAACTCGAGCTCCGCAGTCGTTCGAACAGTACCCGAAGAAGTCGAGAAGTTCGTCCAGTTAGCATCATCGGGATAGAGACCGCAAAGGTAAACCGAGCTACCGTCGGAAGGATAGGCTTTCGAGGGATTGTAACCTACGGGAGTCGTATTGCTGCCGTCTACGAAAACCATATTACCGTCGTGCCACAGCGTAGCAGCAGTGGGGTCGAAAGCACCCGAAGCCGTCGATGCGATAACACGAGCCGTGAGCGACTGGGTTGCGGTGATGCCGTCGAACGGAGCCTTGGACTGACCAACGGTCAGAACCTCCGACTTGAGCTTGATAGCATCCTTGTCAGCGGAACGCTCAGTCAACTCGCTCTTCGAGCAACTTGCCATAGCTGCTACGGCAAGCAGGGAGAAAATAAGTTTTTTCATAAAAATGAAGTTAAAAAAAGTTAGTTGAAAAGTATTGTTTATCTACAATATAGAATCACTGAATGACAATCTGATCATAGCCCATCAACAACCACTCGGAAACAACAGCTCCCGCAACGATATCGACATTTTCGTTGAATGTCAATTTTATCTTATAGGAGTGACCGGCAGCAAACGTCTCCTCACCGGTAGGCGTGACTTCCACGAGATAAGAGGAATCCTGACCTGCAATAGAGAGGCGGATATCGAACGACTTCAATCCGGGCTGCAGCATGATCGCCTCGCCGAGCACCAGAGGAGTTCCGGCGACGAACGTGATATTCTTGCCCTCGACGCCGGGAACCCGAAGCGTAGCGGGAGCGGACCATGCACTGAAAGTACCGTTTTCGATATTCATGGAAGAGACGGTATTCGCATTCTCCACGACGAGACTCTCGAGAACCCTGTCGGCCAAAGCGCCGGTGGCGTCTTCGATTTCGAACGTCAGCTGGGTGAGAGCATGGTGGAAATACAAGGGATCGGGCGTCTCGCTACGGCTGCCGACAACGGGATCGGCATAGAGAATATCATCGGTTCCGTTCAAGGTAAACTGGAGAACCGGAGCCTTTCCGCTCGCCGGGGCCTCGATGATTAATCGCGAGCCGTCGGCATAAGGATAATAGGCGCAAAACTTGACGTAGTGGCTCGGGTCGATGGGATAGTAGAAGACACCGTCCCACGAAATAGCTCCCGATGCGGAAACCGCAGTAGAACGTACATTATCCATCGAAAGGGCATTACCCCAACCGGAAGCCGTCTTATTGGGCAATTGCACGCCGTAAATGCCGATTTTGTCAGCGAGATCAACCACCGTCCGGGCTTCGGCCTTGGTAATGACCTTACCGACTCCGAGCCGGATCACGCCGTCCATCTCGCGCTGCTCCAACTCCTGCTTGGTAGAGCAGGAAGCCAGCAGCCCGCAGAAAGCGATAACGAACAAGGAATTTCTAAACATATCTGAAACTTTTATATGCACCACTAAACAACCACCCACGTCAAAGAGTATCCTCGGCGACAGGATCGCCGATCGTACCGCCACCGGTACCCGGAATCCAATCCACCAACACAGCGGTAAGAACGCCGTCGATGGCTTTCAACTCGATATCGATCTCAGCGGGAATCGTAACGGGAATGGAACCGCCGTTGTCTTTCAGAATTTGCTCGACTCTCTTGGTCACGTCGACCGAAACGGTATAGGGATTACCGACGATCGGCACGATGTTGAGCGCGACCGTATGGGTACCGAAAGAACCGGTGGGTTTAACGAGGTCGAGAACCGAAATTTCGGCCATATAATTATAACCCGTGTTATCCGAAACACGCACAGTCGGGAAATTGACCCGTTCGGAAGTCATAGCGCAGGTACACGACGCGCAGTGGTGCGAGGGAGAGACGCCGACGAACGCTCCGCCGTTCAAGACGACCTGCTCGTCGCCCTCGACCTTGAAGTACAGAACTACGGTCTTGACATGGGCTTTGGGCGCAGACTTGACATGGATACGAGCGCGGTAAGCGACATCGAGCACATCGAGATCCTTTTTGGAGCCGCCCTCCTCGTCCTCCGTATAGACGCAGTTGGCGACGAAGAGGTTTTTGGGCTGTGTTATACACTCTCCCGCACGTGTCGATCCGAGAGACTTGGCAGCATTGGCCTCGCTCTCAGTCTGCACATAGAACGTAGCCTTGCTGTAATCGGTTTCGTCGCGCAAAGCGAGGTTTTCCGTATCGGTATTATGAATAAGTACCTTATAGGAACCTGCCGGCAACTTGCCATGGAACGAACTACCCGAGAACTCGAAGCTCTTGTAGACGGGCGTCGTCTCCTCGATCGTCGCACCATCGGTCTCGCCGGCCTTGGAACCGACGGAAACGGGATAGAAATGCACGCGATACTGACCGCTGCGAGGAGAACCGTCCTCCTGCATCAGATCGATATCCACGAAGCCCTCGTTCTTGTAGTGGTCCAGGTCTTCCTTGGTGCAACCCACTTCCGCTGCCAGCGCAAGAAACAAGGCGCCGAACAACATGTATGTAAATTTTCTTTTCATAATAACGCTTTATCTACTACCGACCCGCTGCGGGGACGAACAGATTGTCGTGTTTATCGCTCGTTCGCGAACCCATACCCCCTAAAGACGGGGAAAGGCCGCCTTTTATTGTGTGTATGTTTACTGTCGGCCGCGACCGAATCGATATACGATATTGAGTCTCAGACCGGTGAGTGCGAATTCATTTTTCTTGCCAGACTGCTCGTCGTCGTAGTGGTAGATGCCATCCGGCTCGAAAGTACGGGTGTATTTATCGTAGGAAGCGCTCCGGTAACCGCCGCGCACGCTGAGCTCGGCACACCAGTGCTTCGAGAGCGGCAACATATAGCCGGCCGAGATACCGGCGCTCCAGTAATCGCCCGTGAAGTTGGTCGTGGTCGCTTCACCCTCGATACGGCCCTCCTGCTTGTTGAAGTCGCCGAATTCGCCGTAGACGCCGAAGTAGACGCCGCGGAAGAGGCCGTCGCCCTTGATCCAGACGCGCGGCTCGATGCTGTAGGCCGAAAGACCCCAGAACTTCTTGCCGCCGTTGTAGGCCCAGTTCGAGAAGAGACCCGAACCGGATACCGAGAAGCGCTCGGCGAAGTAAAGCTCGCCCTCGAGGTTAGGCATGAACGTAGTCATCTTGAACTCAGGAGTGATACCGGCCCAAGCGACCAGGTTGGTCTTGAGGGCGAAGATCGGACGGAGCTTGCGGCTATCTTTTTTCTTCTGCTTGGCAGCCTCGGCAGCCTTGCGCTGCGCCTCGATACGGGCCTGCTCCTCGGCGCGACGCTGCGCTTCGAGACGAGCTTCCTCCTCGGCACGACGCTGAGCCTGGAGACGGGCCTGCTCTTCAGCCTCGCGCAGGGCCTGCAGGCGCTCGGCCTCGCGGGCCTGACGTTCGGCCTCGATACGGGCCGACTCCTCCATGCGGGAGAGCTCGGCGAGACGGCGTGCCTCGGCCGCAGCCTCCTCACGCTCCCGGGCCAATGCGGCCTCGAACTCCTCCTGGGAAAGTTTCGTATGCAATTTCTCCTCGAGGATACGCCGCAAGTCGTAGTTGACGGTAATTTCGACACGACGCAACGCCGGGAAGAAATTCTTGAGCATGTACTTGTAAGGCTCGCCGCCTTTCAGGTCCATGAGTTTCTTCTCGCGACCCTCGAAAACGCCGACATGATCGATCAGGTAGAGCACGTCGTCGCGATAACGCATCTTCGACTTCTCGACCAATTCGCGCAACATATCCCAGTCCTCGGCGATCCAGTTGACGCGGATGGGATAACGACGCGAAAGGTTGTACTCGTTGTCGAGATAGGTTTTGAAGCCCAAAGCTCGGGTCTTGGCCAGCCGTTCGTTGGTGTTGAACGAGCCCTCGATGGAGCAATAACCGGTCAGCCGGATCGAATCGACATAGATCAGACTATCGCGGAAGACCTTGCGGATGAACGCGTCGAGCTTCTCCAACTCGGCCGCATTGTTCTCGAAATCGGGAATGATCTTGGCGCTACCCTGCGGATAATTGAGGTAGCAGCTCAAACTCTGCGAGCCCTCGGTGATGACCTTACGATAGGTAGAGTCGCTCACGGAGAGTTTCGTGCCCGACTCCGGAGGAACGGGAACTCCGCCGGCGCGCAGAGCCGACGTCAAGAACAAAAAAGACAAAGCCACCGGCAAAAGCCAGGAAAATTTAGGAGAGTCAAAAATCTTCATAACTTATCTGAGTTACTACTCGTCGCAGGCCGACCAGCGCACGACGGCAATGCCGATTCCGGAATTTCGTTCCGGGCGACAACCGCCGGGGCGACCTCTTTCGTTTAAATTTTCAAATCATTCCCTCCGCAGAGCCCTGCTCGCAAAAATCCGCCCCGACCCTTAGGAGTAGGCGAAATTCGGCCGGGGAAGTATTCCCAACCTAAGCAAAGCGTCTGCTTTGTCAACCAAATATGTCTTGCTATTCCAATCGGTTAGACTCCTCGATCGAGGGGGAGAGGAACCGGTCCGCCATCCGTTGCGAATGTCCGAAAAGACGATGATTACCACCAATCGGAACACTCGAACTTCATGCGTCTGCAATACCTTTCACGCCGCAAATATATGAAAAAAATTCCCCCCCCCACAAATTTTTACAGTTTTTTTTTGCATTTCTTCTCTTTTTTTCTTATTCCTCTTTACTCCGGACTCGAACAGAGAAAGATAGGCCGGAGAAGCCGTACGAGACTTCTCAGAGGCGAATTCTTTATTAAAATCATCGAAAATTTCGAGACTCCCGATATATAAATACTATTATATATGGTAACCACATACATATATGGTAACTATATACAATTTTACACCTTGCCGGTCTCTCGACCGCTGTTTTCCTTGGGACTGCTGTAGTCTCGCGGCCCTCGGCCGCGTATTCAGGTCCGACCTACAATCTCCTCCTCGGAGGGGGCTTCGGTCGGAACCCCGAAACCAATCGGATAGCAAGTGCTCCGGTACATCTAAGGTAGATATCAAAGAACAAAAAAACGGTATTCCGATACGAGTGCACAGGGAAAATCCATCCCGATATTCCACGATTATCCACTCCGACGAGTTCGTCCGAATCGACGGAATGAACCAAGTTCATGCCAGAACGGCAGGCAGATACCGAAACGGACGCTCCGACACGCCGTTTCGATAAGCCGACCATAAAGCCGGACTCGCACGAGCTATGCCGGGGCGAAAATGGTGCGCAAAAGAGAACGTTTTCTCCGGCGTTTCGGCCAAATCGGCCAAATGTATGTCATTCGGTTGACTTTTCAGGAATTTCAGACCAAAATATTTGGGCTCCGACGATTATTTGTCTACTTTTGCCCCCGATTTCCGCGCACCTCCGGATGCGCCAGTCAAGAACCAAAACACAAGTCATGAAAAAATTTTTCCTCTCGCTGGCCGCTGTCGCCCTCGCTGCAACCGCCCTCGCCGAAGGCTATCAGGTCAACAACATGTCGGCTAAACAAACCGGTATGGGCCATGTGGGCACGGCCATGAAACTCAACTCCGAATCGATCTTCTTCAACCCGGCGGCCGCTTCGCTCCAGCAGTCGCAGTTCGACATCTCGGTCGGATTCACGGGCATCCTCTCGAACGTACACTACCGGTCGCTGCCCGGCATGGACAACGACTACACGGCCGGCGCCGTCGAAAAGTCGCACAACAAGATGTCGACACCGCTGCACCTCTATTTCAACTACAAACCCATCGACCGCCTCTCGGTCGGCGTGGGATTCTTCACCCCTTACGGATCGTCCATGAACTGGGGCGACGACTGGTCGGGCGCCCATCTTGTCCAGCAGATCAACCTCAAGGCCTACACCGTGCAGCCGACTCTTTCGTTCAAAATCTGCGACCGGCTCTCGATCGGCGCCGGACTGATGATCACGTGGGGCGACTTCGACCTTTCGCGGTCGCTGCTCTCGACCCAAACCCGCAAAGGTATCGTCACCGGCATGCTCGATCCCAATATCAAGGATCTGCAGAACGCATTGACGCAAATGCCCGACGACGCAACGCTGCAGGCCAAGCTTCAAATGATGCAAGGGGCCAAGGGCTATTTGGAGAGCACCATGGACCAGTCGCTGGTATCGGCCAAACTCCAGGGCGATGCCGACGTGGCCGTCGGGGTCAACGCCGGCCTGCTGTGGGATATTACCGACGAGTGGTCGGTCGGCATGACGTGGCGCTCGCGCATGAACATGAAAGTCGGCAAAGGACACGCCGCCATGACTACCGATCCGCAGGCCGCCGCACTCATCGCCCAGCTCGAACAGATGACCGGCAAAACGCTCCTGCCCCCGCTGGATCGCGGTACGTTCAACGCCGAGCTGCCGCTCCCGACGGTCGTCACGTGGGGCGTCTCGTTCCGCCCGACGCCCCGATGGGAGCTGGCGATCGATCTGCAGTGGAACGGCTGGAGCGCCTACAAGGCCCTGAACGTGGAGTTCAACGAAACCGAACTGGGCATAGAGCCGATCTACTCGGTCAAAAACTACTCCAACACCCTCGCTTTCCGCTTCGGCGGTCAGTACAAGGCCACCGACTGGCTCACGGCCCGCATGGGTATGTATGTCGACGAAAGTCCCGTCGCCAGCAACTACCTCAATCCCGAGACCCCGTCGATGACCAAAGTCGCCTACACGGCC
>CAZIUJ010000044.1:0-12226 GCA_964542345.1 uncultured Alistipes sp.
GCATCTCCTTGTCGCCGAACTGCATGCCCGTCAGGCGCTCGATGTTCTTCATCGCTTTCTCCACCTCGGGACGCAGCATCTCGATGACGGCCTGCTTGCCGTGCTTGTAGTATTCGGCGCACACCTCCGTGGTGATGGTGAAGCCCGGAGGTACGGGGATGCCGATGAGGTTCATCTCCGCAAGGTTGGCACCCTTGCCGCCGAGCAGTTCGCGCATTTTGCCGTTTCCTTCGGCCTCCTTGTTGCCGAAGGTGTAGACCCGTTTTACGTCTGCCATAATCGTTCGATCGTTAAAGTTTTCTTATTGCGTAGTTGTTCGTTTTGTCGTCGGGATTGCGAATATAACGAAATTATTCCGTTATTCCAAATAATTGTTCGGCTCCAGATAGAGATAGAGCGGCAGCGCCCGGCCCGGGCCGCCGACGTAGCGGTGGCGCCGGTAGGTGGCATGGGGCTGCGTGCCTGCCGGATCGAGCAGAAAGCGCCGGATGTAGACATCGGCCGCGACGACGCGGAACGCCGTGTCGGCGGCGATGCGGTCGCGCAGACGCCAGCCTGCGCGGCTGCGGAGGTTGCCCCGTCCGGCCCGCGCAGCCCGTGCGAGCGCATCCTGCAGGCCGTATTGTGCCATGCCCTGCTCCGGCAGCCGGCCCATCGCCACTAACTTGGCCCCGGGACGTTCGGCGCGCAGCTCCCCGATCGTACGGCCGGCCGTGCGGGCTTCGCCGCAGAGCAGCAGCCCGAGGGTGTCGCTCCGCAAGCGGCGTTCGCCTTTCCGGCCGGCGGCATAGCGCAGCGTACCCTCGACATAAAGGTAGCGGCGCCCCGGCTCGACGTAGTGCGGGAAGAAGCGGTCGCCGTGGTAGAGCAACGCGAAATCCATGCCGTCGAGCGTGTTGAGCGTGCGGTGCAGGTAGGTGTAGTCGCCCGCGCAGGCGGCCGCGAGGTCGCGGACGACGGCTTCGTTCTCGACGCCCTGCAGGGCGATGATCGGCAGGCCCAGCGAGTCGACGAGGGCCGCCAGCTGGGCCACCTTGCGGCGGTAGCGGGCCGTGTCCCAGTGCAGGCGCCCCTGCGGCGTATAGTCGGTGTCGTCGTAGAAAAGCGAGGGGATCGTGTCGCAGAGGCGGTCGGCGTCGCAGCAGGCGATGCCCACGGGTTGGGCCGCGGCCGGCCGGAGCCCGATGAACAATAGCAAAAGCAGGGCCCGCAGGAGCTTCCCGGGGGCTTTCGTCGATCGGTGTGCCATGTCGGTGGATGCTGGTTATTTGGCGATGACGCCCGAGCCGACCAGTTCGTCGCCGTCGTACCATGCGGCGAACTGCCCCGGGGCGATGCCGCGCTGAGGTTTGTCGAAGAGGAGATAGGCTCCCTCGGGCCGCATGAAGAGGGTCGCGGCCTGCAGTGGCTGGCGGTAGCGGATGCGGACCCGGAAGCGGGCCTGTCCGCCCTCGGGAATCGCCCGCGCTGGGTCGAGCCAGTGGATCTCGGCGGGTTCGATATGCAGCGCCGGGCGCCACAGACCGGGATGGGCGTCGCCCTCGCCGACATAGAGGGTGTTGCTTTTGACGTCGGTCGCCAGGATGAATAACGACTCCTTGCGGCCGCCGATGCCGAGCCCCTTGCGCTGGCCGATGGTGTAGAAGTGGGCGCCGTTGTGGGTGCCGATCTTCTTGCCGTCGCGCACGGTGTAGCGCCACGGAGCGGCCAGTGCGGCGAGCTCCGCGGTTGTGGGTTCGCTCTCCGGCCGGGCCTGGCGCAGGGCGAATTTGGGCCACGAGGGGAGTATTTCGTGGATGTTGCCGGGCTTGGCGGCCAATTTCTGCTGCAGGAATACCGGCAGGTCGACCTTGCCGACGAAGCAGATGCCTTGCGAATCCTTGCGCTTGGCCGTGGCAAGCCCCTGCTCCTCGGCGATGCGCCGCACCTCGGGCTTCAGCAGTCCGCCGACCGGAAAGAGGGCGTAGCGCAGCTGCTCTTGCGAAAGCTGGCAGAGGAAGTAGCTTTGGTCCTTGTTGGGGTCGGTGCCGGCCAGCAGCTTGTAATGGACGGTGCCGTCGGCCGTGCGTTCCTCGGCTTTGCGGCAGTAGTGGCCCGTCGCCACATAGTCGGCGCCCAACTTGAGGGCTTCGCGCAGGAAAACGTCGAATTTGATTTCGCGGTTGCACAGCACGTCAGGATTGGGCGTGCGGCCGCGTTCGTATTCGGCGAACATGTAGTCGACCACGCGCGTGCGGTAGTCGGCCGAGAGGTCGACCACGTGGAGCGGAATGTCGAGCCGCTTGGCTACCAGCTCGGCGAAAACACGGTCGTCGTGCCACGGACAGTCGCCCTCCAGGGTTCCCGTCGTGTCGTGCCAGTTGACCATGAAAAGGCCCACCACGTCATGTCCCTCCTCCTTGAGGAGCCATGCCGCCACCGACGAATCGACGCCGCCCGAAAGTCCTACTACGACACGTGCCATTTCATTCCAGTTCCAGAAGTCCTTCGGGCAGCACCATTTTCAGGCGGCGGCCCTCGAAATCAATATGGGCGATGAACTCCTCGACGGCGGGAACCAGCACACGGCGGCCGCCGATTTCCAGTTCGAAGAGCGGATTGGCTTCGCTGTCGTAGTAGTCCGTCAGCGTGCCTTGCTGCCCGTCAGCCTCTACGGCAAAGCCGATCAGGTCTTCTAAGTAAAATTCATCTTCCGCGGCCGGGGCGGCGGCTTCTTCGATGCGGAATTCCAGTCCCAGCAGCTCCGTGGCCCGGCGGTCGGTATCGAGATCGGCGAAAGCCGCCACGGCGCCCGTCTGCCCGCGGCGTTCGAAGCGTTCGCACCAGAGCGGCACTTCCAGTCCGTCGATCGTAACTCGTAGGGGCGTGGCCGCGGCGTCGAAGTCGTCGGGGAATGCGGCATAGAGCGTAAGCATCACGCCTCCGTCCGTGCCGAAAAGTTTGTTGATTCTGCCTGCGGGAAAGGTCATCTCTCGGTTTATAAAAAACCGGTAAATCTCCCGTCGATGGGGAAATTTACCGGGATCGTTCTATCGGTGCGGGCCCTTGCGGCCCCTTTCTTCACCCCCCCCCTGCCGGCTTATTCGGCGGCGGGAGCTTCGGTTTCGGCTTCGGGAGCTGCTTCTTCAGCGGCGGGAGCCTCCTCGGCGGCTTCGGCCGTGGCTGCTTCCTCGGCTTCCTTCGCGGCAGCTTCGGCAGCGGCTTTCTTCTCGGCGATGGCTTTCGCGCGCTCCTCGTTTACTTTGGCTTCGGCAGCCAGGCGGGCTTTTTCGGCCGACTTGGCGTCGGTCGCCAGCTTGTTGGTCTTGGCTTCGATCTTGCCGTTCTTGGCCTCGATCCACTTGTTGAAGCGGGCTTCGGCTTCGGCCTCGCTGAAAGCGCCTTTGGCGACGCCGCCCAGCAGGTGTTTCTTGTAGAGTACGCCCTTGTACGAGAGAATTGCCCGACAGGTGTCCGTAGGTTGTGCGCCTTTGAGTAACCAACCCAATGCTTGCTCGAAGTTCAGGTCGATCGTAGCAGGATTCGTGTTGGGATTGTAGGTTCCCAGCTTCTCGATGAATTTACCATCACGTGGCGCTCTGCTATCTGCGGCAACGATGTGGTAGAAAGCGTAGCCTTTCTTGCCATGACGTGCCAGACGAATTTTAACAGCCATTTGCTATAAAATTTGGTTATTTGGTTAATTAAACGCTCACCCTTTCGGGCTATGAAGCGCGCAAATGTAGGGATAATTTCGCAATCCGCCAAATATTTCGGTCCGTTCGGCGGCGTTTTTTCCGCCCGGGCGTATAAAAAAGCGATTTTATAAACAACGATCGAAATTTGGAATAGGCGACTTCTTATTCAAAAAAAACGGCAATGATTTTGAATAAGGAATGTTTTATTCTAAATTTGCCATGAATTTTTTGAATAGCCCTTTTATGAAAAGTTTCATAGCCGGCCAGCGTATCAACGAAGGTTATTACGACAGTTTCCATCCCAATAAAATAAATCGGGAGTGGAAATTCGAGGATACGAATCTTATGGTGCTCTTAAGCAAGGCGGACCGAATGCTCGGTCGGTTGGACATGTATTCCAATCATATACCGAACATCGATCTCTTCATCGAGATGCACATATTGAAAGAGGCGACTCAATCTTCCCGAATAGAGGGAACTCAGACCAATATGGAGGAAGCGTTGATGCCCGAAGAATATGTGCCTTTGGACAAGCATGACGACTGGACCGAGGTCCATAACTATATTCGGGCGATGAATGCAGCGATAGCGCAGTTGCAGACATTGCCGCTGTCCGCTCGTTTGATTAAATACATACACAAGATATTGATGCAGGGCGTTCGGGGCGAACACAAGCAGCCCGGAGAATTTCGAACATCCCAAAACTGGATCGGTGGGAACAATATTTCGGATGCCGTATTCATCCCGCCCGTCCATACGGAAATAGCGGAGCTTATTTCCGATATAGAAATGTTCATCCACAGACCGAAGGTTCAGTTGCCCGATTTGATAAAGATCGCGATCATCCATTATCAGTTCGAGACCATCCACCCTTTCAATGACGGAAACGGCCGGATGGGGCGTTTGCTCATCACGTTGTATTTGGTAAGCGTCGGCTTGTTAAAACGCCCTGTTTTATATTTGTCGGATTTCTTGGAGAAACATCGGAACGCTTATTATACCACTATCATGAATGTCCGGAATGACAATGACATGGAAAGATGGATTTCGTTCTTCTTGACCGGTATTATCGAAACGGCAGAAAAAAGCGTGAATACGTTCGACCGTATTTTATGTCTGGAGAAACAGTACGAACAAACCGTGCAGCAGATGGGTTTGCGGTCAGCCAATGCCATGAGACTGATTACGGAAATGTACAAACATCCGATCATCGATGCCGCTGCGGTTTCAAGATTGTTGGGTATTACGCTCGCATCTGCCTACAATCTTATTGCTGTCATGATGAATAACGGTATTTTGTATGAAATAACCAAAGGCAAGCGAGGAAGAAAGTACATATTAAAAGACTATTTCGAGCTGTTTTTGTCGTAGAGTTTGGTCATTCGTAAACAAAAACCGCGCTGCAATACCCTGCAGCGCGGTTTTTCTGTATGTAATTCCGGAGCGGTTCGAAGTAGGGGCGTCAGACCCGTACTCGCGAGGATACCGCTGAAATCGCATATCCGTTATCCTCGCAACGCTATAACAAAACCGATCCGGAAGCATTCGCGGCAGGGAACTCGCAGAGTTGCTTTTTTGCGGAGGTCGTCGGAAGCGAGCTTCCGAACGAAAGCCCGCAAAAAAGCGACCGACTGAATCGGTCGCCTGCCGTTGCGAAGCGTGATTCCGGAGCGGTTCGAACGCTCGACCCACAGCTTAGAAGGCTGTTGCTCTATCCAACTGAGCTACGGAACCATCGGCCTGCGGCTTCGGAAAGCCGCGGTTGCGTGGGCGAAGGTACGAAAAAAAAGTGAAAGTTGAAACGGGAAAGGTGAAAGGCGGCCCGTCCGGGAAATGAGACAGGCCTCCGGAAACCCCTTACCGGTAGAACGTTCCCTCCCAGTGGCGGATGTTGCCGGCACCGTCGTGAACGGTAAGCTGCACGGTGTGGTTCGAGTGTGTGGCCGGCGTGTCGAAGACATGGACCAGCCGTCCGGTCATCGGGTAGCGGTCGCAGGGGGCCCATTCGCCGTCGATCAGCAGCGTGTAGGAGGCGATGCCCGAGAAGTTGTCCGTCGCTCGGAAGCTCAGCGAATGGCTCTTCGAGAGGTCGGCGCCCCGCTTGAAGCGGGCTGCGACGGTCGGCGGCAGGATGTCGGCCACGACGAACAGCGGATCGGAGGTGTAGGTCTGGGCCGTAACCATGCCGTCGGCATATTTGCCGCCGACGCAGGAGACTTTGCCTTGCGGCGTGCGGCGGGCCAGCGTCGCATGCGCCTGCAGATGCGGGGGTATCTCCGCGCGGATCGACACCTCCATCGTGCGGCGCAGGGGCGTGGCGTCGGGCAGCAGCCGGTAGGCGGGCGACAGCACCACGACGCCCGAGTCCGTGCAAGGGGCTTCCACCTCTTCGGGGTGGCAGGCGATCGTCTCGTGGAGGGCGCCGGCCGGAATCCGGGCCGTCGTGCTGCGGCCTACGGTGAGGATCGTGGCGGCCGAGGGCCGGGCGATGCGGGCCAGCGTGTCGGGCTGCGCGCGGAACGACTCTTCGCGGCCCCGGATTTCGAAGTCGAGCTGCGAGCGGTTGCCGCTGTCGTCCTCGGCTTCGAGGCGGATGCGGCGCACCTGACCGGAGTCGGTGCGGATCAGGCCGCGGTCGACCAGCATGGGGTAGAAGCCTGCGGGCGCCGTTTCGATGCGGGCCAGCCGGATCGCTTCGTTGCGCGTCGAGAGCTGCATGGGGTAGCAGCTCACGGCGTCGCAGCAGCGCGATTGGTCGAACGTGAAGCCGTCCATGCGGTACTCGAAGTAGGGTTCGTCGTCGACCCACGCTGTTACGCGCCACAGGCCGAAGGTGTTGTTCACGCCGTTGCGGCGGTCGGTGATCTCGGCCACGAAGTAGCCTTTGCGGCCCGTGCCGACGGCTTCTTCGCGCGTGAGGCGGTAGCAGCCCTCGCCCGTGCGGACGGCGGCGTAGCTCTCGGGCCGACGTTGCACGCAGCGGCCGTCGGGCAGCGAGTCGACCTCGATGTAGTGGATGCGGACGATGCGCGGCGGCAGCGAGTCGACCGGGCGTATGATCCCCTCGTGCACCGGGTTGTAGAGCCGCTGCGTCGGGGTGTCGCGGATTTCGAAGTGGAGGTGGGGCCCCGACGAGGAGCCGCTGTTGCCCGAGTAGCCGATCACTTCGCCTTGCCGGACGGGCCACCTGTCGGGCCCGAAAAAGAGGTTGAGGCTGTTCTTGCGCTGGGCCCGGCGTTCGGCGGCGAGGTGTTGTTCGATGTCGTCGCGGAAGCGCTGCAGGTGTCCGTAGACGGCCGTCGTGCCGTTGCGCAGGGCCACGTAGATGGCGCGTCCGTAGCCGCCGGGCGTAACGGCGATGCGCGAGATGTAGCCGTCGGCCACGGCGACCAGCTCCTTGCCCTCGGCGCCGCCCGTGCGGATGTCCACGCCGGCGTGGAAGTGTCCCGGGCGCATCTCGCCGAAGTTGGCCGCGCAGGTGCCGTCGACACCGCGGACGGGGTAGATGTAGTCGGCCGGATCGAGTTTTTGGGCTTGCAGGGCGGAGACCGAAAGGGTCAGCAGAAGGGTCAGAAATCGTCGCATAGTTCAGGGCCGGCGACCAGCGAGGCCACCGTTTCGTGCACGGTCTCGTAGTCGTAGCCGAGGGCGAGACCGTAGCGGATGAGTTTGTTTTTCAGTTCGTAGCGGTTTTCCACGCGGAGCATCTTCGCCTTGCGCTCCAGCTGTGCGTGCAGGCGGTCGGCCATGCCCGTGCGGTCGGTCGCGGCGAGCGCCGCGTCGATCGTCTCGCGGGCGATCTCCTTGCGTTGCAGCGCCGCGCGGATTTTGTATTCGCCCCAGCCGCTCAGACGCATCTTCTCGCGCACGAATGCCTCGGCGTAGCGGGCATCGTCGATGAAGCGTTCGCGGACCAGCCGGGCGAGCACCTGCTCGGCATCGGAGACCGCAAGGCCCCAGCCGCGCATCAGACGTCGGGCGTCGCCCTCGCTCTTCTCGGCCCGGGCGCAGAGACGCATCAGGGCGGTGAGCGCTTCGTCGGGACTCTTCGTCCGGCGGGGCTTCGGGGTTTTCATCGCAGGCGCGCGCATAGGATGCGGGGTTTTCCGTTGAGGTCTTCGAAGAGGCGGAACACGTCGTAGCCTTCTTCTTGCAGCATGCGGCGCAGGGCCTCTCCGGCCTTGTGGTAGATTTCGAAGTGGAGGCGGCCGCCGGGGAGGAGCAGCTGCCGCCCGGCTCGGGCGATGGCGCGGTAGAAAAGAAGCGGATCGTCGTCGGGAACGAAGAGGGCTTCGTCCGGTTCGTACTGGAGGACGTTGAGGTGCATCGCGGCCCGGTCGCGCTCGGGCACGTAGGGCGGGTTGGAGATGATGGCGTCGAAGCGCTCCGGAAATATTTCCGTCAGATTCCGCAGCGCATCGGCGCGGCGCAGGGTTACGCGGGCACCCAATGCCCGGCAGTTTTCGGCCGCGACGGCGAGCGCTTCATCCGAAATGTCGGCGGCGAAAATCTCGGCGTTGGGAAGTTCGAGGGCCAGCGTCGCGGCGATGCAGCCGCTGCCGGTGCCCACATCCAGCAACCGGTGGGAGAGCTGTTCGCGGAACATGACCCAGTAGACCAGCTCCTCGGTTTCGGGCCGGGGAATCAATACTCCCTTGCGTACGGCGAAGCGGCGGCGCAAAAACTCGGTGGCCCCGACGACATATTGCACGGGCTCTCCGGCCTGCAGTCGTTCGATGATCGAGTCGATTCCCTCGATGTCGATCGGAGCCTCGGGGTCGCTTAATAATGCTTCAAGGGATACGCCTCCCAGCTCCGAAAGGCACAGCCGGGCGATGCTGCTGGCTTCGGAGGACCCGTAGATTCCGTAGAGCGGCATCAAGGCTCGCTCGATGCGGCGTATGAGAGCTCGGCGTGTGGTCATGGGCGTTGCAGGTCGGCCAGAGCGATGGCGACGGCGGCTTCGACGACGACGGCACCGCGCAGGGCGATGCAGACGTCGTGGCGGCCGGGGACTGCGAGGGTCCCGAGCGTGCCGGTCGTCCGGTCGTAGGTGGTTTGCGGGCGGCCGATGCTGGCCGTGGGTTTGAAAGCGGCGCGGATGACGATTTCGTTGCCGTTGGTCAGCCCGCCGACGATGCCTCCGGCGTGGTTGGTCGCCGTGCGGCCTGCGGCGTCGAGGATCGGGTCGTTGTGCTCCGAGCCTCGCATGTGGGCGGCGGCGAATCCGCTGCCGAACTCCACGCCCCGGATGCCTGGCACAGCGAAGAGCAGGTGGGCGATCCGGCTCTCGGCCGCATCGAAGAAGGGTTCGCCCCAGCCGGTAGGAACGCCCCCGACGCGGCACTCGACGAGGCCGCCCACCGAATCGCGGTCGGCTGCGGCGGCCTGTAAGATTTCGTCGAAGCAGGCCGGGTCGCTGCAGCCGCCCAGCTCGACGACCGCCGTCGAAAAACGGACCGTTTTCGGCAGGCACTTTTTGGCGACGACGCCGGCCGCGACCAGCGCCAGGGTCAGCCGGCCCGAGAAGTGGCCCCCGCCGCGCGGGTCGTTGCAGCCGCCGAAACGCTCCCGGGCCACGCGGTCGGCATGCGAGGGGCGGTCGGGGAGGGCGGCGTAGTCCTGCGGCCGCATGTCGTGGTTGGCAAAAAGCACGGCGAGCGGCGCTCCGGTCGTGCGGCCCTCGTAGAGGCCCGAGACGAGCTGCGGGGTGTCGGCTTCGCGGCGCGGGGTGGTACCGCAGGCACCGGCGCGGCGCCGCGCAAGGTCGGCGGCGAAATCCTCCTCCGCGAGGGGCAGGCCGGCGGGCACTCCGTCAATCACGACGCCGATCTGCGGCCCGTGCGACTCGCCCCAGAGGGCGATCCGGAAGTGTTCGCCGAAACGGTTCATGCCTGGATTTTTTCGAGGTCGCCGAAGAAGTCGGGATAGCTTTTGGCCACACACTCGGCCCCCTCGATCCGCACGGGACCCGAGGCACGGAGCGCGGCGACGGCCAGCGACATGGCCATGCGGTGGTCGCCGTGGCTCTGCACGACGGCGGGGCGGATCTCGCCGCCGCGGATGCGCATGACATCCTCCTCCGCGAGGTCGACCTCGATGCCCAACTTGCCGTACTCCTCGCGGATCGCCTCGGCGCGGTCGCACTCCTTGTGCCGCAGGCGCGAGGTGCCGCGCAGGGTGCTGACCCCCTCGGCCGCGGCGGCCAGGGCGGCCAGCGCCGGAAAGAGGTCGGGGCAGTGGGTGGCGTCGAACTCGAAAGCCCGCAGCTTGCGGGCCGAGGCCGTAACGGCATCGGGTTCGTCGATGACGGCGGCGCCGGCGCGCACCAGCGCTTCGCAGACGGCCGTGTCGGCCTGCTTGGAGAGCACCGAGACGTTGCGCACGCTCACCTCGCCGGCCGTGGCGCCCGCTACCAAAAGCATGGCTGCGGCGCTCCAGTCGCCCTCGATCGGGAAGTCGGTGCCGCGGTAGCGCTGGCCCCCGGGGATGTAGAACTCGGCGTAGTCGTTGTGGCAGATTTCGACGCCGAAGCGGGCTGCCGTGTCGACGGTCATATCTAAATAAGGAGTGGAGACCGCACGGTCGACATGGAGGATGCTCTCCTCGGCCGCAAGGGGCAGGGCGAGGAGCAGCCCCGTGATGAACTGCGAGGAGACCGAGCCGTCGACGCACACCGTGCCGCCGCGCAGGGGCCCGCACACGTCGAGGGGCAGGAATCCGTCGCTGTCCGCGATGTCGGCGCCCAGGAGCCGCAGGGGTTCGGTCATCATTCGCATGGGCCGCTGCAGGAGGCTCCGTTCGCCCACGATGCGGATTCTTTTGCCGCACAATGCGGCGATCGGCGTGAAGAGCCGTGCGGCCAGTCCCGATTCGCCGACGGCGAGGACCCTGCTGCGGGGATGCAGGCCACCGCGCACGGCGAGGGTATGTTCGTCGAGATATTCGACCTCGGCGCCTAAGAGACCGATGCTGTGCAGGGCCGAGCGGGTGTCGTCGCAGAAGTCGAGGTTGCGCAGCACGGAACGCTCCTCCGAGAGGAGCGCGGCGGCCAGCGCCCGCTGGGCGTAGCTTTTCGAACAGGGGGGTGTCAGCGTACCGGCGACGCGACCCGGCGACAGGGTGATCTCCATTATTCGCGCCCTCCCCGGTTTTTCATCTCCTGCGTCAGCTGGTGGCTGCGCTTGAGCTCGAAGTTCTGTCCCAGGTAGACCTTGCGGACCATCGGGTCGGCGGCCAGCTCTTCGGCCGAACCCGTTTTGAGAATCTTGCCCTCGTAGAGCAGGTAGGTGCGGTCGGTGATGGCGAGCGTCTCGTCGACGTTGTGGTCGGTGATGATGACGCCGATGTTCTTGTGCTTGAGCGTGGCGACGATCGACTGGATGTCCTCGACGGCGATGGGGTCCACGCCGGCGAACGGCTCGTCTAAGAGAATGAACGCCGGGTTGATGGCCACGGCGCGGGCGATCTCCGTGCGACGGCGCTCGCCGCCCGAGAGCTGGATGCCGAGGCTCCGGCGGACCTTCTGCAGGCGGAACTCCTCGATGAGGGCTTCGACCCGCTCGTTCTGGTACTCCTTGCTGTAGGCGGTCATTTCGAGCACGGCGCGGATGTTCTGCTCGACGGTCAGGCGGCGGAAGACCGAAGCCTCCTGCGCCAGATAGCCCACGCCCAACTGGGCGCGCCGGTAGACGGGCAGGGCCGTGAGCTCGGAGACCTCCTTTTCGTCGTTCTCCAGAAAGATCCGTCCCTCGTTGGGCTTGATAAGCCCCACGATCATATAGAAAGTCGTGGTCTTGCCGGCGCCGTTGGGCCCCAGCAGCCCCACGATTTCGCCCTGGTTGACGTCGATCGAGACGTGGTTGACCACGGTGCGCGCTTTGTATTTCTTGACAAGTTCGCTTGTGTAGAGACGCATGCGGTTCGGGGGATAAAATTTTTCACAAAGTTATGCTTTTTTTCGGGAAAATTTTTTATCTTTACATGAGATTTTCAGATTTTAAGCATACAAACGGCTTCATGGAACAGTTCGATTCATCCCTGCTGCACGGAAAACTGAAGGAGTACTTCGGCTTTTCGTCGTTCAAGGGCAATCAGGAGGCGGTCATCCGCAACGTGCTGGAGCGGAAAGATACGTTCGTGCTGATGCCCACGGGCGGCGGGAAATCGCTCTGCTATCAATTGCCGGCCCTCTTGATGGAGGGCGTGGCGATCGTCATCTCGCCGCTGATCGCCCTGATGAAGAACCAGGTCGACTCGATGCGCACGTTCGCCGCCGAGCCGGGCATCGCCCACTTCCTCAACTCGTCGCTCAACAAGACGGCCGTGCAGCAGGTCCGCGCCGACGTCATGGCCGGCAAGACCAAGCTGCTCTACTTCGCCCCTGAGTCGCTCACCAAAGAGGACAACGTGGCTTTCCTGCGCAAGATCCGGATTTCGTTCTACGCCATCGACGAGGCTCACTGCATCTCGGAGTGGGGCCACGACTTCCGGCCCGAGTACCGGCGCATCCGGCCTATCATCAACGAGATTGGCCCTGCGCCGTTGAT
>CAZIUJ010000045.1:0-11957 GCA_964542345.1 uncultured Alistipes sp.
CTCCTGCTTCTTAAGCTAAACGGGGAATGGAGATGTGTGGCAAAAGCCTATAACCTCGTCGGCACCGACGCCCACAAATTAGTGAAGCACGAAGCCGAAATGGAGAACGACGTGAACGCCTCGTTCATCCTGCCCAAGAAACCGGCCAACCTCCTCAAGTCGGTACTTCTGAAAGAGGAGGACGCCATCGAAGTGGCCTTCGACTCGAAAAACGCCCAGTTCAAGCTCAAGAGCCACACGCTGGTCTGCCGCCTGATCGAGGGCAACTATCCCAACTACGGGGCCGTGATCCCCGAAAACAACCCCAACAAGGTGCTGGTCGACCGCATCGAGCTGCTCAACGGCATCAAGCGCGTGGCCGTCTGCTCGAACCCCACGACCAACCTCATCCGCATGGACATCACCGACAACAAGATCGCCCTTACGGCCCAGGATATCGACTTCTCGGTCTCGGCCAACGAGACGATCTCGTGCAGCTACGACGGCGCCGAAATTTCCATCGGCTTCAAGTCGACATTCATGGTCGAAATCCTCTCCAACATGGAGACCCCGACCGTGATGGTGGAGCTCGCCGACTCGACGCGCGCCGGCGTCTTCAAGCCCGTCTACGACGAGAAGCAGAGCAGCGCCACGCTGATGCTCCTCATGCCGATGATGATCAACGCATAGCGGTCCGATGAAGCTGCAACTCAAGCGCCCGATCATCTTCTTCGACCTCGAAACTACGGGCGTCGACACCTCGAAAGACCGCATCGTCGAGATTTCGATGGTCAAGGTCATGCCCGACGGCGAGGAGATCGTCAAGACCCGGAAGATCAACCCCCAGATGCCGATTCCGCCCGAAGCAACGGCCATACACGGCATCACCGACGCCGACGTGGCCGATGCGCCGACATTCGCGCAGGTCGCCAAGTCGCTCGAACAGTTCGTCCGGGGCTGCGACTTCGGAGGCTTCAACTCCAACCGCTTCGACCTGCCGATGCTCGTCGAGGAGTTCATGCGCGCAGGCATCGACGTGGATTTCAAGCGCCGCAAGTTCATCGACGTGCAGAACATCTTCCACAAGAAAGAGCAGCGCACGCTCGTCGCGGCCTATCGCTTCTACTGCGACAAGGAGCTCGAAGACGCCCACTCGGCCGAAGCTGACACGCGCGCCACGTACGAAGTGCTCCAGGCGCAGCTCGACCGCTACGACGACCTCGAAAACGACGTCGACGCGTTGGCCGCCTACTCGTGCCGCGCCGAAGCGGCCGACTATGCCGGCCGGATTCTCTACAACGACAAGGGCGAGGAAATCTTCGGCTTCGGCAAGTACAAGGGCCGCAGCGTCGCGGAGATCTTCCGCGAAGAACCCAGCTACTACGCCTGGATGATGAACGGCGACTTCCCGCTCTACACCAAGAAAGTCATCACCGAGATTCGCATGCGCGACAAACTGAAATAGAGGCATGAAACGTTTCTGGCTCCTCGTCTGGCTGCTGGCCAGCCTCCTCGGCGCCGCGGCGGCGGAGAAATCCGGCGTCGTGGTCAGCATCAACGGGGCGAAATACTACATCCACACCGTACAGGCCGGCGAAACGCTCTACGGGCTTTCCAAAACCTACGACGTCGGCGAGCAGGTCATCGTCAAGAACAACCCAGCCGTGGCGCAGGGACTGCAGGCGGGCATGAGCCTGAAGATTCCCTACGTGGCGTCGGAGGCCTGGCAGCAGTCCGAAAAGGCGCTGCGCAAGAAGTTCGACATGCACTATGTCAGCAAGGGCGAGACGCTCTACGCCATTTCGCGGCAATACGAAATCCCGATCCGAATCCTGATCGAGGACAACCCCTCGCTCGACCCGATCCGGCTCAAACCTGGCGAGCGGATGCTCATCCGCCGCAAGAAGATCGGCTCGGAGAACGAAAAAGGCTCTCAGGCCGAGTGGGAGGAGTACCGCCAGTCGCTCAACAGCATCGCCGGCCCGGGCGACGCCTACCACATCGTCGAGGCGGGCGAAACGCTCTATGCGCTCTCCCGGCGCTTCGGCGTCTCGGAGCGGGAGCTCTCCCGGCTCAACGGAGGACTGCAAGCCGCCGACCTGAAAGCCGGCGCCATGATCAAAGTTCCGATCAAGACGATAGAAGAACCACAGCCCGCCGCACAGCCCCGGACGGAGGAGTGGCAGGTGCTGCCGACGCCCGAAGCCCCCGACACGATCCGGCGCGAAACCGAAATTCCGATCCGTCAGGCCGAGGAGATCGAGCTCCGGGCCCTGCGGCGTAGCCGAACGCTGCAGGTGGCGCTGCTGCTGCCGTTAGAGGTCGAGGGCAGCACGCCGAACAACAGCTATCTTGAGTTTTATCAGGGCTTTCTGCTGGGGCTCGACAGCGTGAAGATCAACCGCGGCCTCTCGGTCGACCTGACGCTTTTCAACACGGGCCGCAGTCCGGAGAAGATCGAACACATCCTCCGAAGCGACGCATTCCGCCGTGCCGACCTGATCGTCGGCCCGGTCTATGAGGAGGTGCTCGACCCGGTCATCCGCTTCGCCGAGGAGCGGCGCATCCCGGTCGTCTCGCCGCTGGCCCACATCGAACGCATGAACAGCGACGTGCTCTTCCAGATGGCGCCCGTCCCTGCGTGCAAATACGACAAGGCCGAGGAACTTTTCAGCGACGAGCGCCACATCACGCTGATCTACACGGCCCACACCGACGCGGAGTTCGAGGCCGAGATGCTGGACCTGCTCGGCGACCGTCCCTACCGGCGCCATACCTATAAATACGAGCATCCCAACGACATCGCCCGCCGCACGAGCGGCCACAGCCCGGCCGACCTGACGCCGCTGCTCAACAACGAGGAGAAGAACCTTTTCATCGTCATGGCCGACAACGAAGTCGACGTCGACCGCATTCTGGCGGCACTGGCCTCGGCCGACACGAGCATCGCGGCCCGCGGTCGGATCGTGCCCGACTTCCAGGTGCTGGGCAACGCCCGCTGGAACCGCTACGCCAACATCGACCGCACGATGTTCTTCAAGGACCGTGTGATCTTCCTCTCGACCTATCATGCCAAGCGCGACGCGCAGGTCGTCAAAGCGTTCGATGGAGCCTACATTCGGGCTTTCAACGCCCTGCCGACGCTCTACGCCTACCGGGGGTTTGACACGGCGATGATCTTCGTGCCGGCGATGTACAACGACATCGAATACGACCTGGAGGGACGCCGCTACACGCCGCTGCAGACCTCCTACCTTTTCGGGCAGAGCGACGGCCGGCTCAACCACGCGAACCGTAACTGGACGCGCGTGAACTACCAGTCCGACTACACCATCACCATCGAATGACATGGCAGCGCTGACCAACGGAATCCCCGAGAAGACGATCGAACGCCTGAGCGAATACCGCCGTACGCTACTCTCCAGCCACCGGCAGGGCATCACGCACATTTTTTCGCACGTGCTGGCCGGCATCCACGGCATCACGGCCGTGCAGGTGCGCCGCGACCTGATGCTGATCGGCTTTTCGAGCGACACGAAGAAAGGCTACGACGTGCAGGTGCTCATCGAATACATCAGCAAGATTCTCGACAGCCCGGCGCCGATGAACATCGCTGTCCTGGGCATGGGCCACTTAGGGCAGGCCATCACGAAATACTTCAACGGCAAGGGGCTCAACCTGAAGATCACCGCGGCGTTCGACGTCGACCCCGAGAAAGTGGGCCGCACGATCGACGGCATTCCCTGCTACCACATGAACTCTTTCGAGCACATGGTCGAAGACCGCGACATCTCGATCGTGATCCTCTCCTCGCCGACGAAGGTGGCACCCGAACTGGTGCTGCCGATCATCAACGCCGGCATCAAGGGAGTGCTCAACTTCACCTCCACGCCGCTGAACTTTCCGCAGGGCATCGTCGTCGAGAACTACGACATCACCACGCTGCTCGAAAAAGTCGCCTACTTCGTCAAGGAGAACGACGCCTCCAACACGTAGCGCCATGCGGGTCTTTCAGGGTTTCGATGCGCTGCCCGCATTCCGGCATGCCGTGGCGACCGTGGGGTCGTTCGACGGCGTGCACGCGGGACACCGGGCACTGCTGGAGCGGATGACGGCCGAAGCCCGGGCGGCAGGAGGGGAGAGCGTCGTGCTGACATTCGAACCCCATCCGCGCATCGCGCTGGGCCGGGCCGAAGGGCTGCGGCTTCTCACGCCGCTCGACCGCAAGATCGAGCTGCTGGACGGGTTGGGGGTAGACAATACGATCGTCATCCCGTTCAATCGGGCATTCAGCGCACTGTCGGGTCGGGAATTTATCGAACGCTACATTTGCGGCGCCGTGGGTGCCGAAACCTTGATCGTGGGCTACAACCACCGCTTCGGCCACGACCGTCTCGGGGCCGTGGAGATCGAGGCACTGGGCCTGATCCGCGTGGTTCGGGTCGGCGAATGCCGGGTAGCGGGGCAGACCGTCAGCTCCACCGTCATCCGGCACCTGCTCGACGAGGGCCGTACAGCAGAGGCCGAGCGGCTGCTGCTGGGACACGACCCGAAAAATTCACAATTCAAAATTCACAATTCATAATTGTGATCAAACCAAGACAAGAACTTTTAGCCTGACAAGATGCAGCCTGCCTAAACAACAACTAATTATGAATTTTGAATTATGAATTGTGAATTGCATACTTTCGATTGCCAAATACGTGTGTGGTACAAGCACACCGACCAGATGGGCATCTGCCACCACTCGAACTACATCTGCTACTACGAAGCAGCGCGCAGCGAGTGGATGCGGGCACTGGGGCTTCCTTTTTCGGAGGTCGAACGGCGGGGCATCATGATGCCGATCCTGGAGGTGCAGTCCAAGTACCTGCGGCCGGCCCGCTACGACGAGCTGCTGACCGTGCGGATCATGCTCAAGGAGCCGCCTGCGGCCCGCATCACGTTCCTCTACGAAATCTACAACGAGGAGGGCCAGTTGCTCAACACCGGCATGACGCAGCTGGGATTCATCCGCAGCGACACGCGCCGGCCCTGCCGCTGCCCCGAGTGGTTCGCGCAGCTGCTCGACAAGCAACCGGCGAACGAATAAAACCCGAGAGGGGAGGGGCGAACAGGCGACCGCCGGCAACGGGCTCCCAAAAATGCAGGTCCGAGAAATGCCCGTATCGGGTATTCGTTTCGTATCCGAAATTATCCTGTTCGTCGCCGAGAACCGATTCCGGACAGCCTACCGGCCAAAAAGAGCAATCCGCTTCCGGCCGAATTTCGCATTTTTGCCGCATGGACAAGGCAAAAACAACATGCAGGCTCCTTCCGTTCGCGTTCGCGCTGGGAATCGCCTCGCTCGCGGCAGGTTGTCAGGTCGAATACCATCCCTACGACACCCGGATTCGGGGCGATGAGGGCATCAACGCCCGGAACATCGTCCGCATCGAAAGCGCCTGCGCCGGCAAAACGACCCTCCGCTTCGCCGTCATCAGCGACACCCAGCGCCGCTACGACGAGACCCGGGAAGCCGTCGAGCTGCTCAACCGGCGCAACGACCTCGACTTCGTGCTCCACGCCGGCGACATCGCCGACTTCGGCATGCGCGCAGAGTTCGAACGGCAGCGCGACATCCTGAACGCACTGAAGGTGCCGTACCTCGTTCTGATAGGCAACCACGATTGTCTGGCTACGGGCGAGGAGATCTTCACCCGGATCTTCGGCGCCGTGAATTTCGCTTTCACAGCGGGCGACGTGCGTTTCATCTGCCTGAACACCAATTCACTGGAGTACGACCACAATTCGCCCGTCCCCGACTTCGGATTCCTCGGCCGGGAGATCACCGAGTTTCCGGCCGCAGCCCGGAAAACCGTCGTCGCCATGCACGCCGATCCGCTTTCCGAGCAGTTCGACCGCAATGTCGCCCCCTTTTTCCAGTATACGATTCGGCAGTTTCCGGATCTGCAATGCTGCATCCACGGTCATGGACACCGCTTCCGCGCCGCCGATCTCTTCGACGACGGCGTCATGTACTACGAATGCGCCGATGCGGCAAGCCGTTCGGTGCTGATTTTCACGATCCACGACAAAGGCTACGACTATGAAAAAGTGGATTTTTAGGCTGATAGCTCTGCCAGTCGCCTGCTGTATGTGGCAGGCTGCCCCGGCACAGGAGCGCGGCCGGCAACTCGACTTCCGCGAACATCGCGGCTACGAGGGCTGGGAGCGGACGATCCCCACCCATGCCAAAGCGCAATATGCCGGCGGCATGGGGATTCTGTCGTTCGGCGGCGGCTGGGACTACGGCCGCAAACGCCGGTGGGAGACCGACGTGATGGTCGGATTCCTGCCCGGCAGCTATTCGGACCGCACGCATACGACCTTCACCCTCCGGCAGAACTACATTCCGTGGAGCATCCGCTGCTGCGACCGTCTTGCCATCGAACCCTTCGCATGCGGGCTCTATTTCACGCTGATCTCCGGCGAGGACTACTGGGTGCGCGAACCCGATCGCTATCCCGGTTCGGGATATTACACCTTCACCTCGCGTCTGCGATCGTATCTCTATGTCGGACAACGCATTACCTACTACCTACAAAACGACGGCCCCCTGCGCGACATCACCCTCTACTACGAGCTCAGCGCCAACGACCTCGACCTCATCGCCAAATGCGCCAATCGATCGCTCGGCCTCTCCGACATCGTCTATTTCTCTTTCGGCATCAAATTCCAGCTGCTCCGGTAGGGGATTCGCACTCCTTGCGGGAAAGCCGAAGAGGCTCTGTACGCCGCAGAAAACGACCGGGCTGCCGACTTTGTCGGCAGCCCGGTTCGTCCGAAGTTGCGAGCAAGGGTCTGCTGCCCGCAAAACTACTTCTCGATCAGCGAGATGGAGCGCTGGATGAAGTCCGTGAGGCTCTTGCCCTTGAGCATGCCGTTGGTCAGCAGCGCCAGATCGATGATCTGCCGCACGAGGCGATTTTCGCCGCCGATCTCCCGGAGCCGCACGCTACGCTCGTCGCGCAGGGTAACGAGCTTCTTCGACAGCTCCTCGCGCGTGGACTTCTCCTCGGAGGTGAGCTCCTCCTCTTTCTTATCCTTGACCACCTCCTCGAAGCGCTTCTCCTCGCCGACGGCCGCATCGATCTTCTTGGTGATCGTCTTCAGCTTGTCGCCGTAGGCCTTTTCGACGTCGGCCAGAATATCGGCGACGATCGGATGGTTGGCGTTCACGGCGATCGTGAAGTCGTCGGGCATCTGTCCGTAGAACTGGCTCATACCGCCGCCGCCCGCCTGCGCCATCTCCTTCATGCGGCGCATGAACTCGTTCTGCGTGATGACCACGGGCGCCTCGTCGGGCGACATGGCCTCGAACGAAATGTGGTAGTGGATCTTCTCATCGGCGGGCATCTGACTCTCAAAAACGGGCGTCAGAATCTCCTGCTGCGCTTCGGTGAGGGCCATCTTCAGCGGCTCGTCCTTCTGAATGAGCTTCTCCACGACGTCGCTGTCGACGCGCACGAAGCGCGTACCCTGGTTCTTGGACTCGTACCAGTTGATGTAGTGGCTGTCCAACTGGCCGTTCATCTCCAGCACGTCGTAACCTTTGCCTTTGGCCGTTTCGAGGAACGTGTGCTTCTCCTCAACATCGTCGACGTAGAGGAAGACGAGCGTCTTGTTCTTGTCGGTCTGCGCCTCCTTGACCAGTTCGGTGTACTCTTTGGGGGTAAAATATTTGCCCTCCACGTTCTTCCAAAGCATGAACTCCGCGGCTTTCTCGGCGAACTTCTCGTCAGTGAGGATGCCGTACTGGATGAAAATCTTCAGGTCGTCCCACTTGGCCTCGTAGTCGGCGCGCATGGTCGTAAAGAGCTCCTGCAGACGGTCGGCGACCTTGCGGGTGATGTAGCTCGAAATCTTCTTGACGTTGCTGTCGCTCTGGAGGTAGCTGCGCGAGACGTTGAGCGGAATATCGGGCGAGTCGATCACGCCGTGCAGCAGCGTCAGGTACTCCGGGACAATACCCTCGACCTGATCCGTAACGAAAACCTGGTTGGAGTAGAGCTGGATTTTGTTCTTCTGAATCTCGAAGTTGTTGCGGATCTTCGGGAAGTAGAGGATGCCGGTCAGGTGGAACGGATAGTCGATATTGAGGTGGATGTAGAAGAGCGGATCGTCGCTCATGGGGTAGAGCTCGCGGTAGAACTCCTTGTACTGCTCCTCGGTGATCTCCGTCGGCTTGCGCGTCCAGAGCGGCTCGACGTTGTTGATGACATTGTCCTTGTCGGTGTCGACGTATTTGCCGTCCTTCCACTCCTTGACCTTGCCCGAGACGATGGGCACGGGCAGGAAGCGGCAGTATTTCTTCAGCAGTTCGTCGACTTTGGCCTGCTCGGCATATTCGAGCGTGTCCTCGGAGAGGTGCAGGACGATCGTCGTGCCTCGGTCGCGTGCCTCGGCGAGCTCCTCCATTTCGAACTCGGGGGTGCCGGTGCAGCTCCAATGCACGGCTTTCGTCCCCTCGCGGAAAGACTGCGAGAAGATTTCGACCTTGTCGGCGACCATGAACGACGAATAGAAACCCAGTCCGAAGTGGCCGATGATGGGCTGGTTCTGATATTTGGCCATGAACTCCTCGGCGCCCGAAAAGGCGATCTGGTTGATGTACTTGTCGACCTCGTCGGCCGTCATGCCGATGCCGCGGTCGGTGACGGTGAGCGTCTTCTGCTCCTTGTCGACGGCCACGCGCACGGAGAGATCGCCCAACTCGCCCTTCATCTCGCCGATCGACGAGAGGGTTTTGAGCTTCTGCGTGGCGTCCACCGCATTGGAGATCAGCTCGCGCAGGAAAATTTCATGATCCGAGTAGAGGAATTTTTTGATGACAGGAAAGATATTTTCCGTCGTTACTCCGATTTTTCCGTTTTTCATCTTATCGTTTTTTTTTGGTTTTTTCCGTTGCCGCTTTGCGCACAAACGGTGTGCCAGTACTTTTTTACTGCCATTTTGACAGCATGCGACTGACAAATGCGCAGAGAACGGCGGTGCGGAGGTCCGAAAAAACGCCCCGCCCGACGATTTGTCGGACAGGGCGCAATTTCACCGGCCGAGGTGCCCGAAGCATAGGCGCAGCCCTGCATCAATCCGGGAGCATCGCGGCCTTATGCCGCTTTCCCCTGGATCTATTTCGCGTAGAGCTTGAATTTCATCCGCCATGTCTCGCCCGGGGCGATCGACTGGAAACCTGCGGCAGCCGGATCGGCGGCGTTGGGTGCATTCGTGATCCACGACTGCGGCTCAGGACAGCAGTAGGGAACCTGCCCGCCGTTGTTCCAAATCGTCCAGTAGGTCGTCTGCTCGTCGACTTCGTAGAACGTGCGCACGCCCGTCCGCAGATTTTCGACCAGCGCACCGCGATAAGGCTTGCCGTCGACGTCAATTTCGCCGAGCGTGAAGCCCGCTTCGATCGCCTCGCAGCCGGTTACGCGAAGGCCGCCGTCGCGCAGCTTAGCGAATTTTTCAGACAACGGCAACTTCTTGCCGGTCGGAAGATTACGCGAGCTCAATTCAACCTCTTCTTTAACCGCCACACGCATCACGTAATCTTCGGCCGAGCCGCCGGCGAACGGAATGCGCATGGGCGTATGGAAGCCGACACCTACGGGCATCTGCGTGCGGCTGCGGTTGGTCAGCGACACTTCCTGCTCCAGCCCGGCGGCCGTGAGGCGGTAGGTGATCTTGCACTTGAACTCGTGCGGGAAATCGCGGAAAATGGCGTCGTTGGCCGCATGCGAATAATAACGGCACTCGATCAGGACCTCGCTGTCGGTCTCGACGGCTTTCGAGACGGCGAACGGCTGGCTCTTGAGGATGCCGTGGTGGTAGTTGTGCTCTTTCTCGATCGTAATGGGATATTGGTACGTGCGGCCGTCGAACTCGTAGCGGCCGTCCTCGATGCGGTTGGGCGGAAAGAGCACCGGAAGCCCGAAAATCTGGGGGCGGCTCAGAAAAGTCTCCGCCTCGTCGGCCGCGGGTGTCCGCAGAATCTCGGCTCCCAACCCCGTGTGGGCCAGCCTGACGAGGTTGGCGCCGACTGACGGAACGAGCAGCGCCGTATAATCGCCTTTGGAGAACTCAACGGCCTGCAGGCCGCAGAAATCGACACACCGGATCATGGCTACAGCAGATTTTCGATCTTGGATTTCAGGACGTCCTTCGAGACGGCACCGACCTGTTTGTCGACGACCTCACCGCCCTTGAGGAAGATAATCGTCGGGATGTTGCGCACGCCGTATTTCATGGTGATGTCGTCGTTTTCCTCGACGTCGCACTTGGCGATGACGACCTTGCCCTCGTACTCGGCGGCCAGCTCGTCGACGATGGGCGCGACCGTGCGGCAGGGACCGCACCACTCGGCCCAGAAATCGATGACAACGGGCTTTTCCTGCGAGAGAATCTCCGAGAAGTTCTCTTTGTTGATTACTAATGCCATAGTTATTAGAATGTTAAATAGTTTTATATGAAGTGTTATATAAAGTAAATACAGTTATTGGGCTTTCTACTTAAAGCAATTTATGAAATAGTATACGACAATCCATTGTCATCCAAATAATTGATCAGCAACGAATCAAGACTAATCCGGCAGGTTTTCGAGAAAAAGCGGCTCGACACATTCGTAGCCGGATCGACGACGGTGAGACGGAAAAGCGTCTCGCCCTTTGCGCCGCGGACCCGCTCCGTAAGCTCCTTCACGAGCTGCGGCGTGATCTCGCCGACGGGCAGCCGCACGCTCAGCTCCTTGATCATCGTATCGCGCAGCTCCTGCAGCTGGACCATCGAGATGATTTTGAATTCGAGCTCCTGCTCGTTGTAGGGCCGCGGCTGCACCTTGCCCCGAATGAAGAGGAAATAATCCTGGAAAAGATACTTACGGAAATTCTCGTAGTCCTTGCCGAAGAGCGTGAAGACGTAGGTGCCGTTGTAATCCTCCAACGTGAATTTGCCCCACGGCCTGCCATTCTTGGTCATGAGGTTCTGCACGTTGACGACCATGCCGGCGACGGCAATCTCCTGTCCGCGCAACGCATCGAGGTTCTCCAGATCGGACAACTGGCTCTTGCACATGTGGTCGATGATGACCTTGTAGTCGTCGAGCGGGTGCGCCGAGAGGTAAAGCCCCATCATTTCGCGCTCTTTGGCCAGCGTTTCCAGTTGCGTCCAGTCGGCGCAGGCGGGGAGAACGGGATGCTGGATGTCGACATGTCCGCCGCCCCCGAAAAGGCTCTGCTGGGCGTTGCTCCGCTCGGTCTGGAAGCGCAGGCCGTAGCGGACGAGCTGTTCGAGGAAAGAGGGGCTGCCCGGATCGCGCAGGTCGCTGCTGACGAATTTGCTGCGGTGGAAGCCCGAAATCGAGTCGAAAGCCCCGGCATAGGCGAGATTTTCGAGGCATTTGCGGTTGACGACGGCGAAATTGACACGCTCCATGAAGTCGTAGATATCCTTGAACTTGCCGTTCTCCGTGCGCTCTTCGATGATGCTCTCGGCGGCGGCCTCGCCGACACCCTTAACGGCGGCCAGTCCGAAGCGTACGTTGCCCGCAGCATCGGCCGAGAACGTCTTCATCGACTCGTTGATATCGGAGCCCATAACGTTGATACCCATGCGCTTGCACTCGTTCATGTAGATCGTCAGCTGGTCCACGCGCGTGAGGTTTCGGCTCAGCACGGCGGCCATGTACTCCGAGGGGTAGTTGGCCTTGAGGTAGGCGGTCTGGAACGCCACCCACGAATAGCAGGTCGCATGCGACTTGTTGAAAGCGTAGGAGGCGAATTTCTCCCAGTCGCCCCATATTTTTTCGAGGACCTTCGGGTCGTGGCCATTCTTCTGCCCACCGCGTATAAACTTGGGTTTCAGGGCGTCGAGCTTGTCCTTGAGCTTCTTGCCCATCGCCTTGCGCAGCGTGTCGGACTCGCCGCGCGTGAAGTTGGCCA
>CAZIUJ010000046.1:0-11561 GCA_964542345.1 uncultured Alistipes sp.
GCTTGATAATTATTCATTATTAACTATTCATTATTCATTAAGAAAGGTTTCCTTTGCGGTTTTCATTCCAGCGATTGCTTTCCATGTCTGCTTCGGGCTACCGCAACTACACGTCGGGAGCTCTGACGAATGTCGGCACGGAAGTCAATGTGAACTCGTCGTCGCCGTATGCCTCGGGCAATATCTACGCAGGAATCCTGTGGGCTACGTCGAGCAGCATGAACCCGTTGAACAATGGAAGTCGCGGCAACGCTCGCACCGTGCGCTGCGTCCAGCATCTGCAGGAAGCTGCTTTTTCAAAGTGAAAATTAAAAGGTGAAAAGTGAAAGGTGAACTTTGCGATTGAGCGAGGGCAAAACCGAACTTGTTCGGGCTTTGCCGAGCGTGAGCAAAGTCAAGCTCTCGAAGAGAGATTAAAGGTGAAAGGTAAACTTTACAACCATAATAAAGTCCACCGTCATGAACGGCCATATTTCCGCACTCGACGTCGGAGCCGCTTGGCGGAGGACGGACTAAAAGCGTCAGCGCAGGGGCAGGGTTATACCCCGCGAACAGGCGCCCGGAGCAGCGTTAGTCCGTCCGTAGCCGGCAGAGACGTCCGTGAGGCGATTTTAACTGCGCTACGCTTGTTTTCCTCCTCCTTGCATGGCATAATCCGCAAGCGGCTTCTGCCCATGCTGCGAGCGTCGGTTTTGCATCGCTTTTCGCCGGAACGAAAAGCGATAACCCAGCAGCTGGAAGCTGCTTATTTTAAGCGAAAGGTGAAAAGTCCTGGCAGCTGGAAGCTGCCCCCACGAAAAGCCCCCGCCGGCCACTCTTGCGGCCATTTTCCCGCCGCATGTAAAAAAATTCCCCCGAACTCTTGACAACGGGGTCTCCGTTGTTGTATATTTGCCTCGTCTTCCGCTTCGGGCGTTGTCGCAAGAGCGCTCATCTTTCTATCCAGAACGACAACTGCCGTGCACGGCAGCCCGAATCTCTCAGACGACTGTTTTCCGATTTTTCCGACGTCGGACGTTTTCCTTCGGACCATTGATCCTTCGGACAAACGAAAATCCTGTTTCAGCCAGGATTCCCGAGATATACCGTGCGAGTCCGTGCCGCAGGCAGCGCGTTGCTCCGTGCGAACGTAAGCACCGAGCTGGGTGAAGCGCAGCTGCCCGACCTGACCGCCTTAAGAAAGCGGACAAGCGAAACGCCTCCCGGACAATCCGCGAATCTTTCCTGAACGAAATAGTCTTCAAGTCTCCCGAAGCAGGCAATGGATGCCTCGGGGGACTTGCCATGTCCATACCCCAATGCGAACAGGTACCCGAATCTTCGGGTACTTGTTCGCATTTGAATATGAGCTCCATCAGTCCTCCGGCTCCGTCAGTCCTCTAATTTCGCCGACAGGAACTCACGGTTCAGGCGCGCCGCCCCTTTTCCAAAGGGGGCTGGGGGATTGTCAAAACCCGATGCGCGAAGCGCTGGCGCGCACTTCCCCTCCTTTGCCAGCTCCGTTAGTCCTCTAATTTCGCCGACAGGAACTCACGGTTCAGGCGCGCAATATGCGCAATGGAGATCGACTTCGGACATTCGGCTTGGCAGGCGCCGGTGTTGGTGCAGTTGCCGAAGCCCAGTTCGTCCATTTTGGCCACCATCGCTTTCGCACGGCGGGCTCCCTCCACGCGGCCTTGCGGCAGCTTGGCCAGCGACGAAACACGGGCCGCTACGAACAGCATCGCCGAGCCGTTCTTGCACGTCGCGGCGCAGGCTCCGCAGCCGATGCAGGCGGCGGCATCCATCGATTCGTCGGCGTCGGCTTTGGCGATCGGAATCGCATTGGCATCGGGCACCGAGTTCGTCCGCACGGAGATGAAACCGCCGGCTTGCAGAATCTGGTCATAGGCCGAGCGGTTCACCACCAGGTCCTTGATGACGGGGAACGCCGCCGAGCGCCACGGCTCCACGGTGATCGTCGCGCCGTCTTTGAACTTGCGCATGTAGATCTGGCAGGTCGTCGCCGCCTGACCCGGGCCGTGGGCATGGCCGTCGATATGCAGCGAGCACATGCCGCAGATGCCTTCGCGGCAGTCGTGGTCGAACGCCACGGGTTCCTTGCCCTCGTGGATGAGGTTGTTGTTCAGGATGTCGAGCATTTCGAGGAACGAGGTGTCGGCCGAGATGTTCTCGACCTTGTAGGTCTCGAAAGCGCCTTTCGACTTGGCGTCTTTCTGACGCCATATTTTCAACGTGAAATTCATGGTTTCGGATTCCGATTAAATTAGTCCTTGTAGTTGCGCTGGGCCGGGTGTACGAACTCGAAGTTGAGGGGTTCTTTCGTGAGCTCCGGAGCCTGGTCCATGCCCTTGTACTCCCATACGGCGGCGTAGACGAAGTTTTCGTCGTCGCGCTTGGCCTCGCCCTCCTCGGTCTGGTGCTCCGAGCGGAAGTGACCGCCGCACGACTCCTCGCGGTTCAGCGCGTCGCGGGCCATCAGCTCGCCCAGCTCGAGGAAATCGGCCAGCCGCAGCGCTTTTTCGAGCTCGACGTTGAACTCGTTCTCGGCGCCTACGAGCTTGACGTCGCTCCAGAACTCCTTGCGCAGGGCCTGAATCTCCACGATCGCTTTTTCGAGCGACTCCTTGGTGCGGGCCATGCCGACATTCTCCCACATGATGTGGCCCAGCTTCTTGTGGATGTCGTCGACCGACTGCTTGCCCTTGATCGCGAACAGCTTGGCGATCTTCTCCTTGACGGCCTTTTCGGCTTCGTCGAACGCCGGGGTGTCGGTCTTGACTTTCGGAGCCTGAATCTTGTGCGAAAGGTAGTCGCCGATGGTGTAGGGCAGCACGAAGTAGCCGTCGGCCAGGCCTTGCATCAGGGCCGAAGCGCCCAGTCGGTTGGCTCCGTGGTCCGAGAAGTTGGCTTCGCCGATGGCGTAGAGACCCGGAATGGTCGTCATCAGGTTGTAGTCGACCCAGATGCCGCCCATCGTGTAGTGCACGGCGGGGAAAATCTGCATCGGCTCTTCGTAGGGGCTCACGTCGGTGATCTCCTCGTACATGTCGAACAGGTTGCCGTAGCGTTGGCGGATGATCTCCTTGCCGTAGCGTTCGATCGCCGTCTTGAAGTCAAGGAAGACGGCCAGCCCCGTTTCGTTAACGCCGTAGCCGGCATCGCAGCGTTCTTTGGCGGCTCGTGACGCCACATCGCGCGGCACCAGGTTGCCGAACGCCGGGTAGCGGCGCTCCAGGTAGTAGTCGCGGTCTTCTTCGGCAATGTCCGAGGGTTTCTTGGCGCCCGAGCGGATCGCCTGCACATCTTCCAGCTTCTTGGGCACCCAGATGCGGCCGTCGTTGCGCAGCGACTCCGACATGAGGGTCAGCTTCGACTGCTGGTCGCCGTGCACGGGGATGCAGGTGGGGTGGATCTGCGTGAAGCAGGGGTTGGCGAAGCCGGCGCCCTTGCGGTAGCATTGGAACGCGGCCGAGCCGTTCGAGGCCATCGCATTGGTCGAGAGGAAGAAAACGTTGCCGTAGCCGCCCGTCGCAAGGACCACGGCATGCGCTCCGTGGCGTTCGATTTCGCCCGTTACCAAGTTGCGGGCGATGATGCCTTTGGCTTCGCCGTCTTCGACAACAAGGTCGAGCATCTCATGCCGCGGGTAGCTCTTGACCGAGCCGGCGGCAATCTCCTTGTTCAGCGCGGCATAGGCGCCCAGGAGCAGCTGCTGGCCCGTCTGACCGCGGGCATAGAACGTTCGCGACACCTGCGCGCCGCCGAACGAGCGGTTGGCCAGCAGGCCGCCGTACTCGCGGGCGAAAGGCACGCCCTGCGCCACGCACTGGTCGATGATGAGGTTCGAGACCTCGGCCAGACGGTAAACGTTGGCTTCGCGGGCACGGTAGTCGCCGCCCTTGATCGTGTCGTAGAAGAGACGGTAGACCGAGTCGTTGTCGTTCTGGTAGTTCTTCGCGGCGTTGATGCCGCCCTGCGCCGCGATCGAGTGGGCGCGGCGGGGCGAATCCTGAATGCAGAAAATCTTGACGTTGTAGCCCAGTTCGCCGAGCGAAGCGGCTGCGGAGGCGCCGCCCAGTCCGGTGCCGACGATGATGATGTCCAACTTGCGTTTGTTGGCCGGGCTCACGACCTTGATCGCCGCCTTGTGGTTGCTCCACTTCCGGGCAAGCTCCCCGGCGGGAATTTTAGCATCTAATTTGAGTGCCATATCTTCGTATTGTTATATTGTTCTTGAAAATCTCGGAGGTCAGCAGCAGCCTGCGCAGCAGGGGCACACGCACTTCAGGTAGTAGACGACCACCACGGCGGCGAAGCAGAGGAAGACTATCGTCGCCACGATGTTGGCCAGGCACTTCAGGCGCGGATACCACGTGTCGTTGGCCCAGCCCACGCTCTGGAACATCGACCAGACGCCGTGCGTGAGGTGGAACCACAGGGCTGCGAACCACACGAGGTAGAGCACCACGTAGTACCACTTCGAGAAGGTGTAGGCGATCAGCGCGGCGCCGTCGGTGGGTGCCGTGCCCAGCGAGTTGACAGGCTCGCCTAAGAGCTCGGTGAGCTGCATCTTCGCCCAGAAGTTGAAGAGGTGCAGCGCCAGACCGCCCAGCACGACGAAGCCCAGCACGAGCATGTTCTTCGACGACCACGCCACGCCGGGTTCCTGCACGGTAACGGCGTAACGCTGCTTGCCGCGTGCGCGGTAGTTGTTCAGCGTCAGGACGATGGCATAGATGAAGTGGATGGCCACGATGAGGGCCAGTCCGGCCGTGGCGACCAGCGCATACCAGTTGGCGCCCAGCAGCTCGCAGATCGTGTCGTAGGCCTCGGGCGAGAAGATCGCGGTCAGGTTCATGGACATGTGGAAGAGGATGAAGAGCACGAGCACGCAGCCCGAAACGCTCATCACCAGCTTCTTGCCCAGCGAAGAATTGCAGAGAAAACAGCTCATAACGAATCGAATTGGTTTATTTTGTGAATGTTTGCACAGTGTTCCGCCGCGAAGCGCGGAGCACCCGCCGGTCGGCAGGGGCGGCCGCATCGTCGCACCGTGTCGCAAAGATAGCCATTGTTTGCGGAATAACAATAGCATGGGCCGGGAATTTCACCCCTCGGCCCGGCATGCGGCGGTTTCGGCACGATGCGTGCACGGATTTCCGGCCGCCGCCTTTCGGCGGCCGAAGAATCAGCGACAGCCTGTATGGAAAAGAGACGGATCGCCCTGGTACTGGGCGGCGGCGGCGCGCGCGGCGCGGCGCACATCGGCGTGATCGAAGCGCTGGAGGCGGCCGGCTTCGAGATCGCCTCGGTGGCCGGCACCTCGATGGGGGCGCTCGTCGGCGGCATGTACGCCGCGGGGTCTCTCCGCCCCTTCAAGGAGTGGATCTGCGGGCTGGACCGCTACAAGATACTCGGCATGATCGACCTGGCGTTCAGCGCCGGGGGGCTCGTCAAGGGCGACCGCGTGATGAACGCCCTGAAGCGCATGGTGCCCGAGGTGCGGATCGAGGAGCTGCCCCTTCCGTTCGCCGCCGTGGCGGCCGACCTGCTGACGGGCCGCGAGGTGGTCTTCGACCACGGCAGCCTCTTCGACGCCATCCGTTCGTCGATCTCCATCCCCTCGGTCTTCCGGCCCGTGCGCCTCGGAGGCATGATCCTCGTCGACGGCGGCACGGTCAACCCCGTGCCGCTCGACCGCGCCGTGCGCCGGTCGGGCGACCTGCTGGTCGCCGTCGACGCCAGCGCCCCCTTCTCGGGATGCCGCCGGCAGGTCAACTGCTACAGCATGCTCTCCGGCTCCTCGGAGATCATGATGCAGCGCATCACGCGGCTGATGCGCCGCCTCTACGAGCCCGACATCCTGATCGAGATACCCGCTGACCGTTTCGGAGTCTTCGAGTTCCACCGCGCGGGCGAAATCTGCGACGCCGGCCGCCGCATCATGGAGGAGACGCTTCGCGAACGTCCCGTCGCCGCCGCTCTCCGCAGCACCCGGATATGAAAAGAACCGTACCGCGGCATCTCCGCAGTACGGTTCCGAACATAAAAAAGCGACGGCCCGTGAAGAATTCAAAAATTCAGTGACGCAACTTCACACAGATTTCAGACCGTCGCTATCTTTTGCAGCTCCGCCCGAGGCGGAGTCCGGCAGGTTTCATCGTTACAAAGGTAAACAAAGATTCCGAAATTCCAATACAAAAACCCGATTCTGGTATGGGTACGCCCGAAACCGCTAAAATCGGAGCCTTTTCCCGCGGGCCGCATCCGCTTTTTTCCGCATCCCGGCGAACCTTATCCGGCATAGATGCGCAAAATTCCCGAACCCGCAGGCAGCGGATTCGGGAATGCGTAGCGGCCTGCGGAAAGCCCGCAGGGCCCTTTCGGCGCGATCAGCGAGCGACCTTCGCACCGGCATACTCCCGCAGACGCAGCCCGCGCTTGCCGAGCGGGAACCCCAACCCGAACGTAACATGGGCCGAACGCCGGGAAACGGGCACGTACTGCGACGAAAGGCGTCCCGTCAGCACGTCGGTGGCCAGGAAAAAGTTGATCCACCCCGGGCAGAGGTTCAGGGCCAGCCCCAGCGAACCGCCGCAGCTGCCCACGGTATAGCTGCCCGAGAGCGTGAACCAGCGGACGGGCGAGAAGTTCACCGAGCCGGTGAGGCTGTGCAGCGTCCGGTAGTCCCGGAAGCGGGCCTGATACAGCAGGCCGAAGACCACGCGGTGCTTCCACAAGGCATACTCCGCGCCGGCGTTCATCGTGGCATAGAGCATGCGGGTGCTGCTCGCCCCGTCGATGCGATCGAAGTGCGTGAGGTCCTTGAACGAGAAGTCGGGCGACGAAAGCGTCTCGCCGTTCTCCACGACGATGCCCGTATATTCCTCGGAAACCGAGCTGCGGCCCCGCACGGAGGCGCTCCGGGTCCAGCCGATGAAGCCCAGGTCGACCACGGCCAACGAAGCCTTCAGGTCGGGCAGGATTTCGTAGACGGCCCCCAGGTCGACGGCGAAGCCGTAGCCGGCCGGTTCGATGTGGCGGGTCGAGAAAGTCAGCTCGTCCAAAGCGTAGTACGGGCGATGGTGGCTGTCGTATTGGTGTTCGATCCTGATCCCCGGGAGATGGGCATCGAGGATTCCCTCCGCCTCGACGGCCCAGCGGTCCTCCTGCAGGGCGACGTCGATGCGGTCGTAGTCGAGCTTCATCCGGGCGAGGCCCACGACCAGCTTGGCTTTGGCCCCCACATAGAGCTTGTCGCCGAGCAGCGGGAACGAATAACCGAAGCCGGCGTCCAGGTAGCTGTCGAACGAGAAGCCCAGGTTGCGGATCGCGCCGTCGTGGCCCTGCTTGACGAAGCGGACCATCGACCCCGGCAGGCAGAACTCGGTGTCGGCCCGGAGGTTGATGTCGACCGACCAGAAATGTTTGCCGTTGGCGGCATACTTGCCGAAGCCGACCACGTTCATGCGCATCTCGGCGCTGAGGGTGTTGCGGTCCCGGATGCTGCGCAGCGCCTCGCCGGCCGAAACCGCCGGATCGAGCAACGTAACGTAGGCGCTGCCGCGCCGGAAAAAGAAGTCTTCGAGCGCCAGGGAATTGCCCATGCTGAAGTCGAGCGCACCGGCGACGGGAAGGTTCACGTAGCCGCGCACGGGGGCGAACGCCGGGTTGAACTGCGTGCGGAACGCAGAGCCCTCCATGAAGCAGGCGACGGGATTCTGGGCGGCGAGGCCGGCCGGCAGCAGGAGCAGCGCGAAAAGGAAAAGTATCTTTTTCATGTCGAAAGGTCGTTGCGGGGTTACAGGTTGAGTTTCAGCGAACCGGTCTTATGGAGGCTCAGCCGGATGGCGACGGGGCTCTTGTCGTCGAGCGTCCGCCCGGGATAGTAGCGCAGCAGGTCGACGGCGATGCGCGCCTCCACGCTCCCGGCCTCGGAAAGAGTCCGCAGCTCCTCGGCATAGATGCGCGTCGAAGGCAGCTTCGTCGTGCCGACCTCGACCCGGAACGTCGGGATTTCGATCTCCGCCGGCGAGAAGCGCGGCATGAGGCTCAGGGCGAGGGGCAGCGTGCTGGAGACCTCGCCCTCGATCGAGAGCGTATTCTTCGGATCGGGCGTACCCTCGGGATCGAGGTTGTCGGTCAGCATCTCCAGCGCATCGCCCAGATCGAGGGAGCCGAGGTCATAGACGAGGTCGTCGACGTCGAGCGCCGTCAGATAGCGGGCCGCCGAGTTGCCGATCTGCTCGAAGATGGCCGACTTCGCACCCGAGGTGCGGACCAACTGCCCGAAAGTCTCCTTGAAAAGCGATTCGCTCACCGTGCCGGGCAAGCCGAGCGTCCCCAAGAAATCCCGCTTGTACTCGTTCCAGATCAGATCGGCGACCGCGTCTAACTTCGCCGGGCGGACGAGCATTTCGTCGAAGAGCGCGTCGAGCAGTCCGGTCAGGTAGCTTTCGTCCTCGCGCACGCGCACAAGATCGACGTAGTCGGCGGCGCCGGGCAGCTGCGACGGCAGCCAGACATCGGCCTCGTCGAGCATCTGCTGCAGCGAACCCTTGTCGTCGTGGATCTCGCCGAGCGCCACGGAGATCTGCGCCAACGGCATCTTGAAGAGGGAAGTTTCATCGCCGAGGGCGATCGGCCCGGAGCCGAAAGCGCTCAGATCGTAGTCGCCGTCGATGCACGAAGCAGCCAGCGCGGCGCACGAACAGAGGAGCAGGAATTTTCTCATAGGGATCATATTATATATAAGGAGATGTTCGCAAAGATACGCTATTCGGACCAATAAAACAAAAACCGGGAAAAATGCGTACCTTTGCCCCGATGGCCGAGCATCCGCAAACCGATCTCAAGGAGCAGGTGGCCCTGCTGCCCCTCTCGCCGGGCGTCTACCAGTTCGTGGACCGCGCGGGGACGATCATCTACGTGGGCAAGGCCAAGAGCCTGCGCAAGCGCGTGTCGTCCTACTTTGTGCAAAGCAAGGAACACAGCCCCAAAGTCCGGGTGCTGGTCAGGCAGATCGTCGAAATCCGCCACATTGTCGTCGACAGCGAAACCGACGCCCTGCTGCTGGAAAACTCCCTCATCAAGACCCTGCAGCCGCGCTACAACATCCTGCTGAAAGACGACAAGACCTACCCGTGGATCGTTGTGCGGCGCGAACATTTCCCGCGCGTGCAGTCGACGCGGCAGCTGGAACGCGACGGCTCGCAATACTTCGGCCCCTACGGCTCGGTGATGATGCAGCACAGCGTGCTGGAGTTCATCCGCGAAGTGGTGCCGCTGCGCACCTGCAAGCTCAACTTAGCACCCGAGCTCATTGCGCGAGGCAAATACGACGTCTGCCTGCAATACCACATCGGCAACTGCAAGGGTCCGTGCGTGGGCCGGCAAACGGAAGAAGAGTACGAGAAGCAGGTCGGGCTGGTGGTCTCGATCCTCAAAGGCGACCTGCGGCCCGTGCGCAGCTACCTGGAGGGCGAAATGGCCCGGGCGGCGGACGAACTGAAATTCGAGCAGGCGCAACGCTACAAACAACGTCTCGACGCGCTGGACCACTATGCCGGCAAGTCGGTGATCGTCAGCGCCCGGATCGAGGATGTCGACGTTTTCTCGCTGCTGCCCGACGACGAGGTAGCCTACTGCAACTTTGTGCGCATCCGCCACGGCTCGATCGTAGGCGTCTCGACGGTACGTCTTACGACGGGCGTGGGCGGCGACGAACGCGACATGCTGACGCTGGCGATCCAACACACGGTCGAACAGATCGCCGGCGGCGAACTGGCCCGCGAAGTGATCGTGCCCTTTCTGCCCTCGACGACGCTGCTCTTCGACGGCGTAACGTTCACCGTGCCCAAGCGTGGCGAGAAGCTGGAGCTGCTGGAATTTTCGCAGAAGAGCGCCCGCATCTACCGGGCCGAACAACTTAAGAACCTGGAAATCAAGAACCCCGAACGCCACGCCGAGCGGCTGATGAACGCCCTGCAAAAAGAGCTGCGTCTCGACCGCCCGCCCCGCCACATCGAGTGCTTCGACAACTCCAACCTGCAAGGGTCGCACCCCGTGGCGTCGTGCGTGGTTTTCCGCGACGGCAAGCCCTCGCGCAAGGAGTACCGCCACTTCAATGTCAAGACGGTCGAAGGGCCCGACGACTACGCCTCGATGCGCGAAATCGTCTACCGTCGCTACAGCCGCTTAGTGGCCGAAGGCGCCGAGCTCCCGGACCTTATCATCGCCGACGGCGGCAAGGGGCAGATGGGGGCGATCCACGAAGTGCTGGAACACCTGCAGCTCGACATCCCCATTGCCGGATTAACCAAAGACAACCGCCACCGCACGGCCGAGCTCTACTGCGGCTACCCGCCCCTGCTGGTCGGGCTGCGGCCCACGTCGCCCGTCTTCCACCTGCTTTCGCACATCCAGGAAGAAGTGCACCGCTTCGCCATCTCGTTCCACCGCCAGAAACGCAGCAAGGCGTTCATCCACAGTGAACTGGAACAGATTCCGGGAGTCGGCGAAAAGACGATCCGCGAGCTGCTGCGACATTTCCGCACCGTGGCGAAAGTCAAAGCGGCGAACATCGGAGAGCTCTCGGCGCTGGTCGGCGAAGCCAAAGCCCGCAAAATCCGCGACTACTTCCACCCCACGGCATAGCACCTCCGGCAGTCTGTTTCTGCGGTCGGGAAAATAATTGTAGGCCGGAAACGACGAATTGCGATTTTTTTACTATCTTTGCACTCCCGATTCTTCGGTTTGCCCGGATGGCGGAATCGGTAGACGCGTTGGTCTCAAACACCAATGACAGCAATGTCGTGCCGGTTCGACCCCGGCTCCGGGTACTTTCAGAAAACGATTCGCTGCGCAGCGGCGGATCGTTTTTTTATGGGAAGGGGTCTCGCCTCCGGTTACCTCGATCGCGAAACCCCGCAACACGAAAAACCCGGAATGCGATGCCGCATTCCGGGTTTCGAAACGAAACGGGACCCCCTACTTGATCCGCTCGTAGTACTCGCGGGTGCGGGTGTCGACGCGGATTTTGTCGCCCGTGTTGATGAACAACGGCACGCGCACCGTAGCCCCCGTGTTGACCGTAGCGGGCTTGAGCGAGTTGGTCGACGCCGTATCGCCCTTGATGCCCGGCTCGGTGTAGGTAACCTCCATGTCGACGATCGGCGGAAGCTCGGCCGAAAGAACGGTCTCCTTCTCGGTGTGGAACATCACCTCGACGATCTGGCCGTCGGCCATCAAGTCGTAGTTGTTGATCAGGCTCTTGTCGATGTTGATCTCCTCGAACGTCTCCGTGTGCATGAAGTGTGCGCCCAGATCGTCCTCGTAAGTGAACTGGTAGGGACGGCGCTCGACGCGCACCTGCTCGATCTTCTGGCTGACGGACGAGAAGGTGTTTTCGAGGACGCGGCCGTTCTCCAGATTCTTGAGCTTCGAACGGACGAAAGCGGGGCCCTTGCCCGGCTTGCAGTGCTGGAAATCGACGACGAGGAACGTCTTGCCGTCCATTTCGATGCACATGCCGATCTTGATGTCGGCAGCGGTAATAG
>CAZIUJ010000047.1:0-11458 GCA_964542345.1 uncultured Alistipes sp.
AGCGGCCCCCCTTGACGTTGAACGAGAAGCGTCCGGCCTTGAAGCCGCGGATCTGCGCATCGGGCGTCATTTCGAAGAGCCGGCGGATGTCGGCGAAGACGTTGGAGTAGGTCGCGGGATTCGAGCGCGGCGTGCGGCCGATGGGCGACTGGTCGACGACGACGAGCTTGTCGATATGCTCGATCCCCTCGACCGAATCGTAGTCGAGCGGCCGGTCGAGTGCCCGGTAGAGTTTCTGCGCAAGGATCGGCCGCAGGGTTTCGTTGACAAGCGTCGACTTGCCGGAGCCGCTGACGCCCGTAACGCAGATGAACTTGCCCAGCGGGAAGTCGACGTCGATATTGCGGAGGTTGTTGCCCCGGGCGCCGCGGATGGAGATGCTCTGGCCCGAACCCGGGCGCAGCGTTTCGGGAACCTCGATGCGTCGGCGCCCCGTGAGGTAGTCGGCCGTGATGGAGTCGGCATGCAGGATGTCGTCGTAGGTGCCGGCCGCGACGATCCGCCCGCCCCGGCGTCCGGCACGGGGTCCGACATCGACGATGAAGTCGGCGGCCCGCATCATCTCCTCGTCGTGCTCGACGACGAGGACCGAGTTGCCGGCGTCGCGCAGCTCCTCCAGACTGCGGATCAGGCGCCGGTTGTCGCGCTGGTGCAGGCCGATCGAGGGCTCGTCGAGGATGTAGAGCACGTTGACCAACTTGGAGCCGATCTGCGTGGCGAGGCGGATGCGCTGGCTCTCGCCGCCCGAAAGCGACCGCGACGACCGGGCGAGCGACAGGTAGCCCAACCCCACCTCGACGAGGAAGCGGAGCCTCTCGCGAATCTCCTTGACAACCTCCTGCGCGATGCGCCGCTCCTTGTCGCTCATCAGCTCTTCGACGCCGTCGATCCAGGCGGAGAACTCCTCGATCGAGAGGGCCGAGACATCGGCGATGCTCTTGCCGCCGATGCGGAACTGCAGGGCCTCGGGCTTCAGGCGCGAACCGCCGCAGGCCGAGCAGGGTCGGTAGAGGAGGAACTGCTCGCGCCACTTGCGGCCGCGAGCCGACTCGTCGTCGTCCGTGCGGCCGATATACTCGGCGACGCCCTCCCACGAGAGGAACTGCCGTCCGCCGGACGGGGAGCTGAAGACCGCGAGGTCGACGGTCAGCGGCTCGGAATCGCCGTACAGCAGGGCATGGAGCGCCGCCTCGGAAAAGGTCTCGACGGGGTCGTCGAGCGTGAAGTCGTAACGCCGGCCCAGCATTTCGAGCGTGGCGAAAAGCATGTTGTTGTGGTACTTGCCCAACGGCTCGACGGCGCCGTCGCGCAGCGAGAGCTTCTTGTCGGGGATGATCTTCGCGAGGTCGAAAACGGCCTCCTCGCCCAGCCCGTTGCAGTGGGGGCAGGCCCCTTTGGGCGAGTTGAACGAGAAAGTATGGGGCGCGGGGTCCTCGAAAGCGAGGCCCGTCGAGGGACACATCAGGTGGCGCGAATAGAAGCGCTGCTCGCCGGTGCCGTAGTCGTAGAGGGCCATCGTGCCCTTGCCCTGCCGCATGGCCTCCTTGAGCGACGAGGCGATCCGCTCGCGCGCCTCCGGGCCGACGGTCAGGCGGTCGACGACCAGATCGATCGTATGGATCTTGTAGCGGTCGAGGCGCATGCCGGGCGATATTTCGCGGATTTCGCCGTCGATGCGGGCGTAGATGTAGCCTTTCTTGGCCAGCGTCTCAAAGAGCTCGCGGTAGTGGCCCTTGCGGCCCTTGACGACGGGGGCCAGCAGCGCGATCTTGCGGCCGGCGAAGCCCTCGCAGATGAGCTCGACGATCCGCTCGTCGGAGTAGTGGACCATCTCCTCGCCCGTAACGGGCGAATAGGCCCGCGAAGCCCGGGCGTAGAGCAGACGCAGGAAGTCGTTGATCTCGGTAACGGTGCCGACGGTCGAACGGGGGTTGCGGTTGGTGGTCTTCTGCTCGATAGCCACGACGGGGCTCAGGCCCGTGATCTTGTCGACGTCGGGGCGCTCCATCGTGCCGACGAACTGCCGGGCGTAGGTCGAGAGGGTCTCCATGTAGCGGCGCTGCCCCTCGGCGTAGAGCGTGTCGAAAGCCAGCGACGACTTGCCGGAGCCGCTCAGGCCGGTGATGACGACCAGCCGGCGGCGCGGAATCTCCAGATCGACGTTCTTGAGGTTGTGCACGCGGGCACCGAATATGCGGATCGAGTCTTCTTTCATAGCGGACGAACGGGGAGCCTGCAAAGTTAATACATTCGTCGGAAATGCGCCGCACCCGGTGTTGAATTATTCTCCGAAAATGTTTAATTTCGTGGCGGGAAAAGACGATGCGGCACAACCGAACGACATATCCCCTGCTGCTGGCGTGCCTCCTGCTGGCGGCCTGCGTGGGCAACGCGCGCGTGGAGCGGGCGCTGCTGCAGGCCGAAAGCTGCCTGGCGACGGCACCCGACAGCGCGCTGAGCATCCTGCGGCGGATCGACCCCGGCGACATCTCGCACCGCCGGACGCGGGCCGACTATGCGCTGCTCTACGCCATGGCGCAGGACAAGAACTACATCCTCTCCGACGACGACTCGCTGACCCGCATCGCCCGCAGCTACTACCGCCACCGCCGCAAGGAGGTGCGCAAACGTTTCCTCGCGGAGTTCTACCACGCGATGGTGCTCCACAACCGCGGGGAGGATTCGCGGGCGCTGGTCCGTTTCCTGCAGATCGAGGAGGAGGGCCGGAAGCTGAACGACCCCTATCTGTCGGGGCTGCTCTACCAGCGGATCTGCGAAATCTACAAGACCCAGTACAACAACTCGGCCACGCTGCAATATGCGCAGCTGGCCTACGAAAACTTCCGGCAGGCCGGCAAAAACCACCATTGCGGATATGCCCTGTCCGACATCGGCGACACCTATTTCGAACTGAAGCAGTACGACAGCGCCTACCTCTATTACGCGCAGGCGCTGCAGCTCGTCGAGGCCGAACGCGATACGGTCATGATGCAATTCACGCTCGGAAGTCTGGCCTACACCCGAATCGCCCAGCAGCGCTCCGATGAAGCATGCGCCCTGCTATGGCAAATACGTCATCGGCTGCAGCGCGAATGGGAGGATCGGGAGCGTGCTTTCATGGCGCTGGCGCACCTCGCTGACGATACGCTCGACAGCGCCCTATATTACCTGCATCTGGCCCAAGCAAACATCCGCCCCGATTCTCCGACCCGAGGATTGTTAAACAATGTCGCAGCTCAAGTGCACTTCTACGCACAAGATTACCAAAAATCTGCAGAAGAATACCACCGCGATGCGTTTTACCACGATTCATTGGAACTTCTTGTCCTCCAGCAGTCCTATGCCGACATCCACCGCAACTTCCTGGATCAGGAAAACCGGATCGCCCAGCGGCGTCTGCGCGGCATGCGGATCAACTTCTACCTGACGCTCGCGCTGGCCGTCGTCGTCATCCTGTTCGCGGCATTCGTCGCCTATGTCAACTACCGGAAACGGCAGGCGACCGTGGCCAAATACCTCTCGGTCCTCGACGAAATCCGGAATGTCGGCAAGACGATGCGGATGAAACTGGAGGCCCAACATCGTGCGGAGACGCAGGAAGTGCAGCAGCTCGTCAAGGAGCGGTTCGCCGTGATCAACGAACTGGCGGCGACCTACTACGAGCGCAAGGGCGCCAACGAACAGCGCGCCATATATAATAAGGTGAAAACGCTGCTCGACACCTACGCCTCGCAGGCCGAGGGCAAGCAGGAAATCGAACGGGTGGTCGACCTGTGCCACGACAACATCATGCAGAAACTCCGGGCGGAGCTGCCCGAGCTGAAAGAGGCGGAACTCGACTTGCTGCGCTACGTCTACGCCGGATTCTCGCTGCAGGTCATCAGCGTCTTCACGGGCGACACGGTCAACTATACGGCGGTCAAGAAATCGCGGCTGAAGACCAAAATCGCAAAGTCGAACGCTCCCTCCAAAGAATTGTTCATAAAGCTGATGTCGTAACTGTCTAATAATAAATAGACTGAATATGCAATAAGGAATAGCAATTCCTAAATACATGAAAATCAGCAATATATAAAGTTGTAATTATTTCAGCATCGGGAGGAATCATATCTACCTATAATTCAACACGTTATAAATGCGCCTTGTAATCTTTTTGCAAGGCGTTTTTTTGTCGGTTGCCGGCCGCTGCGGTAATTTTGCGTCAGCAAACCAAACCAAAATTACCGATCATGAAAACCGCATTTTACAAAACCGTTTTTCTGCTGCTGGCACTCGGATTCGTTCCGGCCGCTCTTACCGCCGCAGAACCCGGAGAAAAGACCTCTAAAGAGCAAGGCGATCGTCCTATAACGATCCGAAAAGACCCAACGGAGCCTATCCGCCCCCGCATGCCGGCCCGGGCGGCGATCGACTGCATGTACGAAGCGGCGAGCGAATCGCTGGTATTCGACTTCTTCGACAACATGGGCGGCGTAGCCATTACGGTGATGAACGCCGCGACCGGCGAAATCGTCTGCGACTACTGCTCCGCCACTCCCGGCAGCTGGCGCACCGCCGTCTCCGGAGACGGCGGCTCCTACCGGATCGAGCTCGAAGACGACGGCGGAACCCGCTACACCGGAGAGTTCGATCTGTAAACAATGATTCATCTACCAATTATACCATAACTTATTTATTAAAAACACCATGAAACCTATCCAATCTCTGTTGTTGGCGGCCTGCGCCGCCGCGCTGGTCGGCATGACCGCCTGTCAGAAAGAAGACCCTGCGGAAAACAGACGCCCGAAAAGCGAAAACGTCTCCAAGAACGAAGCGCTGCTTTCGGGCTTCGCCGAAACCCTGTCGAAGATCGTCTACGACCGGCAGGACGTCCGGGAATTTCTGAAAGAAGAAGCCATCAAGCAATTCGACAAGAACTACGACGTGCTCTATGCGCTGGTCAAAGACAAGGAGATCGGCGGCACGACGCTCCGCAACCTGCTGGTGGAATACTCCTCCGAAGCCAAGATCGCGACGATCGAAGAGAACATCCCGCTGCTCAACATCCTTGTTCCCAAGATCGCGATTTTCGGCATCGCAGCCGAAAACATGGACTGCACCGATCCGGAGATTCCGGTAGCCGTCTCCAAAGAGAAAGCGACGACGCTCTACCTCAACGGCGAGTATGCCGTCGACCTCGAAAAGGGCGAAATCCCCGATTTCCACACCTTCGTCGTGAACGAGAACAGCCGTGTCATCGTCGATGCCATTACGCGCAGCGGCGAGCAGACTTTCACGTTCATCTCGCCCAACTACGACGGTTCGATCCGCGAAGACGAGGAGCCGCAGACCCGGTCTACGGCCATGACAGCCGCCGAAGTAGGTGCCAAAGCCGTAACGGCCTACAACTACTTCTACGCCGACAATTCCGGGTCCAATTCCCGCTCCTACCAGCGAGACTACATCTACTACGGCATCACCCCGGCGAACGGAAACGGAACCCTGAATCGGCTGGTATCGGAGTATATCAGCTTCCTTGAAGTCGACCCGAAAGCCTACTTTAAGATTGCCGATCAAAAGACGGGAGAAGCCTATGAAGACCCATCTATCAAGTCGAATCAGACGAGCCAAGAGAAACGTTCTCTGACCGACGCCGAACTGCTCGACAGAATGTGGACGAAAGGCGCCTACGATTTCCGGTTCGAAGTCTTCTCAGCCAACAGTACACAACCTACTATCGTCTATCTGCCGCTCAAACCCGAAGAATTGTGGGATTTTCACATCGCCAGCAGCTATCGGCACAGCACCTGGTTCAGACACAGCAAATACACCTACACGATCGACCCCAACAAGTTTACGGCCAAGCGTGTATATCTGAAAAACAAACAGATTTCTTTCGGGAAATGGGATTTGTCGCAAGAGGCACTGGAGAGATACATCTCTATCTACGAAGAAGATAAACAGGCAAGATATACAACCACCGTCAGTCATCAAGTAACAAAAATGACGAGCTGGAAAGTAGAGGGCGAAGTCAAATTCGGCTTCGGAACGGAAAACAAGAACAGTGCCGGTGTCAGCGGCGGAGGATCGGGATCGACTACCAAGACGGAAACCAAAGAATACAAATTCGAAAGAGACGAAGCGGACGACAACTTAGGCAACATCAAAATCTACTTCTTCGATCCGATTATCGACGGCAAGAGCGGCAGCGACTATCTGGTACATACCTACAACACCGGATATGTTTCGTTCGGACTGGCCGTAGAATAACGAACGCGCGCATGAAACACCTGAAGTCGATACAAGGCAACGCACGGATCGCTGCAGGTGAAGTGCGGCTCAAATAAAACGATCGGCGACAAGTTCGGGACTTCGTGTCCCGGGCTTGTCTTTTTGCGAAAAAACGTACCGCGATAAACAAATAATTATTATTTTTGGCACCGAACAACAAAATGATTATGAAGAGTTTGAAAACAGCGCTTTGGATATGCGCCCTTGCGGCCGGACTGGCCGGCTGTTCCGAAGACAAGGAAAAATCGGAAGGAACCGAACCCATATACGGAGTTCCGACCGTAACATTCTCGGTAGAAGGCCGCATAACCGACGGAAAAGGCGGGGCAATCGAAGGCATCCACGTGAAATTCCGCAACGATGCGGAAACATACACGGATGCAAGCGGCTTCTTCGAATTCAAGCATTGCCGGACATTCGGCACAGGCGGCGAACAATTCGGAGAATATCTGGTGTTCCGCGATGTCGACGGCGCCGAAAACGGCTCCTTTGAAAACAGTAAAGTTTATGTTACTTTCACCCGACAAGAAAACGTCAAGTTCGGAGGAAATTATTACGGCGATTACAGAGCCCATCCCATAGGCTTCTACCTGACGGAGAAAACAGAGGAATAAGAGACAATAAGTTCTATGAGATACTTAAAATATATAATTGCATTCGTTCTTTTGGCACTCTTGGCTCCGGCCTGCTCGAAAGATGACGGAACCCACAAGGTAAAGTTCGTGGTCGAGAGCGGAGCGACGGATTCCGAAATACGGGTATACGGCGCCTTAACTGGACACGGATGGGAAACCATAAGGGGCCGCTTCGAATACACGGTCGTTACGGATGCGGAATTTGTCCGGCTGGAAGCCCGCTGCGACGATCCGAAAAACTGGATCAAGGCGGAGATCTACGTAAACGACAAACTGAAAGCGCAGGTTTACGGAACCCGCGTGGTACACACCCCGGAAATACGGCTCAAATAAAACAACTTTATCGGCAACAAGCCCGGGACACGAAGTTCCGGGCTTGTTTTTTTTGAAAATCCGAAGCCGGAGCGGACAATATAATTGGAAACGAAGCGTTTATAGTATGTCAAACCCAAACCAAAAAACCAAACATCATGAAACGAAGCCTTGTTTTGCTGGCCCTCGCGTGGGCCCTCGCAGCATGCGAAAACGACCCGGAGACGACGAATCCGATTCCCGAGACGCTCGCCGGAACGAGCTGGACGGCGACGGCGCAGGAAGGCCCCGTGTCGCTGCTTTTCGACGCCGAGACCTACACGCTGGAACAATACGGCGCCTATGACGGCGCGGCGAAAGAGACGGACGCAGCAGCCGAACCCACCGTCCGCACCTACCGCTACGACCGCCCGCACGTGGAGCTGCTGGAAAATGCCGAAGTCGTGCTTGCGGGTGAGATCGCGGCGGACGGAAAGTCGCAGCCGACGATGACGCTGCAGCATGCCGACAAGAGCGTAACGCTGACCCTTGTCGAAGCGAAGAAGTAACCCGACCTGTCGGAAGATGTTTTGCGCAGAGCCCTTGCCGGGCTCTGCGTTTTTGTGGCCCCTTTTTGGCGGCGGCGGCGGCAATAATCGCCGGAAAGTTGCGACACTACGAAATAAAACGTACTTTTGCACCCTGACCCTATGCCATCATGATCCACGCAGGACGCATCCATACCCTCACCGTGAGCCGCATTTCGGACTACGGGCTCTACCTGGAAAACGAGGAACACGACGAAGTGCTCCTCCCGAACCGCTATGTTTCGCTGACGGACAAACCCGGCGACCGCAAGGAAGTGTTCGTCTACCACGATTCGGAAGACCGCCTTGTGGCGACGACCGAGACGCCGAAGCTGCGCGTCGGGGAAGCGGGCTTCCTCCGGGTGGTGGACAAGACCGTGCACGGGGCTTTCTTAGACTGGGGGCTGACGGGCAAGGACCTTTTCCTGCCGAACCGCAACCAGCAAGGGGGCATTCTGGCAGGACACAGCTATGTAGTCTACCTCTACGAAGACAGCGTAACGGGCCGCTGCGTGGCGACGAACAAGCTGAAAACGTTCATCGACAACGACGAGATCACGGTCCGCCCGCGCGAAGAAGTCGACGTGCTGGTCGCCTCGGAGAGCCCGATCGGCTACCGCGTGATCGTCAACAACCGCCACTGGGGCATGATCTACCGCAATCAGATTTTCCGTCCGGTAGCCGTCGGCGACCGCCTGCGGGGCTACGTGCGCCGCATCACGGAAGACAACCGCATCGACGTGAGCCTCCAGCAGACGGGGCTGGCGCAAGTGAAAGATTCGGCGCAGGTGCTCCTGCAGCTGCTGCGCGACCACGGCGGGCGCCTGCCCCTGAACGACGCCAGCGATCCGACCGAGGTGCAGCGCCAGACAGCTATGAGCAAGAAAACCTTCAAACGCTCGGTCGGCATGCTGCTCAAGCAGGGCCGCATCGCCATGAACGACCGGGGCATCGAAATCCGCAGATAATGGCAACCCTCAAGACCGCCGAGCGCGTCTCGCGCGACGCCTCGGACAACTTCGTCTACCAACGCTCGCTGCTGGCCTACCATGCGGCGGCGCAGCGCATCGGCGGCGACGTGCTGGAGATCGGCACGGGCTCGGGCTATGGCATCGAAGTCGTGGCGCCCCGGGCCTCTCGCTTCGTAACCCTCGACAAGCATCTGCCGGCCGCCGAACTGACGCAGCAGCCGGGCGTGGAGTTCCGGCAGGCCGTCGTGCCGCCGCTGCCATTCGACGACGCGACGTTCGACTGGGCGATCTCCTTTCAGGTGATCGAACATATCGAGCGCGACGCGGAGTTCGTGCGCGAAGTCCACCGGGTACTGCGCCCCGGCGGCCGCTTCCTCGTAACGACGCCCAATGCCCCGATGTCGCTGACGCGCAATCCGTGGCATGTCCGCGAATACACGGCCGACGAGCTGCAGCGGCTCTTTCAAGCAACCTTTGCGGAGGTGGAAATGCTGGGCGTTTCGGGCAACGAAAAGGTCATGGCCTACTACGAGCAGAACCGCCGGAGCGTGGCGCGCATCGCCCGCTACGACCTGCTCGACCTCCAGCACCGGCTGCCCCGCCGCCTGCTGCAGCTGCCCTACGACCTGCTCAACCGACTGAACCGTCGCCGCCTGCTGAAAGACAACCGGGTGCTGACGAGCTCGATCCGCATGGAGGACTACCATTTGGGGCCGGTCGGCGCGGAGTGTTTCGACCTTTTCTGCATAGCCCGGAAATAGAGACCGGGACGGCCGATACGAAGGCGGGACGAAACGATCGTCCCGCCTTTTTTATGCCGCCTTGATGAGCGAACGTCCCAACCAGACGAGCAGCAGTCCCAAAGCGAAGCTCAGTCCGACGTAGAGGCCGAAGCTGAGCCACTGTTTCTGCTGAAGCAGCAGGAACATGTCGTCGGCCAGCGACGAAAAGGTGGTGAAGCCGCCGCAGAAGCCGGTGATGAGGAAGACGTTCATCGACGGCGAAATCAAATGGGTCTTCTCGGCCAAGCCGAAGAAGAGGCCGATGACGAAGCTGCCGACCAGATTGACCGTGAAGGTACCCCACGGAAAGGCGCCGGCCCCGGCGAAGTGGAAGATTTTCCCGACGAGGAAGCGCAGGCAGGTGCCGACGAAGCCGCCCAACCCTGCGAAAAGCATAGCCCGAAACATAAGCAGCAGAATTTTCGGCAAAGGTACGCAAAATCCGGACCGAATCCCAAAACGGCGCGGAAACGGCAAATACGGGGCGGCCGTGCCGGCTGGCACACTCTTTGACACGGGGCGCAGAAGCCGTAATCCTAAAAAAACACAACATTATGCACTTATCACCGAAAGAGATCGACAAGCTGATGCTCCTGTCGCTGGGCATGATCGCCGAACGGCGCATGAAGAAAGGCCTGAAACTCAACTATCCGGAAGCCGTGGCCTACATCACCTCCGCGGCACTCGAAGAGGCGCGGGCGGGCAAGACCGTCGAAGAAGTGATGACCACGGCCGCAGGCGTCCTGCGCAAGAGCGACGTCATGGAGGGCGTAGCCGACATGATCGACCTGCTGCAGGTCGAAGCCGTATTCACCGACGGCTCGCGATTAGTGAGCATCCACCACCCGATCAAATAAACCTAAAGCGCGAAAAAAACATGGACAACAAGACGAAACAGACCCCGGCCGCCGGCAGGCAGGCCACGGGGCTCTATCCGAACAAACCGGGCTTCAAGCCCTCCCAGCCGGTCGCCGTAGGCGGCGAGATTCTGGCCGCCGCGCCGATTGAATACAACGCAGGCCGCAAGACCGTGAAACTGGTCGTCCGCAACACGGGCGACCGTCCCATTCAGGTGGGGTCGCACTTCCACTTCTTCGAGGTGAACCGCTACTTAGAGTTCGACCGCGATGCGGCTTTCGGCTGCCACCTGAACATCCCCGCGACGACGGCCATCCGCTTCGAACCGGGCGACCAGAAAGAGGTGGAAGTCGTAACCTACGCCGGCAAGCGCCGCATCATCGGCTTCAACGGGCTGGTGATGGGCTACACGGGCGACGAAGATGCCCCGACCTACTTCCCGGCCCGCATGAAAGCCGTGCGCAAAGTCCGGCAAGCCGGATTCAAGGAGATCGCCGAGACGAAAGCCGAAGCGGACTACGCGAAGTACGAAGCCGCCGCCGCAAAGAAAAACGATAACGCAAAAAAATAGGAACACATGGCAACCATTTCACGTCAGGAATACAACAACCTCTTCGGACCGACCGTAGGCGACAAAATCCGCCTGGGCGACACCGACCTCTATGTGGAGATCGAAAAAGACCTCCGCGAATACGGCGACGAAATCGTCTACGGAGGCGGCAAGACCCTGCGCGACGGCATGGGTCTGGCCAACACGATGACCTCGAAAGAGGGGTCGCTCGACATCGTAATCACCAACGTAACGATCATCGACCCGATCCTGGGCGTCGTAAAAGCCGACGTCGGCATCAAGGACGGCAAGATCGCCGGCATCGGCAAGTCGGGAAACCCCAACACCATGCACGGCGTACACCCCGACCTGGTAACGAGCGCCGCGACCGACGCCATATCGGGCGAGCACCTCATCCTCACGGCCGCCGGCATCGACGGCCACGTGCACCTGATCTCGCCGCAGCAGGCCTACGCCTCGCTGAGCAACGGCATCACGACCCTCTTCGGCGGCG
>CAZIUJ010000048.1:0-11252 GCA_964542345.1 uncultured Alistipes sp.
TGCACGACTTGGGCGTGCTGTCGATGGTCTCGTCCGACTCGCAGGCGATGGGCCGTGTCGGCGAATCGTTCCTGCGCACGTTCCAGACCGCCTCGTTCATGAAGAACGCCTGCGGCAAACTGGCCGAAGATGCCGACGGCAACGACAACTTCCGCGTGCTGCGCTACCTGGCGAAGATCACGATCAACCCGGCGATCACGTTCGGCGTATCGGACTACTTAGGCTCCGTGGAGAAAGGCAAGATCGCCGATCTGGTACTGTGGGAACCCCGCTTCTTCGGCGCCAAGCCCAAGATGGTCATCAAGGGCGGCGTGATCAACTGGTCGAACATGGGTGACCCCAACGCTTCGCTGCCTACGCCGCAGCCCTGCTACTACCGTCCGGTATTCGGTGCTTTCGGCCGTGCGCTGCAGAAGACCTGCGTCTCGTTCGTCTCGAACGCCGCCTACGAAAGCGGCATCAAGGAACGCCTCTCGCTCGACCGCATGGTGCTGCCCGTGCGCCGCACGCGCCAGCTGACCAAGTACGACATGGTCCGCAACGGCGGCATGCCGCAGATCGACGTCAACCCCGAGACGTTCGACGTGCTGGTCGACGGCGTACGCGCCTACGTCAAACCGGCCCGCGAATTTCCCCTGAGCCAGCTCTACTGGTTCAGCTGAACCCCGTGCATCGATTCCGGAGAGGTCTTTTGCCGGACCTCTCCGGAATCGGCATGATCCAACGAAACCCTATGAAAATCTACACGTCAATCGTCGGCAACCTGCACAGCCCCGAATGGGCCGAGCGGGCGAAGCATGCCGACCTCGAAACCCTCGAACTGGACCAGTGGACGGCACAGAAGAGCCGCTTCGTGGTGCCGGGCGCACAAGGCGGCGAATACGCCGTGGCGCTCGAACGCCGCACGCAGCTGCTCGACGGCGACATTCTGGAATACGACGCCGGGAGCCGGCGCCTCGTGACGATCCGCATCCGCCTGAACGACGTGCTGGTCGCCGACCTCGGCGAGCTGGCCCGCGAACAACCCGAGGAGATCATCCACATTGCGCTGGAGCTGGGCCACGCCATCGGCAACCAACACTGGCCGGCGGTGGTCAAAGGAACGAAAGTCTACGTTCCGCTGACCGTGGACAAGAAAGTGATGGACAGCGTGATGCGAACCCACCGGATCGAGCATGTCGCCTACACGTTCCAACCCGGCTCGGAAGTAATCCCCTACCTGGCGCCCCACGAAATCCGGCGGCTTTTCGGCGGCGCGAGCCACGAAAACAGCCCGGCAGAGGAGCATCACTCCCATCCCCACCATGCCCATGTCTGACCGTACGACGCAACTCATGCGGCTCATGGCGCTCACCGACTCGGCTTTTCCGGTCGGGACCTTCTCCTTCTCGAACGGGCTGGAGACAGCCGCCGACACAGGGCTGGTGCACGACGCCGCGACGCTCGAAGCCTACGCCCGCGAAATCGCCCGTCAGGCGGCTTTCACCGACGGCGTAACGGCCCTGCATGCCCACCGCAGCTACCTCCGGGACGACTTCGACGGCATCGTCGCGGCCGACCACCAGACGATGCTCTGCAAGCTCAACGCCGAAGTCCGGCAGATGAGCACCCGCATGGGCAGGAAGCTGGCGGAACTGTTCACCCGCATGACCGCCGACGCGACCGTGGAGCGCTGGCTCCGCACTACGGAAGCCGGCCGCACGCCGGGCACCTATCCGGTGGCGCAGGGCATCGTCTTCGCAGCCTGCGACATCGGCGAACAGGAACTGTTCTGCGCGCACCAGTACGGCACGATCGGCACGGTCCTCAACGCCGCGCTGCGCTGCGTGCGGGTTTCACACTATGACACGCAAGGCATGCTGTTCCGCCTCGCAGCCGAGACGGAGGCGCTCCGTGCAGAAGTTTCGCAAATGGAATACGAAGAGATGCACGCCTTCGCCCCGCAGGCCGACATTCTGGCCTCGCTGCACGAGAAAGGAACGAAACGGCTCTTCATGAACTGACAAAACCTGACCACTGTATGAAAAACACTTGCAGAATCGGAATCGGCGGACCCGTAGGATCGGGCAAGACGGCCCTGATCGAAGCCCTCACGCCGCGTCTGTTGGAGATGGGCTACAAGGTGCTCGTCATCACGAACGACATCGTAACGACGGAAGATGCCAAGCATGTCCGCAAGATGCTCAAAGGCATTCTGGTCGAAGAACGCATCATCGGCGTGGAGACGGGGGCCTGCCCCCACACGGCCGTGCGCGAAGACCCCTCGATGAACATCGCGGCCGTGGAGGAGATGGAAGCCCGCTTCCCGGACGGCGACGTGGTGCTGATCGAATCGGGCGGCGACAACCTGACCCTCACGTTCAGCCCGGCGCTCGTGGACTTCTTCATCTATGTGATCGACGTGGCGGCGGGCGACAAGATCCCCCGCAAGGACGGTCCGGGCATCTCGCAGTCGGACATTCTGGTCATCAACAAGACCGATCTGGCGCCCTACGTCCATGCCGACCTGGAAGTCATGCGCGTCGACTCGGAACGCATGCGCCCGGGCAAGCCCTTCGTCTTCACGAACTGCATGACCGGCGAGGGCGTGGAAGAACTCGTGGAGCTGATCCGCCGCATGGCCCTTTTCGACGTCGACCAGCGCCGCCGCACCGCACCGGAAACCGCAACCGCCTGAGACGATGGACTTCTCCGCAGCCAAAGAGATGGCCCCCTATCTGGCCGAGCCGCAGGCGATGCCCGTAGGTTCGCCGGGCAAGGTCGGCTACCTCTACTTAGGATTCGAACTCGACGACGCCGGGCGCTCGATCCTGCGCGATCTGGACCGGCGGGCCCCGCTGATCGTCCAGCAGGAACTTTACTTCGACGAGGGGATGCCCGAGATGCCGTGCGTCTACATCCTCTCGTCGGGCGGCCCCAACGTCGACGGCGACCGCTACGAACAACACTTCGCGGTCCGCAAGGGAGCTTTCGCCCACCTTTCGACGGGCGCGGCGACGAAGCTGGCCGAAATGCGCTGCAACTACTCGGGCCTCCGGCAGCGCTTCGAGCTGGAGGAGGACGCCTACCTGGAGTATCTTCCCGAGCCGACGATCCCCTGCCGCCATACGCGCTTCATCGCCGACACGACGATCCGCATCGACCCCACGGCGACGCTCTTCTATGCCGAAATCTACATGAGCGGCCGCAAATATTTCGACCGCGGCGAACGCTTCGCCTACGACGTGCTGTCGGTAACGACCCGGGCCGAGCGCCCCGACGGGAGGCAGCTGTTCCGCGAGAAGTTCCTCATTCGCCCGCAGCAATACGCCCCGACGACGCTCGGCGCGATGGCGGATTACGACGTATTCGCCAATGCGATCGTCCTGACGCCGCCCGAAGAAGCAGAGCGCATCTACGCCCGCACGGAAGCCTTCATCGACGAAGAGCGCCGCCTGGCGGCCGGCATCACGCGCCTGCCCAACGGCTGCGGGCTCCTCTACAAGGCGTTAGGCGCCGAGACGGGTCCCGTGAAGCGGCTGGTGCGCGCGTTCTGCTCCGCGGTCCGGGAAGAAGTGAAACAACGACCGCTGCCGGAAGAGTTCCCGTGGCGGTAGAAAAACGAACAAAACAAAATAAACTATGGCAACAACGGCATTCGTACCGACGGATCATCCGAGCGTCGGTTTTCTGAAGAAAATCCTGCGCGGCATCGGGCAGGTGATGTTCCAGCCCAGCGCCTGGACGGGCGTGCTCTTTTTGGCGGGCATCTTTTGGGGCGCCTATGCCGGGCATGCGGGCATCGTAGCCTGGGGCGCGCTGGTCGGCGTAGCCGTCTCCACGCTCACGGGGCGCCTGCTCCGGCTCCCGGCCGACGACGGCACGCAGGGGCTGTGGGGCTTCAACGGCGTGCTGGTGGGCTGCGCCTTTCCCACGTTCTTAGGCAACACGATCTGGATGTGGCTGGCGCTCATCCTCTGCGCGGCGCTGACGACGTGGGTCCGCACGGGCTTCAACAATGTGATGGCCCCGTGGAAAGTCAACTCGCTGACCTTTCCGTTCGTCTTCTGCACGTGGATTTTCCTGCTGGCGGCCCGCGCCATGCACGGCCTGCCGCCCGAGCACCTGAGCACGCCGACGCTGCCGGCGCTCTTCTCGTCGGCCGAGAGCCTGCGCTTCGGGCATCTCGTCATCTATTGGCTGAAAGGCATCGGACAAGTCTTTTTGCTCGACTCGTGGGTAACCGGGCTTTTCTTCCTGGTCGGCCTGTGGGTGAGCAACTGGCGCACCGCGCTGTGGGCCGCCATCGGCTCGGCCGTGGCGCTGCTCATCGCGATCCTCTTCAAGGCCTCGGGCAGCCACGTGGCGGGCGGTCTCTACGGCTTCAGCCCCGTGCTGACGGCCATCGCCTTAGGCACGGTCTTCTACAAGCCGGGCCGTCGTTCGGCCCTGTGGGCGCTGACGGGCGTGGCGGTTACGGTCTTCGTGCAGGCCGGCATGGACGTCATGCTCTCGCCGTTGGGGATCCCGACGCTCACGGCCCCCTTCTGCCTGACGACATGGCTCTTCCTGCTGCCTCTGATCCGTTTCGACGAGACGGAGAAGCCCGACCACTCGAACTGGGACCCGGCGAACAAACGTCATCTGGCACCCCGACCGATCGACAAGCCTAAAAAATAAGCGCCATGCACATGTCCGACGCGCTGGTCTCCCCGACGGTAGCCGCCGTTGCGGGGGCCGCCTCGCTCGTGCTCTTAGGCACGGCGATCCGCCGGGTGCGCCCGACGAGGCGGAACCGCCCCGACGCACAGGCGGACGACGACCGCATCGTCCCGCTGATGGGCGTGATGGGAGCCTTCGTCTTCGCGGCGCAGATGATCAACTTCGCGATTCCGGGCACGGGGTCGAGCGGCCACATCATCGGCGGCATCCTGCTGTCGGCCGTACTGGGGCCGTGGGCGGGGCTGCTGACCCTCTCGTCGGTGCTGCTGCTCCAATGCCTGCTCTTCGCCGACGGCGGGCTGCTGGCATTGGGCTGCAACATCCTCAACATGGCGGTGCTGTCATGCCTGGTGGCCTACCCGCTGGTTTTCCGGCCGCTGGTGCGCGACGGAGCCTCGCCGGGCCGGATTTTCGCGGCCTCGCTGCTGGCATCGACGGTCGGGCTGGCGCTGGGAGCGCTGGCCGTAACCCTCGAAACCGAAGCCTCGGGCATCACGGCCCTGCCGTTCGGCCGCTTCCTGCTTTTCATGCTGCCGATCCACCTGGCGATCGGGCTCTGCGAAGGAGCGGCGACGGGAACCATTCTCTGCGCCGTGCGGCGCTACCGCCCCGAGCTGCTGTGGAACTTCCGCGACCGCCGTCCGAAGCACCGGCGACACCTCGGCCGCATGCTGGCCGGGATTGCCGGGGTAGCGCTGCTGCTCGGAGGCCTCTTTTCGTGGATCGCCTCGCCGCAGCCCGACGGACTGGAGTGGTCGGTCCGCCGACTGACCGGCGCGCCCGAAATCGAGACACCGGCCGGCAGCGTCCACTGCACAGCCGCCGCACTGCAAGAAACGACGGCCGCCCTGTCCGACTACGACACCTCGCTGGCCGGGCTGGTAGGCTGCGGAACGATGCTGCTGGTCGTCTGGGGCGGCTCGCGGCTGCTCCGCCCGAGGCACCGGGAAGAATGAGAAGCCGCCTGCAACACGCCCTCTGCGAACTGGAGGCGCTGGAACGCAGCGCCCGGGCAGCCAGTCCCCTCCACCGGCTCGATGCGCGGGCGAAGCTGCTCACGACGGCGGTCTACCTGGGTACGATGCTCTCGGTGCCGCTCACGCAGCTCTCGGAAATCCTGCTCTATGCGCTCTTTCCGATCCTGACGGCCGCGATGGGCGGCCTGCGGCCGGGAGCGCTGCTGCGCCGATCGCTGGTCGTCCTCCCGTTCGTGGCGCTGATCGGCATCGGCAACCTGTTCTATGACCGGGTGCCGCTCTTCCGGATCGGTCCGCTGACGATCACCGACGGGGGAATCGCCTTTCTTTCGATCGTGCTGCGCGGGCTTCTCTCGGTCGGGGCGCTGCTGGTGCTGGTCGGCACCACGGGATTTTATGGCATCTGCCGGGGGCTGCAGCGGTTGGGCGTACCCCGCCTCTTCACGGTGCAGCTGCTCTTCGTCTACCGCTATCTGTATGTGCTGATCGACGAAACGATCCATCTGTCGCAAGCCCGCGAAGCCCGCAGTTTCGGGCGCCGCACGCTGCCGCTGCCGGTCTGGGGCCCGATGATCGGCCAACTGCTGATCCGCACCTTCGACCGGGCCGAACAGATTCACCGTGCGATGCTGGCCCGCGGATTCACGGGCCGCATACCCGACTGCGCGGGCGAACGCACGCACTGGCGCCGCGCAGAGACCCTTTACCTGCTCGGCTGGAGCGCCACCCTGCTGCTGGCCCGGCACTTCGGGCCGGTCGAAACCCTGACGCGCCTGCTGCGCTGAAACACCGATTCGCATGAGCCACCACTACCTCCGATTCGACGACGTACACTACCGCTATCCGAACGGGTACGAAGCCCTGCGCGGAATTTCGTTCCGACTGGAACATGGCGAGAAAGCGGCCCTCACGGGAGCCAACGGCGCCGGAAAATCGACCCTCCTGCTGCACACGGCCGGACTGCTGCTGCCCACGCGCGGCGAAGTGAGCGTCGGCGGCATCGGCGTGCGGCGCCGCACGCTGCCGCTTATCCGCCAGTCGGTGGGGTTGGTGTTCCAAAATCCCGACAACCAGCTGTTCATGCCGACAGTAGAAGAAGACGTGGCGTTCGGGCCTGCGAACATGCACCTGACGCCCGAAGAGATCGAAGCGCGTGTTGCGAAGGCACTGGAGGCGGTCGATGCGACGCATCTGCGCGGCTGCTCGCCCTACCGGCTGTCGGGCGGACAGAAACGCCGCGCGGCGATCGCCACAGTGCTGGCGATGGAGCCCTCGGTGCTGGTGCTGGACGAACCGACCTCGGACCTCGATCCGCGGGCCCGGCGCCGCACGATCGAGCTGCTGCGCGGATTCGGCCACACGATGCTCGTCGCGACGCACGACATGGAGCTGGTCGCGGAGCTTTGCCCCCGGATGATCGTCCTGCGCGAGGGTCGCATCGCCGCCGACGGCCGCACCGACGACATCTTCCGCGACCCGGCCCTGCTCGACGCCTGCGGCCTGGAAGCCCCCTGTTCGATGCGGAAAAGAGAATAGCGAGCCTAACCGTTTCGGTATCTCGAAGAAAATACCTATCTTTGCGATAGCAAGTTCGAAAACACCAAAAAAACGAAAAAACTATGATCAACTTCCTACAGGCAGCCATGCAGGCGGAACCCCAGCCCAGCGTATGGCAACAGTACAGCGGCTTCATCATGATCGGCCTGATGCTCGTGGCCCTCTGGTTCATCATGTGGCGCCCCGAAGCGAAGCGCCGCAAGCAGATGCAGGCTTTCCGCGAGGGCCTCAAAAAAGGCGACAAAGTCATCACCGCCGGCGGCATCTACGGCACGGTCAAGGAGGTGAAAGAGACCTCGCTGCTGCTCGAAGTGGACAGCGACGTAACGCTCCGCATCGACAAGAACATGGTCGTGGCCGACAACAGCGCTCCGCAGAAATAACCCTGCGGTCGCCGAAAAGCGAGCGCCCTCCCCTTGCACGGGAGGGCTTTTTTCGCTATCTTCGCACCGAAACCGGAGAAAGAAGATGATTACGAAGATCACCTACCCCTGCCACGGAACCTGCTCGCAGCAGGTGGAAATCGAACTGGAAGAAGGCGTCATCCGCCAAGCCGCATTCGTGGGCGGCTGCCACGGCAATACGCAAGGCATCGCGGCGCTGGTCCGCGGCCTGAAAGCCGAAGAAGCCATCGCCCGCCTCAAAGGCATCGACTGCCGCGGCCGCGGGACCTCCTGTCCCGATCAGCTGGCCCGCGCGCTGGAGCAGGCACTCGCGCACGAAGCATAACCCCGCCCCATTCGCCGCGCGGCGAGGTGCGAGAAGCATTTATTTTCCGTTTCCCGAAATCGGGGAACGGATTTTGCTGTATGCGCTACCGTCAAGTCAAAAAAAAACGATAGCGTATGTATTTTTTATGGTATCTTCTGATCGGCCTGGCGGCCGGATGGATCGCCAGCCTGATCGTCAAGGGCAATGGTTCGGGACTTCTTGTCAATCTGATCGTAGGTCTGATCGGCGGCCTGCTGGGCGGCTGGATCTTCTCGTGGTTCGGGTGGATTCCCGTCGGCACGTTCGGCAGCTTCCTGACTTCGCTGGCCGGAGCCATCGTCCTGCTGTGGATCGTCTCGATAATCACCCGGCGAAAAAATGGGCATGAATTTGAACATTAAAAACCAACGACCATGAACAACAACGACACGAAAAACAACTGGGAAAACCGGCAGACCGAAGAGCTGCTGGCGGGCAAGATCGACCGCTCGACCGACTGTGCCGCGAAACCGGCGGAGAAGGCTGTCAACGCCGTGAAAAACGGCGTGAAGCAGACCGTCGACACCCTCCGCGACGGAGCGATCAAGGCGACGGAGAAAGTGGGCAATGCCATCGACACGGCGGCCGACCGGCTGCACAACAAGACGAACTATTGACGCCCGACTGCGGGCCGGAAACAGAAAGCGGAGACCCTCGGGGTCTCCGCTTCTGTTCGGAAAGTTGAGCTGCCAGGACTCGAACCTGGAACGACAGAACCAAAATCTGCTGTGTTACCATTACACCACAGCTCAATCCTGTGCTCGAAAGCGAGGCAAAGATAGACAAAAAAACGCAATATCCAACGATCGGCATCCTGTTTTTCAACCGCACCTCCATGACAACCACCCTCCTTGCGATCTTCTGCGCCGGCTATATGCTGATCGCGCTGGAACACAAAATACGGATCAACAAAGCGGCCGTAGCGCTGGTCATGTGCGGCCTGCTGTGGGCCCTGCTGAGCCTGACGGGCGACGCCACCCGGACCCCGACCCTGCTCTCCGCGCAGCTGAGCGACACGTGCGAAATCCTGATCTACCTGATCGGCGCCATGACGATCGTCGACCTGATCGACACCCACGGCGGCTTCGGCGTCATCACCTCGCGCATCCGCACCCGCGACAAACGCCGCCTGCTGTGGCTGCTGACGGGCATCACGTTCTTCATGTCGGCCGTGCTGGACAACATGACCACGGCGATCATCATGATCATGCTCCTGCGCCGCATCGTAACCGAACGCCGCGAACGCTGGGTCTACGCCAGCCTGATCGTCATGGCGGCCAACAGCGGCGGTGCGTGGTCGCCCATCGGCGACGTTACGACGATCATGCTCTGGATGCGCGGCAACGTATCGGCCGGGCCGCTCATGGCGGGGCTGATCCTGCCGGCACTGCTTTCGGTCGTCGTGCCAACGGCACTGGCGGCGCACCTCATCGGCAAAGGCGAGACCTCCTCGGAGGCGGTGCAGGCGGCCGGGCTGCCGCAGGGCGTTACCCGGCGCATGAGCCGGACGATCCTGACGACGGGCGTCGCCGGGCTGCTCTTCGTGCCGGTCTTCAAGGAAGCGACGGGCCTGCCGCCCTACATGGGGATGACCGTCGTGCTGGGCATCCTTTGGACGCTGACCGAGATTCTCTACGACCGGCGCCGCGACATGGAGGAGTCGATCCAGAACCGGGTTTCGAAAGTGCTGAAACATATTGACATGCCGACGATCCTCTTTTTCCTGGGCATTCTCATGGCGGTGGGAGCCCTGCAGAGCGCCGGTCTCCTGACCGACATGGCCCGCTGGCTGGACGGGCACCTGCACGAACCGTTCGCGTTGGCGGGATTGATCGGCGTCCTGTCGTCGGTGATCGACAACGTGCCGTTAGTCGCCGCCTGCATGGGGATGTATCCGGTGTCGGATGCGGCGACGGTGGCCGCGAGCGCCGACCCGGCGTTCCTGCAGGCGTTCGTCAAGGACGGCCTTTTCTGGCACCTGCTCTCCTACGGAGCCGGCGTGGGCGGCAGCCTGCTGATCATCGGCTCGGCAGCGGGCGTCGTGGCGATGGGACTGGAGAAGATCGACTTCGGCTGGTACCTGCGCCGCATCACGCCGCTGGCGCTGGCGGGCTACCTGACCGGTATGCTGGCGATCTGGCTCCAACATTTGCTGGGCTGGTAAGCAGCTACTTCAGCTTGGCGAGGAAACGCTCGCGCTCGACGACGAAGCGCACGTGGGTACCCTCGCCGATCAGCCCCTCGGCATCGCGTGCTCCGACCGAGAAAGTGATCTTGCGCCCCTCGACCGCCGTAACGACCGCCGAAGCCGTAATTTCGGCGCCGAGCCCCGACGCCTTGATATGGGAGACGCACATCTCGGCACCGACGGTCGTCGACCCCTCGGGCAAGGCCGAAGCCACGGCCCGCATGGCGGCGTTCTCCATCAGGGCGATCATCGCCGGCGTCGCGAAGACCGGCAGGTCGCCCGAACCCATCGCAGCGGCCGTAGCGGCCTCGACGACCGTGGTGCGGCTCTGCGCAGAAAGTCCTTTTTCCAACATACGAGAATAATGATTACCTTTGTTCCTGCGGCCGGGGATGCTCCGCCCGGTGCGCAACAAAGATAGGTTAATTTTCACGGATCATGAAAAAATGGCTGCTCCTCCTGCTGCTGGCCGCCCTGCACCCCGCAGCGTCGGCGCAGAGCGGTGCCGGCTACCTGCGGCAGGAGTGGGCCGTCGACCGGGGCGACTCGACGCCGCTGATCCATGTCGCCCCCGTGCCGATCTTCCGGCGTCCGGCCGACCTGCGCCGCTACCGCAGGCTGGTCGACGCGGTGAAGAAAGTCTACCCGATCGCCAAGATCGCCCGAGCCAAGATGGCCGACCTGGAAGCCGAGCTGCTGCGCCTGCCGACCAAAAAGGAACAGAAAGCCTACATCAAACGAGTCTACGACGAAATCAAGGAAGAGTACACGCCCGTCCTGAAGCGCATGACCCGCACGCAGGGGCGCGTGCTGCTGAAACTCATCGACCGCGAAACGGAATACACGGCCTACGAAGTACTGCGCGAATTTCGCGGCGGCTTCGTGGCGGGATTCTGGCAGGGCATCTCGAAAATCTTCGGGCAGGACCTCAAGTCGGAGTACGACAAGGAGGGCGACGACCGCATCCTCGAACAGATCGTCGTCTACTACGAAGCAGGCCTGCTCTGACACTGCGCCCCGGGCTGCGCCTTGCGGATTCGCGATAAATTTGCTATCTTCGTGCCGTCAAAATCCGGAAA
>CAZIUJ010000049.1:0-11089 GCA_964542345.1 uncultured Alistipes sp.
AAGCCTCTCCTAACTTTTATGAAGAAAATAACCAAGTTGAGCTTGGGAAACTGAGCAAGTCCTTGCCCGTGGAGAGGCAGATGAGGCGGTCGTGGGCCTCGGCGTTGTCCTCGTCGACGAAATGGACGTCGTTGGTGCAGACCGTGCGGACGCCGTATTTTTGGGCCAGCTCGCGCAAGTGTTTGTTGACCTCCAACTGCATGGGGTAGGCCTCGTGGTTGGCCCGCTCGACCGTAGCCTTATGGAGCTGCAGCTCAAGATAATAATCGTCGCCGAAAACGCTCTTGTGCCACCGGATCGACTCCTCGGCTTTCTCCAGATCGCCGGCCGTAATGGCGCGCGGCACCTCGCCGGCGAGGCAGGCCGAGCAGCAGATCAGCCCCTCGTGGTACTTCTCCAGCTCCGAGCGGTCGGTACGCGCCCGCATGTAGAAGCCGTCGGTCCACGCTTTGGAGACGATTTTGGTGAGGTTGTGGTAGCCCTGAAGGTTCTTGGCCAACAGAATGAGGTGGTAACCGCTCTGGTCGGACTTGCCCTCCTTGTCCTGCAGACGCCGCCGGGCGACGTAGACCTCGCAGCCGATGATCGGCTTGAAATCGGGCGTGGCTTCGAGCTTGGCGATCTTGGTGCGGCCCGCCTCGGGATCGAAACCGAACTCCGACTGCATGCTTTCGAGCTCGTCGACGTCCGCTTTGGCTTTGGCGTAGGCCTCGGCATCCTCCGGCGAGTCGTTCTTCTTTTGCCCCAGCAGGGCCAGCGCATCGCGCTGCTCGCCCAAATGGGCGGGCAGATTCGGCACCCGGCCGATCAAGGCTTCGAGCGACGCGAGCAGCCCCCGGAGGCGCTTGATCTTGTCGTGCTTCTTGCCGTTCTGCTTGCTGACGTAGTTGTAGAACTCCTTGATGCCGAACATGTTGCCGTGGTCGGTAACGGCAATGCCGGGCTGCCCGTCGGCCATCGCCTTGTCCACGAGGCGGGGGATACTGGCCTGACCGTCGAGGATCGAGTACTGGGTATGCACGTGCAGATGGACGAAGCGGGACATGGAAACCGGGGAAAATTTAACGTTGGGCAAATATAACGAAATTTATGCGGAAATCCGTGGCAAGGCTCTTGCAAGTTATCAACAAAATAATATCGAAAAACCGATGGAAAACGAAACCCTGACGGTCGTGGCGGAGTACAACTCCGCGGCCGAAGCCGAAATCGCCCGCACGGTGCTCGAAAACGCCGGCATCCGCTCGACGATCCGCAACGAATACATGTCGACGCTCTATCCCGTGGGCACCATGCCCGCGCAACTCGTCGTCCGTGCCGACGAGGCAGAAAAAGCCCGGAAGATTTTGAAGCGGTAAGCCGAATCGTGCGAACCGGTCAATAGCCGGCGTAAACAAAGTTTATCCGCACTTCGTAGGGCGTGCGCTGCGCCACGCCGTTCACCTTGCGGGGCGTCCACTTGCCGCGGCTGTTGCGGATGACGCGCAGCACCTCCTTAGTCAGCTTCGCGTCGGGCGTTTCGAGCACCTCGTCGATGGTGATGCTGCCGTCGGGCTCCACGAAGAAGCGGACGTGCATTCGACCGCTCACCTGCTTAAAACGGTCGTCGTAACGTATGCGGGAGCACAACCACGGATAAAAACTCTTGTCGGGATTTTCGCCCTGAAAAAACAGCGGGTCGGAATCGAGCGCCCGCCCGATACTCCGCAAGGGTAGCCATATTTTCAAATAGAGCGTATAGTCTATTTTCCGGTCGCCACGGCGTGCCGGCTGCCACTCGCCCTGCATGTTGCCGAAGGCTTCGGTCAGCAGCCGTTTCATCGCTTCCCCCGCCGGCGCCTGGTCCACGCTGTCGCGCCCTGTGCAGGTGTTGTCCGGAAAACGCCACTGCGACACGCGACCCACCGTATCGACTCGGAAAGCCACGACCGCCGTTTCGGACAGCGAATCTGCGGGATACTTCTTTTCGATGGCCACCCGTTTCGCTTCGGCCGTCAGCCGGGCCAGGAAAATCCGGATTATCGTCCCCTCGTAAGTGGGCGGAGTAGTCTCCTGCGCGGACAATGTGCAGCAAAACAGCAAAGCCGCAAGTAAAATCGCGATTCGTCGCATGGTATCTCTTATTCAGTCCAGATCCGCCACGCGGCCTCAGCCTGTGCGCGGAACATCTTTTCGCCGTTCATAATCCGCGCTCCGCGCTGCTGCCCGTAGGCAAGAAACTGCGTGAGCGGCGGATTGTAGACCAGATCGAGCAGCCGGTGCGCGGGCGTCAGGTAAGCATAGGGAATGCGCGGCGCAACCTCGACGTCGGGAAAAGTGCCGACGGGCGTAGCGTTGACGATCAGAGAACTTTGTTCGACAAACTCGCAAGGGAGATTGTCGTAGGTATAGTGGCCTTTGGCAGCATCGCGCGAGACCAGTGCGAAAGGAATGCCGCGCTCGGCAAGCGCATATTGCACCGCCTGCGAAGCGCCGCCTGTCCCTAAGACGAGCGCCTGCGCGGGCAAATCGTCGTCCCACAGCTCGTCGAGCGAAGCGCGCAGGCCGATGATGTCGGTATTATGCCCCGTCAGGCGTCCGTCGGGCTCCCGTCGCACGCAGTTCACAGCCCCGATCATACGGGCGTCGAACGAAAGTTCGTCGAGAAACGGTATGACAGCGCGCTTATAAGGGATCGTAACGTTGAAACCCACTATTTCGGGCGTCTCTGCCAATAGCTGCGGCAGCGCTTCGATCGCGGGAAGTTCGTAGAGGGCATAAGCGCAGTCGCCAAGCCCCTCGCGCCGGAATTTTTCCGAGAAGTAAGCCGCCGAAGCCGAGTGGCCCAACGATCTGCCGATCAAGCCGAAACGTCGCATAGGCATCATTTTTTTTCGATTTTCCGGACTGTGAACTCGATGCCGCAGATCAGGGCGAAGCCTGCCGCGCAGAGCAGCAGCGCCGCACCGTCGAAATGGACCGGCCACACGTTGGTCTCGACGAGCGGCTGCGCGACGCCGTGGCTGTCGGTATAGGTCTCCAGGACCTCTTTCCAGGGCCACACCTTGTTGAGCGACCCGATCATGAAGCCCATCAACACGGCAACCGTCGTGTCGTGCCAGCGCTCGAGCAACCAGGCGAGCAAATGCGAAAACGAGACGATGCCAACGACGGCCCCGGCCAGAAAAACGAGGAGAACAGGAATATTCAAGTCGCTGACGGCCTGCAAGATGAACTGGTATTTTCCCAACAGCAAGAGGATGAAAGCCCCCGAGATGCCGGGCAGGATCATGGCGCAGATGGCGATGGCTCCCGACAAAAAGACGAACCACCAGGTTTCGGGCGTCTCGGCCGGTGTGGCGAAGGTGATCCACCACGCAGCACCGATACCGAGGCACAAGGCCGCGACGCGCAACCCGTTCCAGCGGCCGACCTGCCGGGCAACGAGCAGTGCCGAGGCCACGATCAATCCGAAGAAGAAAGACCAGACGGCGACGGGATGATGCTCAAGCAGATAAGTCATCAACCGGGCGAGCGAGAAAACGGCGACGCCGATGCCGCAAAAAAGAGGCAGGAGGAAGTTCCCGTGGATGCGGCGCCAAAAGTCGCGGAGGCGCAGCCTTGCGAGCAACTTCAGGGCCGTGAGGTCGACGCTGCGGATCGACTCGATCAGTTCCTCGTAAATACCTGAGATAAAGGCGATCGTACCGCCCGAGACGCCCGGCACCACGTCGGCCGTGCCCATCGCGCAGCCCTTGAGTGCCAGCACGAGATATTGCCGGATTTTCATGATGAAGCAAATTTTTGTCCGTCTGCAAAGATAGGGAGATTTCGCGACCTGCCCTACACCGGGCCCGATTTTTTGCGGCTCGGAGCGCGCGGGATAACCGCGCGCTCCGAGCCGACCACCCATAGAAGCCGCGAAAAGGAGCCCCCCACTTCGGCAAAATGTTACTAAAAGGGGCTTCAAATGTTATTTTAATCCTCCTTTTACAGACAAATAATTTAGTAACAAATAAAAATCGCCCGCCGATCGGGGCGTAAAACCCCGATCGGCGGGCCTATACCCCACTTTAACGCACCCGCAACGCGGTTTTACGCGCGCGAGCCCGCGCGTATAGATATAGTACACCCGTTCTGCGGGCCGCTGCGGCGGCCCGCTTTTTGCATGCTTTGCAGCAAAAATTCTTTCCGACATATCTATTTGATTATTAAATTATTATAAACAAATGACACAAAAATCTACATTTTCTTCGCAAATTTTTTGCTCAAAACATTTGGAGGATGAAATATTTCCGATACATTTGCAACAGAAACGAACAATTAAATAACATTTTAACGCGTAAAATATCAATTAAAATTGAATAGGCCAGCATTTTACGTATAAGATGTACTTTAACACATACGCAAAATGTCAGTAAAAGGATATATAAGATACAAAGAAGACGTTTCCGAGCTCTACGAAACCATAGGCCGGCTGATCTCATCCGGTGTTTCGTCCGAAGAGATCGTCATGGCCGAGAACCCGGCGCAGGCAATAGCCGGCCTGCAGGCAGGAGACAGACTGCTCGTCTACTCGCTCTACGAACTGGCTAACGGACTACCGAGTCTGATGCGACTGTTGGGGACTGTCGCTCAACGCGAAGCCGTTGTCAAATCGCTGGACGAACCGTGGCTCGACATGGAATCCGCACACGTGGATTGGCCGAAGTTCTTCGAAGGTCTCGCCCTGTTCGGCAGCAAAGCCGTAGGAGCCCGCACGAAGCAAGGACTCTCGCAGGCCGCGAGGAACGGAAGCAAATTGGGACGTCCTGCGGGACCCTCGCCCGGAATGGCGGTCAAGTACCAGGAGGGCCTGAAACGCTACAAGGAAGGCGGTACCCTCTCGGGTATAGCCCAGGAACTGGGATTCAACCGGATATGCTTCGCCAAATGGATGGACGAAAACTACCCGGGGCTCAGAAAAAGAAACGCACGAAGAAAACAGAGTTAAAAGGTTAAAAGCCATATGAAACGACTACTGCTCATATTGTTGATGCTCGTTGGAGTGGGAAATCTTTATGCTGCCCGTCAGGTGCAGGATTCCGTGAAAATCCACTTCCGGCAAGGCTACTCCACGCTCGAACTCAACTTCGAGGGCAACCGTCAGGCGCTGGCGCAGATCGTCGACAGCCTCAAGGTTCGCCAGGACGCCGATTCGATCTATCGGCTGACCCGCATCGAAGTGATCGGCGGCGCATCGCCCGAAGGTTCCGTGGTGATGAACCGACGCCTCTCGCAGAAGCGTGCCAACAAGCTCTTCGAGTACCTGTCGCAATATGGCGAACTGCCCGACTCGATGATGACCTTCACCTTCTTAGGTCGGGACTGGAACGGTCTGATCCGGCTGGTGGAAGCGGACCCCGACGTGCCCTACCGCGATGAGACGCTGGAATTCCTGCGCGACATCGCCGACCGGTGCCGCGACGGCGAAAAAGTCGAAGACAACAATGTCGGACGGCTCTCGCGATTCCGCAACGGCGTTCCCTACCGTTACATGTACCAGCATCTTTTCCCGGAACTGCGCGCCTCGCGGCTGTGCGTCCAGTACGAAAGGATCTGGAACCCGGAGAAACTGCCTCCGATCTGCGCCGAGGTCAATTTCCCGGCACCCTCGCTCGAAGCCCCCAAAGCGCCGGTCGTCGTGAAGCTGCAGGAGTCGCCGCCCGAGTCGCCCCCTGAAAAACCGAAAAAACCGCTCTACATAGGTCTGAAAACCAACATGCTGTACGATGCGCTCGCTGTCCCCAACATCGGCGCGGAAGTATACCTCGGTCGCAACTGGTCGATCAGCGGAAACTGGATGTACGCATGGTGGAAAACCGACCGGCACCACTGGTACTGGCGTACCTACGGAGGCGACATCGCCGTCCGCAAATGGTTCGGCCGCAAGGCGCAGGAGAAGCCCCTCACGGGTCATCATGCCGGCATCTACGGTCAGATCATCACCTACGACTTCGAAACGGGAGGTCGCGGCTACCTGGCCGACCGCTGGAGCTACGCGGCAGGCATCGAGTACGGCTACTCGGTACCCATCGGCCGACGCTTCAACATCGACTTCACGCTCGGCGTGGGCTACATGGGCGGCACCTACAAGGAGTATCTGCCCGACAAGGAGTGCTACGTATGGCAGAGTACCCACCAACGCCACTGGTTCGGTCCGACGAAAGCGGAAATCTCGCTCGTCTGGCTGATCGGACGCGGCAACTACAACAAACACAAATGAAGCGAACGATGAAAAAGACAATCCGTACGATCTTCGCAGCGGCGCTGCTGGCCGCAGCCGCCTGCGAACACAAGGAGTTGTGCTACCATCATGCACATCTGGAGACAGTTCGCGTTGAATTCGACTGGCGATACGCCCCCGACGCCGATCCTGCGGGCATGTGCGTCTGGTTTTACCCGATCGACGGCGGGCAGCCCACGCGATTCGACCTGAACCGGGAAGGAGGCAACATCTCCATCACGCGAGGCGACTACAACATCATCGCCTACAACAACGACTACGAGACGGTCTACCAATCGAGTCGACAGGACTTCGCGACCCACGAAATCACGACGCTCTCGGGCGGTCTGTTCGAGCCTTTGGGCTACAGCGGCTACCCCAGCAGCCGCGGAGAACGGGTAACGATCTGTCCGGAGCGAATGTGGGGATGCACGGCCGTCGAGACGGGAATCACACAGGCGGGCATCAGCTACATCTGCGTGCCCGAAGACGAGAAGGACGAGTACCTCGGGGTGCCCATCGAGATCAACGAGCATGTCATCACGCTCTATCCCCATGAGCTGTGCAACACCTACTCGTTCGAGATACACGGCATCGAGAGCCCCGATGACATCATCCGCGCCAGCGGTTCGCTGAGCAGCATGTCGTCCACGCTGATTCTGCACGACGAGAGTCGCGGCGAAGAGCTGGTAACCCTGCCGTTCGGCGTAGAGTACGACGACGACTTCGAGACGCCCATGACCGGAAAGTTCCTCACGTTCGGGTGCAACAGGGAGTGCCACGACTCGCATTCGTTCCTGCTCTACGTATGGCGCGCCGACGGAACCCGCTGGTACTACAACATCGACGTAACGCAGCAGATCAGCGAGGCCCCCAACCCCCGACGGGTTCACATGATCATCGAATGCGCGGAGGTGGAGCCCGAGACGCTCGACATCCACGAAGGATCGAACGCCGACATCGACGACTGGAACTCGGAAGGCCACGACCTGTACATGTAACACCTTATATATAATATACCGAGAGAACCTATTGTTGAACAATAAAAACAGAACGCATATGAAACAAACAACTAACAATCAATTTTTTATTAACTTAAACTTTTTACAACCATGAAAAAATCAATTGTATTGGCAGGTGTCATCGCGATGACGTTGGCTTCTTGCGCGAAGGATGAGGAACTGGCATCGGTACGCACGTCCGACGACAACCAGATCAGATTCTCGGTCGTCTCCGACAAGCTCACCCGCAACACGCCCGTGGACCACGGCACGATCCTCACGACGCAGAATCTGCCGGAATTCCAGGCCTTCGGTATCATCTCCGAGGCAGGCCTCGACGCCGAACCCGAGCTGGACTGGTCGGTATTCAAACGCGGTGCCGACAATGTCTTCACCTTCACGGGCAACCAGATTCCCCGGTGGACGTCGAACAAGCCGATGGACTTCTTCGCCTTCTATTCGGGCGACCAGGACAGCGGTCCGCTGTGGACAGGTCTGCTGAAGTATTCGACGAGCAGCCAGTACCTGAAGATGCTCGAAAACGGAAACGGTGAAAGCGTGAAGACGTGGAAACACCACTACGACGCCGTACAGGCTCGGAACGTGGACCACAACGAGTATCGCTACGACGGTTGGGACGACTTCATCTACGCCGTATCGCGTAACGTGCAGCCCACGAACGAGACCATTTCGCTCAACTTCCGTCATGCACTCTCGCAGATCTGCTTCAAGGCGGTGAACCGTTCGGCCGAAGACCTCGACATCGAGATCGCCGGTTTCAAGCTCGACCGCGTACGCACCTCGGGAACCATGACCTGGGCGAAGGGCGACACGAACGTAGACTTCATCCCCGACCTGAAGGACATGTTCCAGGAGGGCGGCAACAACCCCGACGACTTCTGCTCGTGGGACATCGACTACAGCCAGCAGGCAACGGGTTCGTACCTGAACTACTTCTCGTTCGCCGGTGTGGAGCCGGGTGTCAAGGGTAACACCAACGCCCTGACCATCAAGCTGACCGAAGACGTGCAGGACCTGACGGGCCACATCTACACGGAGAGCTATGCTCCCCAGCCGGGCAAGACCGAGATGAAGCCCTGGTTCATCATCCCGCAGAAGTTCACGAAGTGGGACGGCACCCGCGGCAACAAGAGCGCACGCATCCTTGTGCTGGTGAAGATCACGCCTAAGGATCGTCCTGACAAGTATGCCGACTACCAGCAGACGGTCGACGGTCAGCAGATCCACAACCGCTACAAGGGTACGATGAACGAGTACAACGAGTCGATCTTCGTATGGGCCGCCGTGGCTCCCGTATCGAACACGACCTGGGAAGAGGACGGCACGACGTGGTACGAGTGGCAGCAGAACCGCAAGTATGTCTACACGCTGATCTTCAACGGCACGGAAAGCGGTCTGGTTCCCGAGCCCCAGCCCGATGGCGATGGCGACGGCGATGATGACGACGACAAGGAGCCGGTAGTCAACCTGATCGACCCGAGCTACCAGTACCACTTCGGTATCACGGTCGACGAGTACGACTTAGGCAACGGTTCGGACGTACAGATGCCGGGTGCTTCGCAGGGTTCCAACAACATCGGCTAATCGCCGGAACCCCGATCCAAGAAAAAACCGATGCAGAGTTTTCTGCATCGGTTTTTTTTGTTTGCAACAGGGTAGTAGTAAAAAGCAGTAAACCGCTTTATTTCAGAGACTCCGCAAGAGCGGCGAATGCCACCTGCTGTTGCTCGCCCGAACGCATGTCTTTGAGCGAAACGGCCTGCGCCTCGATCTCCTGCGAACCGACGATCGCCACATAGGGGATGGCTCGGCGGTTGGCATATTCCATCTGTTTCTTCATCTTCCCGGCCTCGGGGTAGATTTCGGCGGCGATGCCTGCGTCGCGCAAAGTGCGCAGGAGCGTAAGGCTGACCGCCTCCTCCTCGGCGCCGAGGTTGACGAACAGGACGCGCGTGGAGCTGTCGAGCTCCCCGGGAAAGAGGCCGAGGCCGGTCATGACGTCGTAGATGCGGTCCGCACCGAACGAGATGCCGACGCCCGACATGCCGGGCATGCCGAAGATGCCGGTGAGGTCGTCGTAACGGCCGCCGCCACAGATCGAGCCGATAGCGAAGTCGAGGGCCTTGACCTCGAAAATGGCACCGGTGTAGTAATTCAGGCCGCGCGCCAGCGAGAGGTCGAGGTCGACCTGCAGGGCGAGACCTGCGCGCTCGACATAGCCGAGGACGGTTTCCATCTCTTCGATGCCTTTCAGACCGGTTTCCGAAGTCCCGATCACCGATCGCAAAGCATTCAATTTCTGCCGGTTGTCGCCACTCAGTTCCAGAATCGGCTGCAGCTGCGCGATCGCCGCAGCATCAAGACCCCGTTCGGCAAGTTCGGCTTTGACATTGTCCAAACCGATCTTTTCGAGCTTGTCGATCGCGACAGTGATGTCGGTCATTTTGTCGGCATGGCCGATCGTCTCGGCGATGCCGTAGAGCATCTTGCGGTTGTTCATCTTGAGCGCCACGCGGATACCCAGCGCCCGGAAAACGCGCTCGACGATCTCGATAAGCTCGACCTCGCAGAGGAGCGAGCGCGTGCCGATGACGTCGACGTCGCACTGGTAGAACTCGCGGTAGCGCCCTTTCTGCGGACGGTCGGCACGCCAGACGGGCTGCACCTGGTAACGCTTGAACGGGAACGACAGCTCGCCCTGATGCTGCACGACGTAGCGGGCGAAAGGCACCGTAAGGTCGTAGCGCAGGCCCTTTTCGGAGATTTTCGACGCCTGCCGCACCTCGTTGTCGGAGAGCGAGGCGGCGTAGTCGCCCGAGTTGAGAATTTTGAAAAGGAGCTTGTCGCCCTCGTCGCCGTACTTGCCCAGCAGGGTAGAGAGGTTCTCCATCGCAGGGGTTTCGAGCGGCGCGAAGCCGTAGAGGCGGAAGACGCCCCGGATCGTGTCGAAGATATAGTTGCGGCGCATCATCTCCGCAGGGGAGAAGTCGCGCGTGCCTTTGGGAATCGACGGTTTCTGCATTTTACAACGATCAGTTTTCCATTAACTTGCGGTATTTGACGCGGTGGGGCTCGGTGTCGCCGCCCTGGGCGCGCTTCCAGGCCTCGTACTCGCTGTAGGAACCCTCGAAGAAGACGACCTGCGAATCGCCCTCGAACGAGAGGATGTGCGTCGCGATGCGGTCGAGGAACCAGCGGTCGTGGGAGATGACGACGGCGCAGCCGGCGAAGTTTTCGAGACCCTCCTCCAGCGCGCGCAACGTGTTGACGTCGATGTCGTTGGTCGGCTCGTCCAAAAGCAGCACGTTGCCCTCCTCTTTCAGCGCAAGGGCCAGATGCAGGCGGTTACGCTCGCCGCCCGAGAGGACGCCGCACTTCTTCTCCTGATCGGCGCCCGTGAAGTTGAAGCGGGCGATGTAGGCACGGGCGTTGATCTGCCGGTTGCCCAGTGTGATGAGGTCGGCACCCCCCGAGACGACCTCGTAGACCGTCTTTTCGGGATCGATCGACTGATGCTGCTGGTCGACGTAGGCCAGCTTGACAGTGGGACCGACGCGGAACGACCCGGCGGAGGGCGTTTCGAGGCCCATGATCATGCGGAAGAGGGTAGTCTTGCCCGTACCGTTGGGGCCGATGACGCCCACGATGCCGGCGGGCGGCAGCGAGAAGTTGAGATTCTCGTAGAGGACGCGGTCGTCGAAGGCTTTAGAGACGCCCTGCGCCTCGATCACGACGTCGCCCAGACGCGGACCGTTGGGGATGAAGATTTCGAGCTTCTCCTCTTTCTGCTTGGTGTCCTCGTTCATCATCTTGTCGTAGGCCGACA
>CAZIUJ010000050.1:0-10872 GCA_964542345.1 uncultured Alistipes sp.
CCGGGTATACGGAGATAAGCGCGGAAGAGGAAATCTCGCGCTTTGAAAAGCCTCCCCCCTCGATGAGCGAACAAGACCGCTACCGCTGGATCGAGTTCCACAAGTGGCAGTTCAAGGCGCAGTGGTTCCAGGCCCTGACCCGCAACTCGAACTTAGTGCTGATGCTGCGGGCCGAAATGGGCTACTTGGGCAACTATAACAAACACAAGGTTTCGCCTTTCGAGCGCTTCGAAGTGGGCGGCGACGGCATGACGGGCTACAACATGTACGGCATCGACATTATCTCGATGCGCGGCTACGAAGACGGCGCCCTCGATCCGGGCGACTTCTACTCGTGCGGCTACAACAAGTACACCGCCGAGCTGCGCTACCCGGTCATCCTGAAGCCCTCGTCGCAAATCTACGTCCTGGGATTCCTCGAAGGCGGCAATGCGTTCGACTCGTGGCGCGACTTCTCGCCCTTCAAGATCAAGCGCTCGGCCGGCTTCGGCGTACGTCTCTACCTGCCGGTAGTCGGCATGCTAGGCGTCGACTGGGGCTACGGTTTCGATCCCCCGGCCAACAGCACCAAGAAGAGCGGCAGCCAGTTCCACTTCGTCATGGGCCAACAATTCTAAGCGGGCCGAACGAGGGGAGAAAGCAACGAGAGGGGCGAGCAAGGAGAACCGAACGAAAAAGAGGAGGCTGCGAGAGGCAGAGCAAGGAGGGAGCCTGAGGGGGGGGGCAGCAAAGAGAAAGAGCCCCGAACCGGAAAAGAAGCCGCGAGGCCCTGTGGCAATAAATTTGAAAGGCAGACACCAATATAAAACAAAGAAAAGATGAAACGACTGATTTTTCTTGCGGCATTCGTACTGACGGCGGCCGTCGCCACGGCCCAGAACTGCGTGGTCGTCAACAGCGAAAAAGTCTTCAAGTCGGTCGACGCCTACAACCGGGCGATCGCCCAGCTGGACCGGCTGGCCGAACAATACCAACAGCAGGTCGACGAACGCTTCGCGGAAGTCGAAGAAGCCTACAACACTTACATGGCGCAGAAAGCCTCCCTGACGGCTTCCGTCCGTCAGACGCGCGAAAATGCCATCCTGCAGCTGGAGCAAGAGGCGACCGAGTATCAGGAGAGCATCTTCGGGCAGGAAGGCACCCTGATGAAAAAGCGCATCGAGCTGATCGAACCCATTCAAAAGCAAGTCTTCGCAGCGATCGAAGCCTACGCCCGGCAGATCGGCGCCGCCGTGGTGATCGACTCGTCGAACAACCCGGCCCTGCTCTACACGGCCCCGGCGTCCGACCACACGCAGCAGGTGATCGCCACCCTGAAGAAGTAACACATCAAAAAAACTTAACGAATAAACGATCCCTATGAAAAAGGCTATCAAACTGACCCTTGCGGCTGCGCTCCTGCTGAGCGCGACGTCGCTCTTCGCCCAGAAATTCGGCCGCATCAGCTCGCAGGAAATCCTGCTGGCGATGCCCGAGACCAAAGAGATGGAGACCAACATGCAAGCCTACGGCAAAGACCTGCAAGACAACTTAGAGACCATCACTGTCGAGTTCAACCAAAAGTATCTCGACTTCCAGAAGAATTTCGACACCTATTCCGACGCTGTGCGCCAGCTCAAGCAGAAGGAGCTGCAGGAGCTGCAGAGCCGCCGCGAAGAGTTCGAGCAGATCGCCCAGCAGGAGTATCAGAAGAAACAGCAGGAGCTGCTGACGCCGATCATCGACAAGGCCAAAGCCGCCATCGACAAGGTGGCCAAAGAGAACGGCTATTTAGCCGTCTTCGAGACCGGCTCGCTGGCCTCCTACGACGCCGATGCGCTGACCGACCTGGCGCCGCTGGTCCGCAAGGAATTAGGCATCGCGGACGCGCCGGCTGAATAAAGCCGTCAGTCCTGATCCCTGAAAACGCGCCGCTGGAAAGCGGCGCGTTTCTTTATGCTCGCAGCTCCCCGCCTGGAACCGACGCGGCGGAAAGTCGGCGACAAGAGCGGCGGGAGCGGCGCTTGTCTTGAGCTCCGATTTGCTGTTCGAAATCTCCTTTTTATCGTCCCGATCGAACCGCGGAGCACAAATAATTGCTATTTTTGTCGTCAAAACAAGAAACAATGAACACCCGAACCCCAGAAACCGACTCCGCCATCGCCAGCTTCTCGCTCAGCGAACTGATCGATCTGTCGGGCGACAACAGCCATCCCCGCCGCGACTTCATCATCGCCCACAGCGATGCGTCGCAGCTGCGGGATTTCCGCTTCCCCTGCCGCATCGACGCCCTGCTGATCGGCATCGGCACCGCCGGCGAAGCGAGCGTCTCGATCAACCTCAACGAACACCGCCTGCGCCACAACACCCTTTTCCTGATCGGACCGCAGAGCATCGTCCAGACAGCGCCCGGCACCACGCTCGAAGGCAACATCATCATCGTCTCGAGCCGCTTTCTGCGCCGCATCAACATCGACTCGAAACAATTGATGCCCCTCATGCTGCAGCTCGGCACGCACCCCTGCATCGAAATCTCCGACGAAGAGAGCGGGCAGCTGCGCCGCTTCATCGCCCTGATGGATGCCGAGGACAAGAGCGCCGCCGCCCCTTTCTCCGAACAGGTGCTCAACGAACTCTTTCTGGCGTTCCTCTACAAGATCGGCAACATCCTGCAGCACTACCTGACGGCCCATCCCGAGGTGGACGAACGCATCCACAGCCGTGCCGACACCTACTTCCAGCACTTTCTGCAAGTGTTAGGCGAACACTACAAGGAGCAGCGCAGCGTAGGATTCTATGCGCGGCAGCTCTGCATCACGCCCAAGTACCTCACCACGCTGGTCAAGCGCATCAGCAACCGCTCGGTCTCGGAGTGGATCGAAATCTACGTGATCCTCGAAGCCAAGATGCTGCTCAAGTATTCGAGCCTGAGCGTGCAGGAGATCGCCTACACGCTCAACTTCCCCAACCAGTCGTTCTTCGGCAGCTACTTCAAGCGCAACACCGGGCTCTCGCCCTCGCAGTACAAGGCTTCCGACAGCAATAACGAGGGGGGGGGATTTTCTTCGGATGTTTCCGATAAGGTGAAAAGGGATCAGAACGGATAGCCCACGCCGAAGTTGAGCGCCGTATTCTTCCACTTGAAATTGTGGATCCATCGCTCGCCGGCCGGGTTGTCGGGATTGTGGAGCTGAATGCCCCAGTCCAAACGCAAGACGGCGAACTTGATGTCCAGGCGCAGACCCACACCCGTATCGAAGCCCAACTGGCGATAGAAATTCCGGAAATGGAAGACGGCGTCTCCGGCGTCTGTGCTGCTGGTGTATTTGGACTTGTTCCGCAGATTCCAGACGTTGCCCACATCGAGGAACGTGGCGCCGTGGACGATGCCCCAGATCGGGAAGCGGAACTCCAGGTTGGCCTCCAACTTCATGTCGCCGAACTGCGTCGGGTACTCCAGGTTGGTGATCGGCACTGAACCGGGACCGAGCGTACGGGGCGTCCAGCCGCGCATGCTGTTGCTGCCGCCAGCGTAGAACATGCGGTCGACCGGTACGAACTCCGAATTGCCGTAGGCGACGGCCACGCCTCCGTAGAGGCGGCCGGCCAGTGCCGTCTTCTCGCCCAACATGATCTTGCGGCTCAGGCTCAGGTCCGCGCGGAAATACTGAGCGTAGCGCAGCCCGAAGATGTGGTAGTAGTCCTGTCCCACCTCCGGCTTGGAAAAGAGGTGCTCCAACCCGTCGATCAGATTGCCCGCCGTCTCGGCATTAAAGCGGATCACCGTAGCGTTGCCTCCCAGATGCTTGAGCTGGTTGTTGTAGCCGTAGCTGAACGAGAGGGCCGAAATGTACTGCGATTCGTAGCTTTGGCGCAGATACTCGTTCTGAGTGCCTTCGAGGAAGTTGTCGTCGAGATAGCTTACGTCGACCACGTTGATGTCGATGGGCCGCAGCGAGAACGACGAATACTTGGAGTTGGTCCACAGATAGGTCATGCTCGCACCCGAAAGCGTACGCCGGTAGTAGGGGCGGTCCTGGAAATTGACCGAGAATTCGATTTTGGTTTTGGGCTGGTTGACCGAGCGGTAGCGCCGCGTACGCCACGGAACCAGGAAGCGGGGAAACGTCAGGCCCGCCGTGGCACCGAACTCCGTGGCCCGCTTTTTCCGGGCGTCGCGCGCCTTCATGAATTCGTAGCCGGCCGTCAGGGAGGCGTCGAACGACTCGGCGCCCCGGAAGATGTTGCGGTTCTGGTAGCCCACTGTCGCTTTCAGCCCATAGAAACTCGACGTCGTGCTGCCCTCCAGCTCGATCTTGAAGCTCTGCTTGAGCATCGGCGTGCAGAGGATGTTGCAGGTCAGGTACCCTTCCTTCGTGTAATCCGTGCGGGTCGAATCGGCCGTGGCGCCGACGTAGGTGATGTAGTTGGTAACGTCGACCGTCTGCGGCTGCTCGACGAAAGCGATGCGGGTGCTGCGGAAGTAGCCCATCGCCATGAGGTCGGTATAGGCGCGGTCGACCTGCGCCGAGTTGTAGACGTAGTTGGGGTACAGGGGCACGGCCTGCCGCAGGATCGAGGGCCGCAGGTTGGGCCGCCCCTCGTAGATGATGTTCAGGCCGCGGTAGTAGAGCGTGTCGAGTCGAGAAAGGAGGGTCGAGTCGCTCCGGATGGCGATCGGGTCGTAGTCGGGGAAGACGTTGATCCGCTCGATGCGGTAGACGGCGTTGTTATCGATGACGGCCTGCCCGCGCTCGTCGTAGCCCGAGAGATGCTGCTTGATGACGATGCGCACGCCGACCCGATGGTCGCGCGAGAGGGTGTCGGCCTCGAACTCGATGTTGTTGACCGTAAAGTTGTAATAGCCCCGCTCCTTGAGGTAGGCCGTGATGCGTTCGCGCTCGCTGTCGAGCATCGTGATGTCGAAAATCCGTCCCGGGCGCACGAGCGTGCGGGCCGTGTCGGGCGCCAGAATCTGTTCGAGGAACTTGTCGCGGAAGAGGTAGGAGACCGTATCGATGAGGTAGGGCGCTCCCTGCCGGACGCGATAGGTTACGCGGGCCCGCCGCCGGCGCGAGAGGGTGTCGACCTCGAACGAGGCCTGCGAGGAGAAGAAGCCTTTGGTGTCCATGTAGACCTTGAGGTTCTCCGTGCTCTTGCGCGTGAGGCTCATGTCCAAAAGAACCGGCTCCTCGCCGATCTTGCGCTTCCACTCGTTCCAGCGGTTGTGCTTCGCCGGATCGGCCTGCTCGTAGAGCCAAACGTAGAAGTTGGTCCCCAGGAAGCGCTTGTTAGGTGTCTGGCGCACATATTTCTCAAGATCGGCCGACGCGATGCGCTCCTTGCGGGGCACCGTCCGGTCGTCCTCCACGGTAACTTTCTGCAGAAAGTAGCTTCCCTCGGGAATATGGCGCGTAACGCTGCAGGCCGAGCAAACGGAGCTCAGCACGGCGGCAAGCAGTATGCGACGCGCCCCCGGCACCGGCGTCAGTGGTTGAAGAAACCCTGTTCCTTGAGCAGGGCGAAATAGGACTGCGAGATGGAGAGGTTGTCGCGGCGCACGTAGCGGCGCTCGGTGAAGATCTTCGCCAGATTCTCCAGCCCGTTTTCTTCGAGCAGACGCTTCGTCTCTTCCGACTCCTCGCGCTCGGCCCACAGCTCGTCGATCTCGGCGGCCGTGTAGTCGGTGTACTTCTCATAGTGGACGACGGCCTCCAGCGGCAGACGGTCGGTCAGCCCGGGAGTCTCGTCGGGATAGCCGAGCACCACGGTGGTAAGGGGGATGACCCCTTTGGGGAGCTTCAGAATCCGGGCGATGTCGGCCGCCGTGTAGAGCGTCGTGCCTAAGTAGCAGATGCCCAATCCGTGGATTTCGGCCTGCACGCAGAGGTTCTGCGCCGCCAGCAAAGCGTCGGTCGCGGCATTCATGAACCACGCGAAGTTGTCGTAGGCCGGATCGGCGCCCCGCTGCTCGCACCACATTGTGAAGCGGTGCACGTCGGCGCAGACCGTCACGAGGCAGGGAGCTTCCGTAACCATCGGCTGGTTGAAATGGCAGGGCGCCAGCTGCTCGCGCAAAGCCCGCTCGCGCGTAACGATGAGCGAGTAGAGCTGCATGTTGCCGCACGTCGAAGCCCGCGTCGCGGCGTCGAGACACTCGCGCAACACCTCCTCGGGAATCGGCGTCGGCCGGAACCGGCGTATCGATCGATGCTTGAAAAGCATGTTCTTCATAGGAAATTTCTTCTTAAAAAAGGGTTCTGCAAAAACGGTACGAAAAGGACCGTATACGGGGCAAATTTAGTAAAAGTTTTCGGGAAAATCACTATTTTTGTCCGGACCGAACTTTTACCGCAAAACCATGCGTATTCCATTTTCCAAATACGAAGGCGCCGGCAACGACTTCCTCCTTCTGGACAACCGCCGGGGTTGCTTCCGGCCCGACGCGCGGCAAATCGCCCGTCTGTGCGACCGCCACTTCGGCATCGGGGCCGACGGCCTGATGACCCTCTCGACAAGCAACGAGCACGACTGCTCGATGCGCTACTACAACGCCGACGGCTCCGAGGGCGAGATGTGCGGCAACGGCGCCCGCTGCTTCGCGCTCTTCGCCGAACATCTGGGCATCGGGGGCCGCAGGAAGCGCTTCGACGCCACCGACGGTGTGCACGAAGCGCTCCTCCTCCGCAGCGACGCCTTCGCGGGCGAGGTCGAAGTGGGGATGATCGACGTCGAAGAAATCGGCTGCGGCAACGGCTGGTGGGTTCTCAACACGGGCGTTCCCCACTACGTGGAGTTCGTGGACGATCCGGCCGCGGTCGACGTCGTGGGCCGCGGCCGCACGATCCGCCGCGACACGGTCCGCTTTCCGCAAGGCACGAACGTCGACTTCGTGAGCATCGCAGGCCCCGGCGAACTGCGCATGCGGACCTACGAGCGGGGCGTAGAGAACGAAACCCTCGCCTGCGGCACGGGGGCCACAGCGGCGGCCATCGTCGCCCACTTCGTCCGGCAGCCCGACATCCATGCGTTCCGGATCGAAGTACCCGGCGGCCTGCTGCAAGTGCGCTTCGACCACCGGGACCAACACTATACGAACATCCGCCTCACGGGGCCTGCGCGCCGCGTTTTCGAGGGAACATTCGATACCGAAAATCATGACTGAGAAGTTCATCATGGCCGGTAAGACGGCCCTGCATGTCTGCGACTCCGAAGAAGGGGCGCACTGCCTCGTGCTGCTGCACGGCTACCTGGAATCGCTGCTGGTGTGGGACGACTTCGTGCCGCTGCTCTATAAACAGGTGCGCGTGGTAACGCTCGACCTGCCCGGCCACGGCATCTCCGAAGTGAAAGGCGAGGTGCACACGATGGAATTTCTGGCCGACACGGTGGCCGACGCCCTCCGCGCCCTCGGCATCGCCCGCTGCACGGTCGTCGGCCACTCGATGGGCGGCTACGTAGCGCTGGCGCTGCTGGAGCGGCACCCCGAGCTGCTCGACGGGATCGTGCTGCTGAGCTCGACGCCCAATGCCGATACGCCCGAAAAAGCCGAGAACCGCCGCCGCGAAATCGCCCTCGTGCGAGCCGGCAAGAAAGATGCGCTGGCCCGCGTGGCACCCGCCGCGGGATTCGCCCCGGAGAACCGGCGGCGCCTGCAGGCGGCGATCGACGACCTGACCGAGCAGGTATTCATCACCGAGGAGGAGGGCATCGTCGCCCTCCTGGGCGGCATGATCGCCCGCAAGGACCGGAACGAAGTGCTGCAGCGCTCGTCCGTGCGGCAACTCTTCATCCTCGGAGAGCACGACGGCTACATTCCTGCCGAGGCGGCCGAACGCATGATCGCCGCCCATCCGCAGGCGCAGGTCGTCCGGCTTGCGCACTCGGGACACATGGGCTTTCTGGAGGAACCCGAAGCCGTCGCCGAGGCGCTACTACAGTTCGCGACATCGGCCGGTCAAGAAGCCGCCGACATGTCGATTTGATCGCGGAACGACTTTCCGGCGAAAAAAAATCAATTTCATCTCATTTTTTTATTTCTCCCCGAATCGCGGTCTGAGCGTCCTACGAAGCCGACTTTTTCTGTTATAATTATAACACAAAAAGATTTTTTAATTATTCTTTTGGTCCAAAATTTGCGGGGGGGGGAATTTTTGTATCTTTGCACTATCCGGGCGATCGCTGGACGCTCGGAGCTGGGATGATGACGCAACTCACACCCTTCGGGGCACCGTCCGGATTTCGATCCGGGCGGTGTTTTTTTAGGTGCCGGAACCCTCGAATCACCGGGAATCGGACCGCATCTTGAAGACTATGCTTGCCGCACGAGGCGAGCGATAGCGGTCTCTCGATATTTACGGGAGCACTCGATCCGAATCCCGCCGACCTCCACGCTCTGGGCAGAAACGGAAGTCGCAAAATCGGCATTGACGAGATAGGCGCGATGAATCCGGACGAAACGGTCGTCGAGCAGCCGCTCCCATTGGGAGATGCGCGTGCGAGTACGATAGACACTGCCGTCGGTCGTATGCAACAGGACTTCGCAGTCGTTCGACTCAACATAGAGGATTGCCGCGAATGGCAATGTAACTTTGTGCCGCTCGGAGATGAAGGTGATGCTTCGGGGCCGCGGCAGACGCCGACGAAGCCACCGCGACAAGCATTCGCCGGGGAAGACAAAAGCCGCGAGCAAAATCGACAGAAAAACCGGATTGGAAAACAAGGCGGGAAACTCCTCGCGGGGACCGGCCGCGACCTGCGTATAACGATTGGCCAGCAGCATCGCCACCCACTCCACGACCACGGCGCCCATCGCGACACCCGCTACGGCTACCCAACGGCGACGCGGCACGGTCAGCGCCTGCGGCAGGAAGCACTGCGCGCAGAGCATGCCGGGCAACATCGACGAAGCGACGAACAGGGCCCGTCCGAACCCGTAGTCGAAGCTCATGAGCAGCAGAGCGAGCAGCAGCACCGTCCCGGCCCAATAAGCACAAAGGATCAGATACCTCATTCTTGTTTCTTTTATAAAAGCAGCCTGTAGATGCTGGCTCTTACCGCTTTTTGTTCCGGCAAAAAGCGGCAGAAAAACCTCTCCTCACGGACGCCTCCGCCTGCTACGGACGGACTAACGCTGCTCCGGGCGCCTATGCGCGGGGTATAACCCTGCCCCTCCGCTGACGCTTTTAGTCCGTCCTCCGCCAAGCGGCTCCGACGTCGAGTTCGGAATGATTAGTACTTTTAAGTCCCCTGCATTAGCAAAGTTCACTTTTCACCTTTTAATTTTCACTTTGAAAAAGCAGTCTGCAGATGCTGGACGCAGCGCACGGTAAAGCCGTAAGCACGACGACTTTCGTGGAACGGATCCACGTTACCCGCGTTGAAATCCAGGTAGCCCGCGTTGACACTACCTGCCGCCGGCGAAGAGGACCAACATTCGCCGTTCGTGCCGACACTCGTCAAGGCTCCCGTCGTGGAGGTGCGGTAGCCCGAAGCAGGCGTGGTTGGCAATCGCTGGAATGAATGGCGGAAAGAACGCTTTCGGAATAAAGGAAGCATTCGCCCGGGCCGGCTGCGGGGGTCGCCCCAAAGGTGCGAGCCGGCTCCGGGCGGCAAGGCCCGAAGCCTTGCGAATGTTCATTCCATATCGCGAACTTTCCGACAGACTGAGGTGTACACCCAACCAAGCGGGGCGGGGACGGATGAGGTGGAACAGAAATACCCTCATTCTATTCCCCCCCCTTAAAACCCCGTTCTTAACGGGGGCCGGAGGATTGCTGAATCTGCAGCCGCGCTGGCGGGAGCCGTAAGACATCCCGCCACTCCGGGCCGGAGACTGCTTTTCGGTTGCGAAGATACAAAAAAGCAATATCATATCCGCGGCTTGAGCGCTAGACGCAGCAAGAGCGAGAGGCCATAGACCAGCATGCCGTACATCGGAGCGATCATGCCGACCCTCAGCCCGCCGCAGAACAGCGTGAAAGAGATGCCGATTCCGCTGCTTTGCACAAGGTCGCAGACAGCATAGAGTCCTATCAGCAGATAGAAAAATCCGATCAATCGGGCCAGCTTGCCAAGTTCTTCGATCCAGTTGGGCGCTTTCCAGGCCGCAAACAGCATGGCCACCAGACAGAGGGTGATAAGCGTCATGCCGATCCAGCCGCCCTCCAGGTAGAGACGGGCCAGCGGCTGGGATTCCCGTTCGAACGGATCGCGTTTTACGACCCATTCGTTCGTCTCCCGATCGAGGATCGCCACTTCGTGAGGACTCACTTCCGGGCTTTCCCCCGTTTCGTTCGGAATCCGACGAACAGCTTCCTGCGTCTCGGAAGCGACGGCCCTTTGCGGTACCGGAACGATGCGGACGGAGTCCCGTGCATGGAGGTGCGTAGCGGCCAGCATGGCGGCAATGACAAAAAGAAACAAACGTTTCATGACGGTTGAGTTTTTTAGATGAAACATCGGCCGGCCTTCCCGATGTGGGCGAGGCTCGGCGTTTGCTGCAAAGATAGCGCAAGCCGAAACGAAAATGCAAAGTTGAATCCTGCGCTCGGCCGGTAAAATCCCACGATTCGGATCGGCAGAATCCGATCCCGGGATATTTCAGGTTCCGGCTAATTCGAATCCCCGGTTATATTCACCCCCTCCGATGGCGGCGCCGAAGAACTGGCCCCTTATCAGGGAGGGGTCGGCAAACAAAGCCCAAAAGATACCGACATCCGCCATTACTTTCTATATTCTGCGCTGCAGGCCGGCGCTGTTTCTCTGCCATATCAAGAGCCGGCGCAGTCGGAACCTTCCACTTTCAGTATGTCTCTTCAGCATATCAATCGGCCCGGGATTGTTATAATTATAACGCAATAAGCTCTTTTGATTATTCTTTTGGTCCAAAAT
>CAZIUJ010000051.1:0-10765 GCA_964542345.1 uncultured Alistipes sp.
GGGCGTGATGTGGCCGATGACGTCGACCAGCCCGAGGCCCATCACCCGCTCCTGCATCGAGAGGGGCACCGTGAAGAGCAGTTCGTAGTCTTCGCCTCCGTTCAAGGCCGCCACGACCGGATCGGCGTGCATCTCTTCGGCGAGCGCCGACGTCTGCTTGGCAATGGGAATGCGTTCCAGGTAGATGCGGGCGCCGCATTTCGAGGCTCGGCACAGCTGCATCAGATCGCTGGCCAGGCCGTCCGAGAGGTCGATCATCGCCGTCGGCACGATCTGCTCCTCGGCAAGCGCCGCCACAATGTCGGTGCGGGGCCGGGGCTTGAGGTACTTTTCAAGCAGGTATTCGTAGCCGGCGAACTGCGGCTCGGGATCGGCCACGTCGGCCAGCACGCGCTTCTCGCGTTCGAGGAGCTGCAGCCCCATGTAGGCGGCCCCGAGGTTGCCCGTCAGGCAGATCAGGTCGTGCTGCTGCGCCCCGCTGCGACAGACCAGCCGCTCGTCGGGCGCATGGCCGATCGCCGTTGCGGAGATGACCAGCCCCGTCATCGAGGCCCGTGTATCGCCGCCCACAAGGTCGATCTTGTGTTCTTCGCAGGCAAAGCGGATGCCCGCATAGAGGTCGTCGAGCGCCTCCACGGGCAGCTTGGCCGAGATGCCGAGCGACACGGTGATCTGCGCGGGCGTGGCATTCATGGCGAGGATGTCGCTCACGGCCGCCGTTACGACTTTGTAGCCCAGATGCTTGAGCGGGAAGTAGGTCAGGTCGAAGTCCACCCCCTCGAAGAACGAATCGGTCGAGACGACGACCCGCTCGCCGCTCGCCGGGGCGATCACGGCCGCATCGTCGCCCGCGCCGCGCAGGGTCGAGGCATTGGCAGCGGCGAAGCCGGCGGTCAGGCGGTCGATCAGGGCGAACTCGCCCAACTCGGCGATCTCGGTGCGTTTTTTCTGCGGTGCCATGTTCTTGAATTTTTTACAAAACTAACCGAATCTTTCCATTTTCCCAAAAAAATAATGTAGTTTTGCAGCGTCAAAAAGAGATTCGTTTATGATAAACATCGTCTTATTCGGCGCTCCGGGCTGCGGCAAAGGCACGCAGGCCCAGCGGCTGAAAGCGCACTACGGCATCGACCACGTTTCGACGGGCGAGGTGATCCGCGAACATATCCGCCGCGGCACGGAGCTGGGCCGCAGCATGGAGTCCTGCATCGCGCAGGGCAAGCTGGCGCCCGACGAGATCGTCATCGGCATGATCGAGGAGTACATCGCCGCGCACGCCGACGCCGCGGGGTGCATCTTCGACGGCTTCCCCCGCACCACGGTGCAGGCCGAGGCGTTCGACAAGATTCTCTCCCGGCACGGTCTGAAGGTCGACGTGATGGTCGACATCCACGTGCCGGAGGAGGAGCTCGTGCGGCGCATCCTGCTGCGCGGCAAGGACTCGGGCCGCGCCGACGATGCCTCGGAGGAGGTGGTCCGCGGCCGGATAGAGGTCTACCGCAAGCAGACGGCCATCGTCTCGGACTACTACGCCGCGCAGGGCAAGTACGCTTCGGTCAGCGGCACCGGCACGATGGACGAAGTTTTCGACCGCATCGCCACCGTGATCGACGGGTTAGCGAAATAGCTCGGTCGGTTCCTTATATAAAGAGAGAGACACCCTCATCGGATGTCTCTCTTTTATTATGTACGTTCGGCACTTTTTACTTTGCTAAGTTTCGCAAAATCCAGTCGAGGTGGCCGCGCTCGGTCTCCTCGGAAGTCCAGTGTTCGTTGATCGGCGTAATCAGCGCCTCCTTCGGACCCTGCAACACGTTGTAAACGGCATAGGAGGTCGTCGGCGGGCAGGTGTCGTCGTTGTAGCCCCACGTCATGCGGACGGGCACCCGGATCCGGCGGGCGAAGTTGACCACGTCGTAATAGGCCATCGTCCGCAGCTTCTCGGGCGTGTCCATGCCCTGCATGCGCGAGAAGTGGGGATAGCCGTCGGCCTCGCCCAACTTGAAGCGCGCCATGTCGCTAAGCGCCGGGTGGTTGGCCACGCAAGCCGTAACGCGCCCGTCGAGCCCGGCCGCCACGAGGGCCAGGGCCCCGCCCTGACTGCCGCCCTGCGCGATGACGTTGCGGCCGTCCCACTCGGGCAGCGAAGTCAGCAGGTCGACGGCCCGGACGCAAGCCAGGTAGACCCGCTTCATATAATAATTGTCGCGGTCGTCGAGGTTGTTGGTCAGGTAGCCGTTTTCGCGGCCGTTGAAAGCCGCGGAGAGCTCCCGGAACCGCTCCTCCGGCAAGTCGGGATGGAGGCCGTGTATCTCGAACTCGAAACGGATGCAGCCCGCCTCGGCGTAATATTTATGACGCAGGGGCTCCTTGATCGTCTTGATGCCGGCACCCGGCGGGCAGAGCACCGCGGGGCAGCTGCCCGGCTGGGCACCTTTCGGCAGGAAGAGGTAGCCGTAGATGCTCTGTCCCTGCTTGTTGAGCGACAGTTTGACGAGGTAGCACTCGACCTTGTCGGTGCAGTATTTTGCGACCCGCTCCTTCGTATATTGCAGCGGAAATTCGGCGAGCGCCGCCTTGCCGGCCGTCCAGAACGCCTCGAAATCGGCCGGCATGGCGGTGGCGGGCTCGATCCGGTCGGGCGAGAAGCCGACCTTGACATGGTGGCGGTAGCTTTTGCCGCCGAAGGTGGCGGTCAGGCGGCAGTCGCGGAATCCGGGGTGCTTCCTGGTGCCCACGGGGATTGTGGCGACGCCGTTTTTCAACGTAACGCGGCCCGAAGCATCGGCCGGCCGCAGCTCGTCGCCGAGCTCGTATTCGACGACGACCCCGTCCTGCGGGACGCCGTAACGATAGAGCTGCACCTCGACGGTCGCCTTTTCGCCCGTGCGGTAGAGCCAGTCGGCATGGTCGGGGCGGGTTACCCACAGCACGTCGCTGCGGTAGGGATAGTTCTCGGCAACAAGCCCCAGCGGCAAGGCAACCGCCGCCAAGAGCGACAAGAAGATTCGTTTCATTTTCATAACAGGATGGTTCGGTCTGTCGAAGATACGAAAAATAGCTCACAAAAGCAAGTTTACTTGCAGGTAAAGCAGCTTGCAGCTGCTGAGAGTTTATCGCTTTTCGTGCCGGCGAAAAGCGATGCAAAAGCCTCTCCTCACAGACGTCTCTGCCGGCTACGGACGGACTAACGCTGCTCCGGGCGCCTGTTCGCGGGGTATAACCCTGCCCCTGCGCGACGCTTTTAGTCCGTCCTCCGCGGAACGGCTCCGACGTCGAGTGCGGAAAAAGTTGTTGAATAAAAGCGTCCTACAGGTATTGGACGCAAGGAACAAAAGCGGAATCAGGCACGTAAGTTTTCCATAAAAAGTGCGCGGAACTTTAGCTACCGGCAACTGAGGTACGGCGATACCCAACTCTCACGATAAGAAAAGCCCGCGCACAACATTCGCAATATGTTGGGAGGATAAAGATAGCGCAAGACGAGAGAAATGCCAAACTTATTTGGGCATTTGCCGCTTTTTGTGCCGGTGGAAAGCGACGCAAAAACCGATTTCGACCTTTCACTTTGATAAAAAGCAGCTTCCTGCAGATACTGGACGCAGCGCACGGGGAAGCCGTAAGCCCGGTTACTGTCGCTCTGCGGGGAGACAGTCGTCGCGTGGAAGTACAAGACGCACGGGCCTGTGCTCCCAGACGAGAACGGAGAAGAAGACCAACAGAGGCCATTCGTGCCGACGCTCGTCAGGACTCCCGACGTGTTGTTGCGGAAACCCGAAGCAGGCGTTTTAGTAGCAATCGCTCGGATGAATGGCGGAAAGGAAACCTTTCTTAATGAATAATGAATAGTTAATAATGAATAATTAGTTGATAGTCAATACAAAAAAAAGCAATTATTCACTATTCACTATTAACTATTCATTAAGGTTTGCTTCCCGGCAGACTGGAATATATACCCTGCTAAACGGGGCAGGGACAGATGAGGTGGAACAGAAATACCCTCGCTCTATCTCCCCCTAAAGCCCTGCTCTTAGCAGGGGGATTGCTGAATCTGCGGCCACGCTGAAGAAAACCGTAGCTTTCCCCACTCCGGGCCGGAAGCTGTTCAGAGTTTGATGTCGTAAATCTGGATCACGCCCTCCAATTTTCCGGAGCTGTCGGTAACCAACAAAGATGTAACCTTGTTGCGAGTCATCATCTTCTCGGCCTCGATCAACTTCTCGGAAGCGGCGATGGTCTTGGGATGGGGCGTAGCGATGTCGGAAGCCACGATGCCGAAGAAGTCGGCGCGCCGCCGCTCCATCGCCCGGCGGACATCGCCGTCGGTAACGATGCCCAAAATCCGGTCGCCGTCGCAGACGACGATCAGTCCCAGCCCGCCCTTCGAAATGGCGTGGATCATCTCCGCAGCGGGGCAGTCGGGCGCGACGACGGGCAAGTCGTGCGACCGCATGACGTTGCCCACGGTCATCAACAGACGCCGCCCGAGGCTGCCGCCCGGATGCAGACGTGCGAAGTCGACGCTTGTGAAGCCGCGCATGTGCATGAGCGAGACGGCCAGGGCATCGCCCATTGCGATCTGGGCCGTGGTGGAAGAAGTAGGTGCCAGATGCAAGATGCAAGCCTCCTCCCGGACCCCGACGTCGAGGTGCACGTCCGAATTGCGGGCCAATGCCGAATCGGGATTCCCGGTCATGGAAATCAGTCGGTTGCCGTTGGAGTGGATGAAAGGCACGACCTTCAGGATTTCGTCGGTCTCGCCCGAATAAGAGAGCGCCACGATGACGTCCTCGGGCGAAATCATACCCAAGTCGCCGTGGAACGCCTCGCCCGGGTGGAGGAAAAAACTTGGAGTGCCGGTCGAAGCGAGCGTTGCGGCGATCTTGCGCCCGACGAGCCCCGACTTGCCCATGCCCGTAACGATGCACTTGCCGCGGCAAGCGAGCATCAGTCCCACGGCGGCGGCGAACGCATCGCCCAACCGTTCCTCCATGTCCCGGAGCGCCAGCATCTCGGTATGCACGGCGCGGCGGGCGATCTCCAGAATCTGCGTCTTTTCGGTATCGGTCATCGTTTTCGTAATTTACAACAGCCGCTCGACCAAAGCCTCCAAATCGTCGAGCCGCAACATATTGGGGCCGTCGCTCCTGGCCCGGTCGGGGTCGGGGTGCACCTCGAAGAAGAAACCGCTGGCCCCGAACGCCTTTGCCGCCAACGCCATAGCGGGCACGAACTCGCGGTTGCCGCCCGTCGAGCCGTTGGCCGCGCCGGGCCGCTGCACGGAGTGCGTACAATCCATGATGACGGTCGAACAGATGGCCAACATATCGGGAATATTGCGGAAGTCGACGACCAAGTTATTGTACCCGAAGCTATTGCCGCGCTCGGTGAGCCAAATGTCGGCGGCACCCGACTCGCGGGCCTTCTCGAAGGGATAACGCATGTCGGCGCCCGAGAGGAACTGCGCCTTCTTGATATTGACGGTCCTGCCGGTCTTGGCGGCGGCGACCAACAAATCGGTCTGCCGACAAAGGAATGCGGGAATCTGCAACACGTCGACGACCTGCCCGGCCGGCTCGGCCTGCCACGCCTCGTGGATGTCGGTGAGCAACCGCAGACCCCACTTGGCCCGGACGTCGGCGAGCATCCGCAGCCCCCGGTCGAGGCCGGGCCCGCGAAACGAACTGAGCGACGTGCGGTTGGCCTTGTCGAACGACGCCTTGAAGATGATCTCCGTGCCGAGCCGCCGGTTGATGGCGACCAATCGCTCGGCGACCGCGTCGAGCAACTCGGCGGACTCGATGACGCAAGGTCCGGCGATGAATTTCAATGCACAATTCATAATTCAAAATTCACAATTAAAGACACTCCCACACTCCCGATATTTTATACCAAAGCTACTACCCACCCGTCGAACCCCGGTCAAGCACAATTCGAATAATCCGGAATCGGAAAATTATGAATTATGAATTGTGAATTGTGAATTGAGAAATGCTTCGGCGCGGGCGAGGTCCTCGGGGGTATCGATGCCGATGGTCTCGACCTGGGAGATGCCGACGCCGATCCGGAAGCCGTTTTCGAGCCAACGAAGCTGTTCGAGCGACTCAGCGATTTCGAGCGCCGACTGCGGCAGAGCCGTAACGGCCCGCAAGACCTCGGTGCGGAAAGCGTAGAGCCCGATATGCCGGTAGAACGTATGGTGTGCGAGCCACTCCTCGCGCGGAATGCCCCGCAAATAAGGAATCACCGACCGCGAGAAATAGAGCGCCCGCGACTGTGCGTCGAGGACGACTTTGGGCGAATTGGGATTTTCGAGGGCCGCGAGGCCGTCGGTCATGGCGAAAGGCTTGACGAGCGTGGCGATGTCGGTCTCGGGATTGTCGAAACACCGCATGACGGAAGCCAACTGCGAAGGATGGATGAAAGGCTCGTCGCCCTGCACGTTGATCACCACGTCGAAAGACCGGTGTTCGCGGGCGCAGAACCTCTCGTAAGCCTCCCGACACCGGTCGGTGCCGCTGCGGTGGTCGGGAGAAGTCATCTCGACCCGGCCGCCGAAAGCCAACACGGCGTCGCGGATGCGCTCGTCGTCCGTGGCGACCACAGCGCAGTCCAACACGCCGGCGACCTGCTCGTAGACCCGCTCTATGACCGGCTTACCCCCCAACGAAGCCAACGGCTTGCCGGGAAAGCGCGTAGACGCATAACGGGCGGGGATGATGGCGATGAAATTCATCATTCAAAATTCACAATTCACAATTCAGAATTTACCGGGACTTCTCGACTGCGCCCCCGGAACAAGCAGAGGCCCTTTCACCTTTCACCTTTCACCTTTCACTTTGCCTCCAGTGCCAGTGCCAGGACGTCGCTGTTGGTGCGGACGTAGTGGAACGTGAGGCCCTCGATATACTCGGGTTTGATCTCGGCGATGTCCTTGCGGTTCTCCTCCGAGAGAATCAATTCTGTGATGCCGGCGCGCTTGGCGGCCAGAATCTTCTCCTTGATGCCCCCGACGGGCATGACGCGGCCGCGCAAAGTAGTTTCGCCCGTCATGGCGATGCGCTCCCGGACCTTGCGGCCCGTATAAGTTGAGACGATCGACGTAACCATCGTGATGCCGGCCGAAGGTCCGTCCTTCGGGATCGCCCCCTCGGGCACGTGGATGTTGATGTCGCGCGTTTCGAAAAGCGCGGGGTCGATGCCCAACTCGGCATGGTGCGCCATGACCCACTCGTGGGCGATGGTGGCGGACTCCTTCATGACGTCGCCGAGGTTACCCGTGAGGCTGACCTTGCCCTTGCCGGGAGTGAGCACCGACTCGATGTAGAGGATGTCGCCGCCGACCTCGGTCCAAGCCAGACCCGTAACGACGCCCGTCATGCCGCCGACCTCGTACTCCTCGCGCAGAAACTTGGGCATGCCCAGAATCTTCTCGACCTCGCGGTCGGTGAGCTCGGGGGCGAAGCTCTCCCCGAAAGCGATCTGCCGGGCCCGGGCCCGGGCGATCTTGGCGAGGAGCTTGTCCAACGAACGGACGCCCGCCTCGCGCGTATACTCGGCGATGATCCGCTCGACAACGGCCGGCGACAACGACAACTCCTGCTCCCGGATGCCGTGGGCCTCGCGCTGCTTGGGCAACAGGTGGTCCAATGCGATGCGGACCTTCTCCTCGAGGAGGTAACCCGGAATATCGATCATCTCCATGCGGTCGCGCAGCGCCGGAGCGATGTCGGCGACGTTGTTGGCCGTGGCGATGAAGAGCACTTTCGAGAGATCGTACTCCATGTCGATATAGTTGTCGTGGAACGTGGTGTTCTGCTCGGGGTCGAGGACCTCCAAGAGAGCCGAAGAAGGATCGCCGTGGTTGGAGACCGTAACCTTGTCGACCTCGTCGAGGATGATGACCGGGTTGGAAGAGCCGCACCGCCGGATGGTCTGGATGATGCGGCCCGGCATGGCGCCGATGTAGGTGCGGCGGTGTCCGCGAATCTCCGACTCGTCGTGCAGGCCGCCCAACGAAATGCGCCCGAACTTGCGGCCCAAAGCGGCGGCGACCGACTTGCCGAGCGACGTCTTGCCCACGCCCGGAGGGCCGTAGAGGCAGAGGATCGGCGACTTGAGATCGCCCTTGAGCTTGATGACGGCCAAGTGCTCCAAGATGCGGTCCTTGACCTCGTCCAGTCCGAAATGGTCGCGGTCGAGCTGCTCGCGGGCGCTCGGAAGATCGAGGTTGTCCTTCGTGGTGTCGTTCCACGGAAGCTCCAACAAAAGCTGGAGGTAGGTCATCTGCACGGAGTACTCGGCGACGGCGGGGTTGAGGCGCTCGACCTTCTGCAGCTCCTTTTCGAAAGTCTCGCCCACCTCGGCGGGCCAGTTCTTCCGGCGGGCCTCGTCGCGCATCTTCTCGATGTCGGCGTCGACGCCGTCGCCCAGCTCGTCCTGGATGGTGCGCATCTGCTGCTGGAGGTAGTAGTCGCGCTGCTGCTTGTCGATCTCCTGCTTGACGCGATCCTGGATCTGCCCCTTCAAGTCGGCGAGCTGCTGCTCGCGGATGAGGATTTCGAGCAACTTGCGGGCGCGGGCCAACAACCCGGGAGCCTCCAGAAGCGACTGCCGGTCCTCGTCGGAGAGCTCCATGTTGGAGCAGATGAAGTTGATGATGCCCCGCTTGGAATCGATGTTCTTGATGGCGAACGCCGCCTCCTTCGGCATGGTCGAAGAGACGTTGATGATGTTGAGCGCCACGTCGCGGATCGAGTCGACGAGGGCTTCGAACTCGATGGTCGTCATGTCGGGCGGCGTGTCGCGCAAAGCCGTAACGCGGGCCTTGAAATAAGGCTCCGTAGAGACGTACTCGCGGATCTCGATCTTCTCCAGCCCGTTGAGGATGACGGTGAGGTTGCCGTTGGGCATCTCCAGAATCTTGATGATGCGCGCCGCGGTGCCGACCTTGTACATGTCGTCGGGAGCGGGGTCCTCGACGTCGCTCTCGCGCTGCAACACGGCGCCCAGCAACCCGCCCTCGGACTCGACGGCCCGCACGAGCGAAATGCTCTTGTCGCGGCCCACGGTGATGGGCGTGATCGACCCCGGAAACAGCACCGACGAGCGGAGCGTGAGGATGGGAATGATCTCCGGGACCTCGATCTCCTCCTGCGGCTCGTCGCCGCCCGTAACGATCGGAATCACCTTGTGCTTGCCGTCGAAAAGTTCGGGGAAGAGGTTCGCATCGTCCGGCTCGACGGTTTCGATCTTATCTTTCTCGTTCATGGTTTCGGTTCGTATGGGTATATCGGTGCAAAGGTAACGTTTTTTCACGGATTTTATTTCAACTTTAGCAGATTGTTAATAACTTTGCGCTTCCATAGGATCAACGCAAAACACATACCCCCATGCAGATCGCAGACAAATACGCCCCGCAGCAGATCGAAGCGAAATGGTACGACTACTGGATCGGCCGCCGGCTCTTCCACTCGGAACCCGACGCGCGCGAACCCTACACGATCGTCATCCCCCCGCCCAACGTTACGGGCATGCTCCACATGGGGCACATGCTCAACAACACGCTGCAGGACGTGCTGGTGCGCCGCGCCCGCATGTCGGGCCGCAACGCCTGCTGGGTGCCGGGCATGGACCACGCCTCGATCGCCACGGAGGCCAAGGTGGTGGCCATGCTCCGCGAAAAGGGGATCGAAAAGTCGTCGCTCACGCGCGAAGAGTTCCTGCGCCATGCCTGGGAGTGGAAAGAGAAATACGGCGGCGTGATCCTCAAGCAGCTGCGCAAGTTGGGCGCCTCGTGCGACTGGGAGCGCACCTGCTTCACCATGGACGACGCCCGCACCGAAGGGGTGCTGCGGGTCTTCTGCGACCTCTACGAAAAGGGCAAGATCTACCGCGGCGTGCGCATGGTCAACTGGGACCCCGCAGCCAAGACGGCCCTTTCCGACGAGGAGGTGATCTTCAAAGAGTCGCACGGCAAGCTCTACTACCTGCGCTACAAGGTGGAGGGGACGGACAAATACGTCATCGTCGCCACCACGCGCCCCGAAACGATTCTGGGCGATACGGCGCTCTGCGTCAACCCCGACGACGAACGCTACGAGTGGCTGCCCGCCGGCGCCCGCGTCGTCGTGCCCTTGGTAGGCCGCTCGATCCCCGTCATCCGCGACAGCTATGTCGACATCGAGTTCGGCACGGGCGCCCTCAAGGTGACCCCGGCCCACGACGTCAACGACTACATGCTGGGCGAGAAATACGGCCTCGAGACGATCGATATCTTCAACGACGACGGCACGATCAACGACAAGGTGGGCATGTACGTGGGCGAAGACCGCTTCGACGTGCGCCGCAAGATCGAGGGCGACCTCGCCGCGGCGGGCCTCTTGGAGAAGACCGAGGAGTACACCAACAACGTCGGCTACTCCGAGCGTACGGGCGTGGCGATCGAACCCAAGCTCTCGATGCAGTGGTTCCTTTCGATGTCCGAGCTGGCCAAACCCGCGACGAAAGCCGTCATGGAGGACGCGATCCGCTTCGTGCCCGAGAAATACAAGAACACCTACCGCCACTGGATGGAGAACATCAAGGACTGGTGCATCTCGCGCCAGCTGTGGTGGGGCCAGCGCATCCCGGCCTGGTACCTGCCCAAAGGCGGTTTCGTCGTGGCTCCGACGCCCGAAGAGGCGCTCGAAAAGGCCCGGGCCAAGGCGGGCGACGCCTCGCTGCAGCTGTCGGACCTGCGGCAGGACGACGACGTGCTGGACAC
>CAZIUJ010000052.1:0-10753 GCA_964542345.1 uncultured Alistipes sp.
GGCACCTCGACCGGTTTCAACATGTACCTGCAGGACCGCGCCGGCGGTGAGATCGGCGACTTCTACAACGTCTACCTGCAGTTCATCGGCGCCCTGAACCAGCGTCCCGAGATCGAGCGCGCCTACTCGACGTTCAACATCAGCTTCCCGCAGTACGTGGTCGACATCGACGCGGCGAAAGCCAAGCGCGCCGGCATCTCGCCGACGGAGATTCTCTCGACGCTCTCGGGTTACTACGGCGGTCAGTACGTCTCGAACATCAACCGCTTCTCGAAGGTCTACCGCGTGATGATTCAGGCCGATCCGCAGTACCGCCTCGACACCGAGTCGCTCAACAACGTCTTCGTCCGCATGCAGAACGGCGAGATGGCCCCCGTCAGCCAGTTCGTCGAGCTGACGAAGGTCTACGGCCCCGAGGTGCTGAACCGCTTCAACCTCTACAACTCGATCGCCGTAACGGGCACGACGGCCGACGGCTACTCGTCGGGCGACGCCATCGAGGCGATCCGCGAGGTCGCCGCGCAGGTGCTGCCCAAAGGCTACGGCTACGAGTTCGGCGGCATCACGCGCGAGGAGGCCCAGACGGGCAGCAACACGACGATCATCTTCAGCATCTGCATCTTGCTGATCTACCTGATCCTGAGCGCCCTCTACGAGAGCTTCATCATCCCGTTCGCCGTCATTCTGTCGGTGCCGTGCGGCCTGATGGGGTCGTTCCTCTTCGCCAAAGTCATGGGCCTGGAGAACAACATCTACCTCCAGACGGGTCTCATCATGTTGATCGGTCTGCTGGCCAAGACGGCCATTCTGCTCACCGAGTACGCCGGCGACCGCCGCCGGGCCGGCATGTCGCTCACGCAGGCCGCCGTCTCGGCCGCCAAAGTGCGTCTGCGTCCTATTCTGATGACGGTCTTGACAATGGTCTTCGGCATGATCCCGCTTGTCGTCGCTTCGGGCGTCGGCGCCCACGGCAACTCGACGCTCGGAACGGGCGTCGTCGGCGGCATGATCGTCGGTACGCTGGCCTTGTTGTTCCTCGTGCCGACGCTCTTCATCGTCTTCCAGACCTTGCAGGAGAAGATCCGGCCGTTGGAGTTCGATCCCGATCCGCAGTGGTCCGTGCGCGCCGAGATCGAAGAGTGCAAAAACGAGAAAGAGGAAGAATAGCATGAAAAAGATAGCAATCATCTGCCTCGCAGCCGCGATGACCGGCTGCGGCATCTACAAGCCCTACGAGCGGCCCGACGACATCTCCACCGACGGCCTCTACGGCTCGGCCGAGAGCGCCGACACGGCGACTTTCGGCAACGTGGCCTGGCAGGAGGTCTTCACCGACCCGCAGCTGCAGGCCCTGATCGACGAGGCGCTGGACAACAACACCGACATGCAGGCCGCACACTGGCGCGTCAAGGAGGCCGAGGCCACGCTCAAGTCGGCACGGCTGGCTTACCTGCCGTCGTTCAACTTCGCTCCGCAGGGTGCGATCAGCAGCTTCGACAACGGCCCCGCCACGAAGACTTACAACATCCCCATCACGGCAAGCTGGCAGTTCGACCTTTTCAACGCGCTGACCAACTCCAAGCGCAAGGCCCGCGCGCTCCATGCCCAGAGCAAGGAGTACCGGCAGGCCGTGCGCACGCAGCTCATTTCGGGCGTCGCAAATCTCTACTACACGTTGTTGATGCTCGACAGCCAGGAGGCCGTAACCCGCGAAACGGCCGCCAAATGGCGTACGAGCGTCGAGACCATGCGCAGCATGAAGGAGGCCGGCATGACCAACGAAGCCGGCGTGGCGCAGTACGAGGGTACCTATTACTCGATCGAGGCGTCGCTCCACGACCTCACGTACCAGATCCGGCAGGTCGAGAACAGCCTCTGTTCGGTGCTGGGCCGCGCGCCTCAGGCCATCGAGCGCGGGTCGCTCATGGCCCAGCGGATGCCCGACCGGTTGGTCGTCGGCGTTCCGGTGCAGATGCTCTCGAACCGTCCCGACGTCCGGGCCGCCGAATTTGCCTTGATGCAGTCCTACTACGCAACGGCCGAGGCCCGCTCGGCGCTCTATCCGAAGATCACGCTGAGCGGTGTCGCCGGGTGGACAAACAGCGCCGGTTCGATGATCGTCGACCCGGGCAAGCTGCTGCTCAACGCCGCGGCTTCGCTGCTGCAGCCGCTCTTCAACGCCGGCGCCAACCGGGCCCGCGTCAAGATCATGAAGGCCCAGCAGGAGGAGTCGAAACTCGCGTTCCGCCAAGCATTGCTCAACGCCGGTGCCGAGGTCAACAACGCTCTGACGCAGTACCAGTCGGCCAGCGCCAAAGCCGCGCTCCGCGTGAAGCAGATCGAGGCGATGGAGCGCGCCGTGGAGAGCACCGAGCTGCTGATGCGGCACTCGCCGACAACCTACCTCGAAGTGTTGACCGCCCAGCAGTCGCTGCTGTCCGCACAGCTCGCGCAGATCGCCGACCGCTTCGATGAGATACAGGGCGTCGTCAACCTCTACCAGGCACTCGGTGGAGGCCGCGAAATAGAGTCGAAATAAAAACAAAAGGCACAGAAAAACGACCGGAAAGGCAATCTTTCCGGTCGTTTTTTTATCGGCAGGCCTTCGCGGGCGGCAGCGGGAGTGGGGCAGGGGCTATTCGTCCTGCACGCAGCGCAACGACACGCAGTAACGGACCGGCAGCGCAAGCATACCCGAAGAGGGATTCGACGGAATGTTCAGGCACATCATCTGCGAAGCGTCGTCCGAGAGCGTCGCACTCATCAGGTAGCTGTAGGCACCATACTTGTCCGCCTTGTCGGTATGAATCCAGCAGCCCGAGCTGCAGAAAAAATCGGCGCCGCAATCCTCCGAGAGCAGTGCCTCCAGCTCCGTCCGGTCCGGAACATGCCAGCCCGGCGGGCAGATGCCGCGCATCGGAAGATCGGCGGCCGGCAGAGCCCCGGTCGATACGGCTTCGCGGTCGTACAGCAAACCTTTCTCCGCCACGGAAGCGGCTCCCGCCTCAGGATAACGAATATCGGTGCCCAGCGCCACGTTCGCCGGCCGGTAACGGAGGTTCTCCGCCATCCACAGCCGCCCGCCGATGCGTTGCGTGCGGTAGCGCTCCCCGGCGTAGTGTAACACCCCGTCGTCGTTGTTATCATCGTCGTCATCGTCGCCCGGGTCGTTGTTTCCCGGCTCCCCAGGAACAATCGTGCCACCGTCGATCCAGTCGCGGATGCTGCCGGCAAGCAGGGCACTCTGCCCGGAATCGTCCCACTCGATCGCCAGATCGTAGCGGTAACCGCTCTGCAACACCGCCTCCGGCACCGTGCAGGTATGCAGGGCTCCATCGTCCGCCACGAGCGTTACCGCAAGATCGGTGCACTGCGGCACCAGCACGACCCGGTAGGAGAGTCCGGCTTGCACTTCGAAAGCCTGCACCTCCGCTGCCGAAACCCCCGCTTTGGCCGCGACTTGCTGCGTCCGGAAATCGACTTCCGCAACCGGCACCGCGCCGCCCAATATCACCCCGACAACAGGATGTGCGGTCCGGTTGGTTACGACAATGGAGAGCTGCGTCAGCAGGTGGTTGAAGACCATGCCCACCGGCGACGCGGCCGGCAGCACCTCCGTCTTCACGGCCCCGAGCAAATCCGACGTGCCGCAGCCGGCCCGCTGGTCGGTCCGCACCGAAAACTCGGCGGGCATGCCCGCCTCGAAATAGGGGTAGCAGGCCACCAGCGTCGACGGCTCCTGCCGCTCGGCATACCACGTCAAGGCGCCTGCGAAAGCGGTACCGTCGTAGGTCAGGGGACAGTTCTCGGCATAGGTTCCCGAAGCCCGGACAATCGTCAGGCCGATGCGGTCGCCCGGCTCGAAGCCGAGCGTCGAAACCCGGTTCCGGAGCGTCGGCAGGATCGTTATCCGGAAATCTTCCGGCCCGCGCTTGGAACATCCTGTCGCAGCAAAAAGCGCGAGCAGGACGAGAAATCGCCCGCACGTTTCCGGTTTCAGCAGCATAAAAAATCGGATTTTGTCTTTTCAGCACAAAAGTACGACTTTTTATGTTATTATCAATACCGGCGGACAAAAAAGCGAACAAAAATGGAAAATTCTTCCTCAATAAGAGCTAATCCATAAAAAATCATTACCTTTGCAATCTACAAAGACAGCTCCTATACACAAAAAAATTTCATTTGCAAATTAAATATTCTCTTTTTTATAAAAAATGCAACAACATTTTTCCTCAGATAAAACAGCAGCATTCCTATATGTTTTCTTTTGGGCCCTGCTAATGTTGGCAGCAACTTTCCCGGCATTGGTTACACAAGGAGACATATCTTTCATAAAAGAATTACCTATGGTCAACCAGTCGTGTTTGTTTCCATTGGTTATGGTTGTTGTGGTTCATCTGATCGATGAGGCCTATCTTGTATTTACCTCTGAAATCCGCCAAGAACATCTAAAAAGCAGCTTTATATTCAACCTTATATTTTTAGCATCGGTGGCAGTATTTTTGATGTTTACAACTACTGTTGCTTGTCTATGTCTAAGATTGGTCTTTTTTGCATTGACTTGGATATGTTTCATTATTATCAAATATCTGAGTATCGTATTGAGCCAGCCGCAAACCATACAAGTTATAGATTTGACTAAAAACCAAAGGCAATGACCTATCTTTTTATTCTTATAGTAGCCATCTTATTCATTGTTCTAATGTCTTTGCTGTGGTGCAATAAACCGCCCGTAAGAAAAAAGACATATCGAACCGTAAAGGCCGGGCAAGTAAATTGGGCCTATGTTTATCCTGCCACCATAGACAAAAAAGATGTTCTGAAAAATAAACGATTCGCAGTAAATGACACATTGATAAATCCGGATGACTATGAAATATTCATAGTCAATGGAAATTCCATGTCTGAAGAAAATATCAAAGATGGCGACGGCGTATTGATAAAACGCCTATATGGAAATGAGAAGTACAGCATTAAAGATACTCCGGTTCTGATTTTCGAAATCGATCATAATAAAGACAATATTCAGAACAATATATCTCCGGTCGAATTCAAATTGCGAAAATTCATTACCTATGTAGATTGCGAAAATACTTTCGACGAATGGTTCAAAACTATTGCAGACCGTTTCCCGAATTTGCTTGAAAGTAAAGAAACGATTGCGGAAAAATTCAAAAAATGCGTTGAAAAATATAAAGACAATAACAATACGGATAAAATTCGGTTGATAATGTCTTCGACATTAAATACGGATACGGGGACATTGCAGTATTCGTTCCATCCTATTAAGTTTCTTTATGGGCAAGTAAATTATGTAATTCCATCTAAAATATTTGAGTAATATAAAATTTAGAGGCAACCTTTCGGTTGCTTTTTTCATTATTTTCGCTCTATTATAAAATAAATTATCTCTCGTTTGATTCGTTTAACCAGCAACGAACCTTTCCACTATAAACGGGATATTTCAATAGCTCTTACTATACTTAGAAAAAAAGCGAACCCGACGTTTCGGGTTCGCCCTATAGAACAAAGATTTCGCGTTACTCCATGCGAACGCAGCGCACCTGCATGCCGTTGGCGCGGCCCATCGGGCGGTCGTTCCAGAGGCCGCTGGCCGCAACCTCGTCGGCCTTGAACCAAAAGCAGAACGCGGCGGAGAGCTCCCCGTCGGCAGCGCCCGTCCAGTAATAGCCGACCCAGGGCTGCATCTCCGAAGCCCGCGACAGCAGCGACTCGTCGAAGTAATTCTGCACCGAGGCATCGCACCAGCTGCGGCGGCCCGCACCCATGAAAAGCGACCGGGAGGTGCCGTCGGTGAGGGTCCAGCCGTATTTCGAAGCGTAATCGGCACCGTCGGCCCCGAGATCGTCGGCAATCGTGAGGTTGCGGAAAGCCGCGGCAGGAGCGACCCTCCACCCATAGGGACAGGGATCGCAAAGCGTCTTGGCGTCGTCCGACCAGCGCACGGCCGAGGCCGGTTCCTGCAGCCAGTCGGCGTCTTTCTCCGCAACGGTAAGGAACGTCAGCGGATTAGCCACGGCATAATCCATCGTGCCGGTTTCGGCATCCGCCGCGGCGGTCTTCAGGTAGACCCGGCTTCCGGAGCCGTCATAAAGGAAAGCCGACGAACCGCCGGCCGCATTGTAGGCATTTGGACCGATGAAAGGCTCCTTGCGGCCCCACTGGTAGTAGAGGCCGTAGGAGGCGAGGATTTCCGCCTCCGAAGCATCGGCATTCGCCCGGGCCCCAAGATTGCGGGCCATCAAGGTACAGCCGTTAAAGAGAACCTTCCCCTCCGCCGCCTCGGGATCGTAGTTCGAAACCCAGATGTGCCAGCTCCACAACAGCTCGCCGGCAGCATCGCGGGCACCGATCAGGGCGTTGCCCTCCTTGCTGCGGGTCGCATCGTTGCTATCGGCACCGACGTAGAACGAAACCTTGCCGTCGAGCAGCTGCAGATGCTCCACCAGTCCGGAGGCCGATTGCCAGATCACCTCGACGCACTCCGTGGCCAAGGCCGAAACACCGTCGCCCTTGTGTCGGGCATCGAACAGGTAGTGGGTCTTCGGCCGGTTCACCAGGTAGCTGTTGGCCGGCCGATCGCTCAGGTCGACCGTCGGGACAACGCCGACGAACAGGGTAGCCGTAACGCTCGAAGCATCGCCGGCAGAGATTCCGCGCAGCACGACCGACCCCGACGCGGCCGCCTCCGATGCGGAAGCCGCAGGAGCGGTAACGGAGAGGGTCCGGGCGGCGGGATCCACCGAAACGAGCTCCCAGCCCTCGGGCTTCGAGGAGACAGAGAGCGTCCCGGGCTTGATGTTGTCGAGCGAGAAACCGACCGTCGCCGTCTCGTCCGGCACCAGGTAGAGGGCCGCACGCTCGAAACGGATGCTGCCCGGCTCCTTGTCCTTGCTGCACGACGCGAAAGCCGCCACAATGGCAGCGGCAAACGCGATGGTTGCGAATCTTTTCATCCTGTTCAACGTATCTGTTCGGAGAGACAAAGGTATCAAAAAAGCGGATATAATCCTACTGGCGCCGGCCGATAATTTGCATTCGGGAACAATTATTGCCCTCCCTGCGGCAAACGGAACCAAGTCGGAACAAGTATGTCGAAACTCAAAAACGAACCGCAGCCCCTGCCCGGGGAGATGCCCTACGGCATCACCGTAACGGAAAAAGGGCCTTACTTAGTCTACGGACGCCCGCCTTTCTGCGAGCAGTTCATCATGCCCGACCCGGACAACGAGAGCTGGTATTTCCAGGAGGGCAAACATTTCTCCACGGAGTCGGAACCCACGGCCCTGTGCCGCTGCGGGGCGTCGAAGCGCAAGCCCTACTGCGACGGTGCCCACGCCCGGGCCGAGTGGAACCCCGAGCTGACGGCTCCGGAACAACCGCTGCTCGACGGTGCGGAGCGCATCGAGGGCGGCACGCTCCGCATGAGCGACAACCCGGCCTACTGCGTCTTCGCGCGCTTCTGCCACCCGCATGGCGACGCCTGGAGCCTGACCGAGCGGTCGTCCGACCCCGAAGCGCGCCGGCTGGCCATCCGCGAAGCCTCGATGTGTCCGAGCGGACGCCTGACGGCGTGGGACAAGGAGACGGGCAAGCCCTACGAATTTCGCTTCGAGCCGAGCCTCGGGCTGATCGAAGACCTTGCGATCGGGTCGAGCGGCGGCCTCTGGATTCGCGGCGGCATACCGATGCGACGCGAAGACGGGCGGCTCTACGAACGCCGCAACCGTGTGGTGGTCTGCCGCTGCGGACAGTCGGCCAACAAACCCTACTGCGACGGCACGCACGCCTCCATCCGCTGGCGCGACGACCTGCAGGGCGACCCCGTGGGGGAGACGCTGCCGGAAGAAGTTTACTGAAAAGGTGCAAAGTCAGCCCTCCGCAAAAACATAAAAGGAGCCGCCCCGAAAGGGCAGCTCCTTTTTCAGTTCCCGAGCGAACGGGCCGGCGGCGACTACTTCTTCTCGCCCTGCGCAATGGACTCGCGCATCGTCGTGTCGGCCATCATGTTCTTCATCCGGTAGTAGTCCATGATGCCCAGGTTGCCGCTGCGGAACGCCTCGGCCATGGCCCGCGGCACCTCGGCTTCGGCCAGAATCACGCTGGCCCGCGCATCCTGCGCTTTGGCCTTGTTCTCCTGTTCGAGGGCCACGGCCATCGCACGCCGCTCCTCGGCTTTCGCCTGCGCGATGTTTTTGTCGGCTTCGGCCTGGTCGATCTGCAGCTGGGCGCCGATGTTCTTGCCGACGTCGATGTCGGCAATGTCGATCGAAAGAATCTCGAACGCCGTACCGGCGTCGAGGCCTTTTTCGAGAACGACGCGCGAAATGGAGTCGGGATTCTCCAGCACGATCTTGTGCGACGCGGCCGAGCCGATCGACGAGACGATGCCCTCGCCGACACGCGCCAAAACGGTCTCCTCGCCGGCGCCGCCGACTAACTGCTTGATGTTGGCACGCACCGTAACGCGGGCTTTGGCGATGAGCTGGATGCCATCTTTCGCCACGGCGGCCACAGGCGGCGTGTTGATGACTTTCGGGTTCACGGACATCTGCACGGCCTCGAAGACGTCGCGGCCCGCCAGGTCGATGGCCGTCGCCATCTTGAAGTCGAGCAGGATGTTGGCTTTCTGCGCCGAGACGAGGGCATGCACCACGTTGGAGACGTTGCCGCCGGCAAGGTAGTGCGCCTCCAGCTCGTTGGGATCGAGGCTCAGGCCGGCCTTCGTGCTCTCGATCATCGAGGAGACGATCGTCGAAGGGGGCACCTTGCGCCAGCGCATGAGGATGAGCTGCAGGAGGCTGATTCTCACGCCCGAAACCAGCGCCGAGAACCACAGGCCCACGGGAATGAAGTAGAAGACGAGCCAGACGGCCAAAAGGGCTACGAAAACGATCAGTGCGATCAAGCCGAGTTGAAAATCCATAGTATGCAATTATTTAATCGATAGTTTTGACGATGACGCTGAAGTTCTCGAAGCCCACGACCTCCACCTCACGGCGGGGATCGACGTAGGCATCCAGCGACTTGGCTTCGTAGAGGCGGCCGCCGATCTCGACCTTGCCCATCGGCGAGAGACGCGAGCGGGTCGTGCCCCGGTCGCCGACATGCAGCTCCTCCTCGGGGCGCGGCATCGACGACGAGCGGATCTCCTGCCGGAGCGAGAAACGCTGCCACGTGCGTGCCCGCAGCGAGAGGACCGTGGCGGCCAGCGACAGCAGGACGACGGCGAGGAGGACGAGCAGTCCGGCCGAAAGGCCGTAGTCGCTGAAAGCGAGGTAGATCGCGCAGCCGTCGCAGACCAGCGACAGGAGAGCGGCGACCGAAACGCCGGGCAGCAGCACAAGCTCGGCAACCAGGAAAAAGAGGCCGAGCAGAACGAGAATCGCGATATAGCACATGCTCATGGGAAACAAGGTATTTGCTTAGCGCTATAAAGATAGCGAAATTTTCCGATTATTCGGCCGCTTCGACGATTTTTATCTCCAGATCGGGAGCGGCGCGGCGCACGGCGCTCTCCACCTGCCCGGCGAGGGTTCGTTCGTCGAAAGGCCCGACGACGAACTTCTGCCCGGCGCGCGAAAGTCCCGCCCCCGGAGCTGCCGCCGCGATCGCATCGCGCACCTGGTCCGGAAGCCCCTCCGCCGCGGCGATCTCGATGCGGAAGACGCCCTCTCCGGGATCGCCGTCGACCGAGACGTTACGGGAGAGGCCGTCGCGCCAGACGACGATTTCGGGACGGGCGAAGCCGCGCTTCTTCAGGCGGGCCTGCGCCTCCTCGGCCTCGCGGCGCGTGGCGAAGCCGCCGGCATAGTAGCACCACCGGCCCTGCCCGTCGACCTGATAAAAGAGGGGATATGCCCCGCGGAAGACCGTCGGCGGCCGCTTCGCGGTGAACGTTCCGAGCAGGACGCGGTAGATCGTGCCCCGGGCGTAAACCCGGCACTCGGGAATGGGATGCTGGGCCGTATAACGGGGCGTGGCGGAGAAGGCCACGCTGTCGTACTCCAGGAAGTAGCGTTCCTCGATCTCCACGCGGGGCAGGCGGAAGTCGAGCGACGCAAGCCGCACGGCGACCCCGCGCAGCGAATCGGCGGCCTGCGAGAAGCCCAGCAGGGCGGCCAGGGAGGTTTCGTAGTCGACGATCGACTGCCGCCGCAGTACGTAGTCGACAACCTCGTCCGAAGCGGTCGTACCGGCCAGCTCGGCCAGCGACCGGGCCGTCTCGGCGGCGCTCCGCTCCTGCAGAGCGAGCATCTCCTCCTCGCCGAGCTGATCCAGCAGCAAGTCGTAGGCGAAGCTCTTGTTGTCGTAGATGAAGTTCCAGACCACGGCGAGCGAATCGGCCAGCCGGCCGTTCGCCGCTTCGAGCGCCCGATAGCGGTCGAAAAGCGGCACGGCCTGCTCCTCGGTCGCGGCGGCCCGGTAGTCGCCGGCCAGCCGGAGGAGCTCGGCGTGGTTCGCGCAGTAACGCTCCATGCAGGAGGCGGCCAACGTCTCCAGTCGCTGGGCCTGCATCAGCACGGCATAGTCCTCCGCCGGCAAGCGGTCGCGGAAGTAGCGGTTGGCGAGCAGGTAGCGCTTCTGCTGCGATTCGGGAACGACCGCGTGAGCCGGCGCGGCCTCCGACCCCCCAGCATCGAGGTTGGCGAGGACCCACTCCTGCTCGATGGTGTTGATGCGGTAGAGCAGACGCCCTTTGGCGGTGCGGATTTCGAAAATGCGGTTCTCC